>CABTZE010000158.1 GCA_902489215.1 uncultured Brevibacterium sp.
AGGCTGTCCGTCCTCTGCCGCCGATGCACACGAAGCTTGACGAAGAGGGCCGCGTGCGTCAGCGCTACCTCGACCTGATCATGCGCCCGGAAGCCAGGGACATGGTGCGCACCCGCTCCAAGGTCATGTCGTCCCTCCGCCACACCTTTGAAGACGAAGGTTTCATCGAAGTCGAAACACCCATGCTTCAGGTGATTCCATCAGGTGCGGCAGCACGCCCCTTCAAAACCCACATCAACGCCTACGACATGGAGCTGTTCCTGCGCATCGCGCCCGAACTGTTCCTCAAGAAGGCAGTTGTCGGCGGTCTTGACAAGGTTTTCGAAATCAACCGCAACTTCCGCAATGAAGGTGTCGACGCCACACACTCTCCGGAATTCGCAATGCTCGAATTCTACGAAGCGTACGGTGATTTCAAATCAGCTGCCGCGTTGACCAAAAAGCTCATTCAGAACGCAGCCATTGATGCAACGGGCTCTACCACCGTCACCCTTTATGACGGAACTGAATATGACCTCGGCGGCGAATGGCCGTGGATCTCTATGTACGAATCGCTGGCCGCAGAATCCGGCGAGGACATTACGCCGGAAACGCCCATTGAAGAACTTGTGCGCATTGCCGACAAGCACAATGTCGACATGGAAGGCGTATTCAAGTCCCACGGCAAGTACGTGGAAGAACTGTGGGAGCACTTCCACGAAGGCAAGCTCGATGGGCCGATCTTCGTGACCGACTTCCCGGTCGACACCTCGCCGCTTGTGCGCGAACACCCGGAAAAGAAGGGCGTAGTAGAAAAGTGGGACCTCTACGTTCGCGGCTTTGAACTGGCAACCGGCTATTCGGAGCTCGTTGACCCGGTCATTCAGCGGGAGCGCTTCGAGGCGCAGGCCAAGGACGCTGCCAAGGGCGACGACGAAGCCATGCCGCTGGATGAAGAGTTCCTGCGGGCAATGGAACACGGAATGCCCCCGACCGGCGGTGTCGGCATCGGCATCGACCGCCTGCTCATGGCGCTGACCGGCCTCGGTATTCGCGAAACCGTACTTTTCCCATTCGTTAAGCCTTTGGATTACTGAGAATATAATCACTGTTCAATTCAATGGCTCTTATTGGTTTTGATCGTTAGGGATTCCTGTGGAATATTTGAAGGTGCTTCTTCCTTCCGTAGTGGTTGGGCTTCTTTTCTGGTACGTTCTGCGCGCCATTATCAAGTCCGACAGCACAGAGCGGAAGGAAATGGACCGCTACTATGCAGAAATGGAAATCCACAAGGCTCAGCGCGAAAACGCGCAGCGTGAAACCACTGAGCGTGACAGCGTCGCTGAGCCGCAGGATGTTTCTGAAGATCCACGAAAGGACCCGCACGATGGCTCGCAAGGTGACGACCGTCCTCATTGACGATCTGACTGGTGAAAATGCCGACGAAACCGTTGAATTCGGCATCGACGGCAAGCTCTACGAAATTGAACTGACCGCGAACAACGCCTCGCGGCTGCGTGAACTGCTGGCCGGCTACGTGAAAGTCGCCCGCCGAGCAGAACGATCCGCTTCGGCCGTCCGCAAAAGCTCCGGCCCGAAGGCCTCACGCTCAGACCTCGCAGAGATCCGCGACTGGGCACGCGGCCAGGGCTACGAAGTATCCGACCGCGGACGCATCCGCGCCGACATCGTCGAGGCCTACGACAAAGCCCACTGATCCCACTGGGATTCCAGCAGAATTTCGCCCTCAGCCGAAACGCTTCGGCTGAGGGCGAAATCGCAATAAAACGGGCCCTCGCGTGGTTATGGTGCTAGACATTACGGACCGTACAGCGACCCAGGAGGGCTAATGTTCGAACGGTTTACAGACCGTGCCCGGCGAGTAGTGGTCTTGGCCCAGGAAGAAGCCAAGCTGCTCAAGCACAACTACATCGGCACGGAACACATCCTGCTCGGCCTCATTCACGAAGGCGAGGGCATTGCTGCCAAGGCACTGGAAAGCATGGACATCTCTCTTGAGCAGGTCCGCGACCAGGTCACCGAAATCATCGGCGAAGGCCAGCAGGCTCCCTCCGGACACATCCCCTTTACTCCGCGCGCAAAGAAGGTTCTCGAACTCTCGCTCCGCGAAGCCCTGCAGCTGGGCCACACCTACATCGGCACGGAGCACATCCTGCTGGGCCTCATTCGCGAAGGCGAGGGTGTAGCCGCACAGGTGCTGGTCAAGCTCGGCGCTGACCTCCCGCGTGTGCGCCAGGAAGTCATCAAGCTCATCTCCGGCTACCAGGGCAAGGAACCCGCAACAGCCGGAGCGGGCGGCCGTGAAGAAGGCCAGCCGGCCGGTTCGCTGGTGCTCGACCAGTTCGGCCGAAACCTCACGCAGGCAGCCCGCGAAGGCAGCCTCGACCCCGTCATCGGCCGTCGCGAACAGCAGAACCGCGTTATGCAGGTGCTGTCCCGCCGCACCAAGAACAACCCGGTTCTCATCGGCGAACCCGGTGTGGGCAAGACCGCCGTTGTGGAGGGCCTCGCTCAGGCGATCGTCGCCGGCGACGTCCCCGAACCGCTGCAGGACAAGCAGCTGTACACGCTTGACCTCGGTTCGCTCGTTGCTGGTTCGCGCTACCGCGGTGACTTCGAAGAGCGTCTGAAGAAGGTGCTCAAGGAGATCCGCACCCGCGGAGACATCATCCTGTTCATCGACGAAATCCACACCCTCGTCGGTGCCGGTGCAGCAGAAGGCGCCATCGACGCGGCGTCGATCCTCAAGCCGATGCTCGCCCGCGGAGAACTGCAGACGATCGGTGCGACCACCCTTGACGAGTACCGCAAGAACATCGAAAAGGACGCCGCGCTCGAACGCCGCTTCCAGCCCATTCAGGTGCCCGAACCCACACTGTCGGACGCCATCAAGATCATGAAGGGCCTGCGCGACAAGTACGAAAACCACCACAAGGTGACCATCACCGATGGTGCGCTGGCTGCTGCCGTGAATCTTTCGGACCGCTACATCAACGACAGGTTCCTGCCGGACAAGGCAATCGACCTGATTGACGAAGCCGGTGCGAAGCTGCGCATCACCCGCATGTCACAGCCGTCCGAGCTCAAGGAGCTCGACGACAAGATTGCCGACGCCAAGAAGCGCAAAGAAGCTGCCATCAACAAGCAGGACTTCGAAACCGCCGCCAACGCCCGCCAGGAAGAAATGGACCTGACGGAACAGCGCGACAGCGCCGAAAAGGACTGGAAGAAGAAAAACCAGGGCGCCGGAGCGATCGTCGACGAAGAGCTCATTGCGGAAGTTCTGGCACAGTCCACCGGAATTCCGGTCTTCAAGCTCACGGAGGAAGAGTCCTCGCGTCTGCTGCGCATGGAAGACGAACTGCACAAGCGGATCATCGGCCAGAAGGAGGCCGTCAAGTCGATCTCGCGTGCTATTCGCCGTACCCGTGCCGGCTTGAAGGACCCTCGTCGTCCGTCCGGTTCGTTCATCTTCGCCGGTCCCACCGGTGTCGGCAAGACCGAACTTGCCAAAGCTCTGGCCGAATTCCTGTTCGGTGATGAATCAGCGCTCATCACGTTGGACATGTCGGAGTTCTCCGAGAAGCACACGGTGTCGCGCCTGTTCGGTTCGCCTCCCGGCTACGTCGGCTACGACGAAGGCGGCCAGCTGACCGAAAAGGTCCGCCGCAACCCGTTCTCGGTTGTGCTGTTCGACGAAGTTGAAAAGGCTCACGCCGACATCTTCAATTCGCTCCTGCAGATTCTGGAAGACGGCCGTCTGACAGACTCGCAGGGTCGCGAAATCGACTTCAAGAACACGATCATCATCATGACCACGAACCTGGGAACCCGCGAAATCAATCGCGGCACCCCCATGGGATTCCAGGTGGAAGGTGACTCGGACGCTTCGTACGACCGCATGAAGCAGCGGGTGTCGGAAGAGCTCAAGCAGCACTTCCGCCCCGAGTTCCTCAACCGTGTTGACGACACCATCGTGTTCCCGCAGCTGAACAAGGACGACATCATCAAGATCGTCGACCTGTTCATCAACCGCCTCAGCGACCGCCTGGCCGACCAGTCCATGACGATCGAAGTGTCGCAGGACGCACGTCAGGTGCTCGCAGACCGCGGTTTCGACCCGGTGCTCGGTGCGCGCCCGCTGCGCCGTACCATCGCCCGCGAAATCGAAGACCCGCTGTCCGAACGGATCCTGTTCAACGAGATCCGTCCGGGACAGACCATCTACGTCGATGTCGAAGGCGAAGGCGCAGACGCCGAATTCACGTTCAAGGGCGTCAGCGAAAACCGTGTACCCGTCAAGGTCGGCGCTGACGACGAAGACGAAACCGGTGCCATTGCCGAAGCCGGACCGGCCAACGCCGCCGCTTCGCACAGCGCAGGCGACAACACGGACGGGGGAGCTGCCCGCGAAGCCGGAGCAGAAACCTCGACCGACATCTGATCGCTCAAGCTGAAAGCAAGAAGGGCCCCGGGGACCAAAAACCCTTCCCGGGGCCCCCTCTACCCAGAAAACATCCCCCCACACACCCCCAGGGGCCATCCCCCCGCAGC
>CABTZE010000159.1 GCA_902489215.1 uncultured Brevibacterium sp.
ACTCTGCTCTCGGCGGGAACCTCCGGCGCGGTCACCCGCCCCTGGGTCTTCCTGTTCCCCGCCGCCGCCCTCGTACTGCTGCTGACCGCCGTGTCCGTCGTCGCCGACGCACTGCGCGATGCCATCGACCCCACCTCAGGAGTGAACCGTGGCTGACACCGAACTCTCCACCCAGACCACCGCCTCGCGCGGTGCTGCAGACGAGGCTCCCGTCCTCGAAGTCGAAAACCTTTCCGTCACCTTCCCCCAGCGGAAGTCCGCCCCCGTCCAAGCAGTCCGCGGAGTCAGCTACTCCGTGAAGAAGGGCGAATTCCTGGCGATCGTCGGTGAATCCGGTTCCGGTAAGTCGGTGTCATCCACCGCCGTCATGGGACTGCTGCCGTCGACCGCGCAGATCAGCGGCGACATCCGCTACAAGGGCGAATCGCTCATCGGCAAAACCGACCACCAGATGTCGCGCCTGCGCGGATCGAACATCGCGATGGTGTTCCAGGACCCGCTTTCGGCACTCAACCCGGTCCACCCCGTGGGCAAGCAGATCGTGGAAACGCTCATCATCCACGACCCCAAGCTGTCGAAGGAAGCCGCGTGGGACCGCGCGGTTGAATTGCTGCGGATCGTCGGCATCCCCGACCCCGAAAACCGCGCGAACGCCTTCCCCCACGAATACTCCGGCGGTATGCGCCAGCGAGCCATGATCGCAATTGCGATTGCGAACGACCCCGACCTCATCATCGCCGACGAACCTACAACGGCACTTGACGTGACGATCCAGGCGCAGATCATGGAGCTTCTGCGCAAGGCGCAGGAAATCACGGGTGCCGCCATCGTCCTCATCACCCACGACCTCGGCGTTGTCGCCGGCTACGCCGACAAGGTCGCCGTCATGTACGCCGGAAAGCTCATTGAGACCGGCAGCATTGACGATATCTTCTACCGGCCCCGCATGCCCTACACCATCGGCCTGCTGCGCTCCGTGCCGAACGTCGTCACTGCCGGCAAGGAACGGCTGGTGCCGCTTGAGGGTCGGCCCCCGCAGCTGAACGCGCTGCCGAAGGGCTGCCCCTTTGCGGAGCGCTGCCCGATTGCCGTGGAGGCCTGCCTTGAAGTCGAACCGGATCTTCAGGAGGTCCACGGCGAGGTGCCGGGCACGGAATCCGTGGTTGACTCCGAAGGTCACTTCGCGGCCTGCATCAGGGCTGACGAAATCGAGTCCGGTGCGCTGAAAGCCCACGAGATCTTCCCACGGCCCGAACCGGTTGAGATTGTCGACCGTTCGGGTCGGGAGAAGGTTCTCGAGGTGACTGACCTCGTCAAGCACTTCCCGCTGACGAAGGGCGCTGTTTTCCGCCGCCGCGTGGGCACCGTCCGCGCTGTCGACGGGATCTCCTTTGAGTTGCAAACCGGGCAGACGCTCGGCCTGGTCGGCGAATCCGGCTGCGGTAAGTCGACTGCTGTCACGCAGGTCATGGAGATGAAGAAACCCCAGTCGGGCACCATCACCATCAACGGCATCGACGTCGAAAGCGCAAGCCCTCAGCAGCGTCGGGAAATGCGCAAAGACGTGCAGATCGTCTTCCAGAACCCCTCGGCTGCTCTCGACCCGCGCCTGCCGGTGCTCGACATCGTGGGCGAACCGCTGACCGTCCACGGCGTGGCAGCAGCAGACCGCGAAAAGCGGGTCGGCGACATGCTGGAACTGGTCGGACTCGACCGCACCATGGCATCGCGCTACCCGCACGAATTCTCCGGCGGTCAGAAGCAGCGCATCGGCATTGCCCGGGCGCTCATCACCGACCCGAAGGTGCTCGTGCTGGACGAACCGGTTTCAGCGCTCGACGTGTCGATTCAGGCCGGTGTCATCAACCTGCTGGAAGACCTGCGCGACCGCCTGGGGCTGTCCTACGTCTTCGTTGCCCACGACCTCGCGGTCGTCCGCCAGATCTCCGACGTCATTGCCGTTATGTACCTGGGCCGGATCATCGAATACGGGCCCGTGGCAGACGTCTACGAAAACCCCAAGCACCCGTACACGCGTGCGCTCATTTCGGCTGTACCGGTTCCAGACCCGGAGATCGAATCCAAGCGCACCCAGGTGCTTCTGGAAGGCGATCTTCCTGCACCCACGCAGGAATTCACGGGGTGCGCGTTCGTGTCGCGCTGCCCCCTCTACAAGCTGCTCGACGCTGACGCCCAGGCCAAGTGTCGAGAGGTCAGTCCCGAACTGCGCAAGGTTGGGGAATCGGCAGCCGCGTGCCACCACACGGAAAACAGCGGGCTATTGGAGAAAAGCCACCCTACGGTCTGAACGACCCCGGAGAAAGGAAACTCATGGCAATCAAGAAGACGCGCTTGAGCGCCCTGGTAGCCGCAACAGCGGCGGCAGCGATGGTGCTGTCGGCATGCCAGAGCGGTGACAGCGGCTCAGCTGGCGGCGGTGAAGGCGGCGGCGACCAGCCTGAACTGCCCAACGTCGACATGACGAAGGCCGAAGCCGACGAAGTCCAGGACGGCGGCGAACTGACCCTCCCCCTGACGGAATGGCCCGGCAACTTCAACATCAGCCAGGCTGACGGCGCCCTCGTCGACGTTGACGACATGTACGGTCCGACCGTCGGCGGCGGCATCAAGTTCGACGCTGACGGCAAGGCTGAAGCGAACCCTGACTACATCGAGTCGATGGAGCTCACCGGCGACGACCCGACGACCGTCAAGCTGAAGTACAACAAGGATGCTGTCTGGGACGACGGCACCCCAATCGACGGTGAAGACCTCAAGGCCTTCTGGGAAGCCACCAATGGCAAGAAGGAGGACTACCAGGTCGCTTCCACCCAGGGCTGGGAGAGCATCAAGTCCGTTGAAGTCGGTTCCGACAAGAAGGAAGTCACCATCACCTACGACGGTGTCTTCGGTGACTGGCAGAACTACGTGTTCCCGCTGCTGCCCAACGAAGTTTCGTCTGACGCCAAGAAATTCAACGAAGGCTTCAAGGACGAATTCGTGCCCGCCTCGGGTCCGTTCAAGGCAACCAAGCTCGACAAGAGCGCCAAGACCGTGACGATGGAACCGAACGACAAGTGGTGGGGCGATAAGCCGAAGCTGGACAAGATCACCTACCGCGTGGTCTCGCAGCCGCAGCAGGGTCAGGCCTTCGCCAACAAGGAAATCGACCTCGTTGACATCGGCACCGACGGTGACGCCTACGAAACCGCTAAGAACCGCGGCGACGCCAAGATCTACAAGTCGACCGGCCTGACGTACACCCACCTGACCATGAACGCCACCCGCCCCGGTCTGAAGGACGAAAAGGTTCGCGAGGCCATCGGCATGGCAGTCAACCGCGACGTCATCGGCCAGGCTGCTGTCGGCCCGGTTGAAGCTCCGGTCATCAACGTCAACAACTACACGTTCATGCCCGGTCAGGACGGCTACCAGGACAACACGGACGGCTGGGCACAGCACAAGCCCAAAGACGCCGAAAAGATCCTGCAGGACGCCGGCTACGAAAAGAACGGCGACGGAGTCTACGAAAAGGACGGCGAAAAGCTCGAATTCTCGGTTGTCGTTCCGGCTGACACCGCTTCGAACGAAAAGCGCGCCAAGCAGGTCATGAACGACCTCAACAAGATCGGCATGAAGGTCAAGCTGGACACTGTCCCGTCTGACAAGTACTTCACCGACTACGTGACCCCGAAGAACTTCGACATGGTGACGTTCTCCTGGCAGGGCACCCCGTTCCCGATCACCACGACCGCGAACCTGTTCTACCCGGCTGAATCCCAGCAGAACTACTTCGGTATTTCGAACGAAGACATCGGCAAGGCCGTCAAGGCTTCCCAGAACGAAGCGGACCCGGACAAGCGCCTCGAACTGGCCAACGAAATGGACAAGCAGTTCTGGGCTGAAAAGGTCATGATCCCCTTCTACGCCACCCCGACCGTCCACGGTGTTTCCGAAGACGTCGTGAACCTCGGTGCAGCACAGTTCGAAACCACGGACTGGACCATCGTCGGCCACAAGAAGTGATGAGCTGAAGCGCCGATGCAGATGCTGAGGCGCTGACACGCTTAAGCGGGGCTCGGGTAAACACCCGGGCCCCGCTTCTGTGTGCCGGTAGAGCGGTTAACTGACGAGGCGGAGGGTGGGTTTGTTGACAAGGACGGGTCCGGTTGCCGGGCGGGTCGGGCTGCCGGCGGCTGAAGCGCAGCCTTTACATGCCAAACTCACGCTTTAATGCAAACTCACGCCGTAATGCGCCGCATTAACGCGTGAAAACGCATTACACCGCAAATCTGCACCACCGGGCCGAACAACGAGGCGGAGGGACGGAACTATCGGCAACGTCCGGCTTGGTTACCGGCGGGCGGGGTGGCCGAGGGCCCAACCCGCGGGGGGCGGGGGCGGCGGCGGGGCGGCTCCGCCCGGGGCCCAAGGCCGATCGACCAGACGCTCAAGGCCATGCGCACGCTGGGTGCGCAGGCGGACACGCTGGGCGGCAACCTCGAAGTCGAGGCCGAGGAATTGATCG
>CABTZE010000160.1 GCA_902489215.1 uncultured Brevibacterium sp.
CCTCGAAGGGCACCATGCTGAAGCACTTCGGCTGATCTGGCGGTCACGAACCCCGGACTCTGCTCACAAGTGCAAAAACTCGGTCAATTCAGCCGAAAACTCCCAAGTTTTTGCACGCCAGAACAGAGTCCGGAGTTTTTGCACGCCACAGCAGAGTAACGAACGGTAACTTGGTGGGATGTTGTTTCCACACCGGCGGCCCAGCAGAAAACAGTTGGCAGCGGTGGCGCTTGAGAACGTCACCCGCGAGTTTCCGTATGCCGCGCACCACGTGCAGCACGACCACGCGGACTTGAAGCAGCCGGTGCAGATGCACCCGGCGTTCGGCAATTCCTTTGATTGGCATTCCAGTGTGCACATGCACTGGCTGCTGACTCAGCTGTTGGAAGCCGAATATGAATCCGAGGGTCTGGACGCACCGTGGGCGCAGCAGGCACTCACGATCCTCACGGAGCACCTGAGCCCGGCGAACCTCGAGGTCGAGGCCGCGTACATGCGGGCCAATCCGTCATGGGAACGTCCCTACGGCTGGGCGTGGGCGGCAGAACTGGCCTCCGCCCTGCATACCTCTCACCTGCCTCGGCTGCATTCCCTTGCCGCAAATGCAGCTGTGCTCGCTGAGGCAGTTTTTGACCTCACAGTGAACTGGCTGGATACAGCGCCTGCGCCGGTCCGCCACGGTCTACACACCAACACCGCCTTTGGTCTGCGCCGAATCCGTCGGGCGGCAATCACGCTTGAGCGCAACGACGTCGTCAGCGCCGTTGATGCTGCGGCTCGCAGGTTCTACGCCGGTGACCGCGCGTGGCCGTTCCACTTTGAGCGCAGCGGTCACGACTTCCTGTCCGCGGGACTCTGCGAAGCAGACCTCATGATCGATGTGCTCAGCAGCGAAGAACTCGAGACCTGGTTGCCTGCGTTCCTGTCCGAGCTCTCCCCCGATTCCGAGGTCCTGACACCGCTGACAGTGCTCGACCCCACGGACGGGCACCAGTCGCACCTCTACGGTCTGGGTCTGACCGTCGCGGCCTCTCTTTTCCGCCTAGCCGACGTTTTTGCCCAGTGGGGTAACACGGGCCGTGCCGAACGGCTGCGCTCTGCCGTGCCCGCACTTATGGCGCCGGGCCTCGAGGCCGCCGTATCGGGCGAGTACATGTCCTCACACTGGATTGCGACGTTCGCGTGGGAGGCACTGCGGGAGGGCCCGCGGAATGTCGGCGGGTGCCGATAGTGTTAGGGCTAACAGAGACCTCGAACGACTAAGGAGGGTCGATGAGCTCGAACTACGCGGTGACGAACCCGGCAGACGGCCAGGTGAAAGCCGAGTACGAAACCATCTCCGACGCCCAGCTGAACCAGGCACTCGACACAGCTGTCGAAGCCCAGAAGCAGTGGGCCGCTCGCCCCATCGAAGAGCGCGCCGCCATTGTGAAGAAAGCCGCTCAGCTGTTCGACGAACGCGCTGACGAACTCGGCCACATCATCGGAAAGGAAATGGGCAAGCGCCACTCCGAAGGTGCAGAAGAAGCCCAGTTCTCCGCTGAAATCCTCAACTACTACGCCGACAACGGCGCTGAATTCGCAGCCGACAAGAAGCTCGACACCCCCAGCGGCGCCGCCGTCCTACAGAGCCGCCCCATCGGCGTTCTGCTGGGCATCATGCCGTGGAACTTCCCCTACTACCAGGTGGCTCGCTTTGCTGCGCCCAACCTCATGCTGGGCAACGGCATTGTGCTCAAGCACGCTGAAATCTGCCCTGAATCCGCACAGATCATCGAAGACATCTTCCGCGAAGCCGGTCTGCCCGAAGGCGTCTACGTCAATGTGCGCGCTTCCCACGACCAGATTGCCGAAACCATTGCGGATAACCGCATTGCCGGTGTTTCGCTCACCGGTTCAGAGCGCGCCGGCGCAATCGTGTCAGAACAGGCCGGCAAGGCGCTGAAGAAGGCCGTTCTTGAGCTTGGCGGTTCTGACCCGTACATCATTCTCGACACTGAGGACGCGAAGAAGGCAGCACAGGATGCTTTCGCGACCCGCATGTACAACACGGGCCAGGCGTGTGACTCCAACAAGCGCCTGATCGTCATGGACGACGCCTACGACGAATTCGTCGACGAACTGGTCCGCCTGGCTTCCGACATGAAGCCCGGCGACTACACGAGCGACGACCCCACGGTCTACCAGCCCCTGTCTTCACGCGGGGCGGCAGAGAACCTCGCCAAGCAGATGGAACAGCTCATGGATGCCGGTGCGACTATCCGCACCGGCGGCGAACTCGCTGACGGCCCCGGCGCCTACTTCAGCCCCGCCGTCGTCACCGACGTTCCCGTGGGCTCGGACGTCTACTACGAAGAGCTGTTCGGCCCCGTTCTTGTGGTGTACCGCGTCAGCTCGGACGAAGAGGCCCTGGAACTTGCCAACGATTCGCGCTTCGGTCTAGGCGGCACTGTGTTCAGCACCGACACTGCGCGGGCAGAAGCTGTCGGCAGCCGCCTGCACGTGGGCATGGCCAAGATCAACTCCTACGACACCGATTCGGCAGCCCTGCCGTTCGGCGGGGTGAAGAACTCCGGCTACGGCCGTGAACTCGGCCCCGTCGGCATGGACGAATTCGTCAACAAACGCCTGTTCTACACCAAGGAGGACTGAATGAGCATGGACTACAAGGTCATCAACCCGGCAACGGGAGAGACCGTTGAATCGTTCCCGGCCATCACCGACGACGAACTCGAAGCAGTTCTCGCAAAGACAGAAAAGGCCCAGCGCGAATGGGCTGAGCTCGACATGAGCGAACGGGCGAAGATCGTCCACCGCGTTGCGGACCTCTACGACGAGCGCGCCGAAGAGCTCGCCGAAATCATCGGCGTCGAAATGGGCAAGCGCCGCTCGGAGGCCATCGGCGAAGCCAAGTACTGCGCGAAGATCTACCGCTACTACGCCGACAACGCCGCAGAGTTCACCAAGGATGTCCCGCTGGACGCCCCCGGCGGCAAGGCTGTCATGCAGCACAAGCCGGTCGGCACCATCCTCGGCATCATGCCGTGGAACTTCCCCTACTACCAGGTGGCTCGCTTCGCTTCCCCCAACCTCATGCTGGGCAATGCGATCGTTCTCAAGCACGCTGAAATCTGTGCAAAGTCGGCTGGTGTGATGGAAGAGATCATGCTGGAGGCCGGTGTGCCGGAAGGTGTTTTCCAGAACATCTACGCCAAGCACGACCAGATTTCGAAGGTCATTGCCGATGACCGCATCGCCGGTGTTTCGCTCACCGGGTCTGAGCGCGCGGGCGCTGCGATCTCGGCTCAGGCCGGCAAGGCTCTGAAGAAGGCCGTTCTCGAACTCGGCGGTTCCGACCCGTACATCGTGCTGGACTCCTCCGACGTCAAGGCTTCGGCTCAGCTTGCCTACAAGACCCGCCTGTTCAACACCGGCCAGGCGTGCAACTCGAACAAGCGAATCATCGTCATGGACGACATGTACGAAGAGTTCGTCGACGAACTGGTCCGCCTGGCCTCAGAAGCCACCCCCGGTGACTACACGAGCGAAGACCCGAACGTCTACATGCCGCTGTCGTCGCGCGCAGCAGCTGAGAACCTCTACGACCAGATTCTGCGTGCCAAGGACGCCGGCGCCACTATCCGCACCGGCGGGCAGATCTCCGACGAGGGCGCATACGTTTCCCCGACCGTCATCACCGACATTCCGGTCGGCTCGGACATCTACTACGAAGAGTTCTTCGGTCCGGTGCTCGTGGCCTACCCGGTGTCCTCTGACGAAGAAGCGCTGGAACTTGCCAACAACACCCAGTTCGGTCTGGGCGGCACGGTCTTCAGCGAAGACGTCGAACGCGCCCAGAAGGTCTCCGACCGGCTGGAGGTGGGCATGGCTTCGGTCAACATCCCGAAGGCCGGTGCCGAATACCTGCCGTTCGGCGGTGTGAAGCGCTCCGGCTACGGCCGTGAACTCGGCCCCGTCGGCATGGACGAATTCGTCAACAAGCGCCTGTACTACGTGGCCGACTGACATGTGCTGAGCTCACCTGAGCACAGCGCCTCAGCCAAGCGGCGCCTCGTCTCTCTATGACGAGGCGCCGCTTTTATTGCATAAATATTCCGAAATGCGTCAACGTCGGAACACACATGGTTGCCCGTTCATATGATGAAAAAAATTCATCCAGAAAGGAGCACCATGACCATTCGCGTATCCCACGCCGGCTCGCTGCCGCGCACCGACAAGCTGATTACCGCCAACGCCGCACGCTTTGACGACAACATCGACACCGACGAGTTCGGACAGCTGCTGACCGATTCCGTTGTCGACATCGTCAAGCGCCAGAAGGACGTCGGCATCACGGAAGTCAATGACGGCGAATACGGTCACGCCATGGCCGCCGAAAGGGACTACGGCGCCTGGTGGCACTACTCCTTTGAGCGCACCTCGGGCCTTGAACTGCAGGACGTCCACTTCCACAATGCTC
>CABTZE010000161.1 GCA_902489215.1 uncultured Brevibacterium sp.
ATACATGCACGCAAAATATCTGCACGCTCTATAATCGCCGGGGGGCGCGGGCCTGCGTGAGTTCGGCGAGCAGCCTGGCGCTTTTCACTTTCGGCTTGGGGTGTGTGCTCATTTGTCCTCATGTCTAGTTTGTTTGACACAAGGTTAAGGAAACTAGACATGCGGTGTCAAGTAAACCTGACATCAAGGCAAGAGTCTTTGACATTGAGGGTCTATGCGAGCGTCCCGAACCACAGCGGAACACCGGTGACGCGCGCCCGGACCTGGCACCTCGTCAGCCCAAGCGGGAGCTCTACAGGAGTGAGTCTTTCCAGGCGGCGTGAAGGTGGGCGAAGCGTCCCTCGCCGGCAATGAGCTCGGCGGGAGTGCCGTCTTCGACAATCCGGCCGGCGTCCATGACGAGAACGCGGTGGGCGATTTCGACCGTCGACAGGCGGTGGGCGATGATGACCGCGGTCCGGCCGGCGAGGATCGTCTCGAGTGCCTGCTGGACCAGCTTCTCTGAGGGCACGTCCAGGTGAGCGGTGGCCTCGTCAAGAACAAGAACCGCCGGGTCTGCCAAGAACACGCGCGCAAAGCTCACCAGCTGACGCTGCCCGGAGCTCAAACGCCCGCCGCGCTTGCGCACATCCGTGTCATAGCCATCCGGCAGGCTCTCAATGAATTCGTCCACACCGACGGCGCGTGCGGCCGCGCGGACTTCGTCATCAGACGCATCGGGGCGGCCGATCCGAATATTGTCGGCAATCGTTCCGCCGAACAGGAACGATTCCTGCGTGACCATGACAACGGCTTTGCGCAGATCAGCATCCGCAATGTCCCGCAGGTCAACTCCATCGAGTCTCACCGCGCCTTCCAGGGGATCGTAGAAGCGGGTCAGCAGCTTCACCAGTGTTGACTTGCCAGCACCCGTCGCGCCCACGAGCGCGACCGTCTGCCCGGCCGGCAGGCGCAGATCAAAGCGGGGGAGCACATCCTGTCCGTCCCCGTACGCAAAGCGAACGGCATCGAAGACAACCTCGCCGTCGGCCTCGACAGTCTGGGGAGAGGCAGGATCAGTAATGGTGGGCTCGACTTCGAGAACAGCCGTGATCTTCTCCAGGGCGGCCTGCGCCGACTGGTACATGTTGAACGTCTGCACGAGCTCATCAAGCGGGCCGTAGAAGCGACGCACATAGAGGATGAACGCGGCCAGAACACCCACCTGCGTGTGCCCGCCGATCACAAGCCACGCACCCAAGAGGATGATCGCGAACTGCGAAAGATTGCCGATCAGCCTGGTCAGCCCTGCAAAGGTTGCAACTCCCCGCAGGGCGTCGGTGTTGGCTTTGCGGTAGTCGTCATCGTGGGCGGCCAGGCTGGATTTGCGCTGCGGCTGTCGGCGGAAGGTCTGAACGGCGCGGATGCCGCCCATCGACTCCGTGAAGTCGATGATCACCTTGGCAATCGACGTGCGCGTCCGCCGGTATGCCGCGCGCTGTGAACGCTGAGCCGCCCGGGTGACGAAGTACAGCGGGAGGAAGCCGGCGAAGGTGACCAGAGCCAGCGGAATGTCGAGGAAGATGAGGATGGCGGCGATGACTGCCATCTGCACGAGACCGGAAATCGCCGAAATGAGCGTATAGCCGAGGAACTCCTGCACCGATTCCATGTCCGATGACTGTCGGGACACCAGCCGGCCTGAGCTCTGCTTTTCGTGATAGGCGATGTCGAGTTTCTGCACGTGGTCGAACAGGCGACCGCGCAGGGTCACCATGATCTTCTGGCTGACGACGCCGATGCCTCGTGTGGCCGCCCAGGATGCCGAGGCGCCAAGCACCACGAACGCCGCGAACAGGCCCACATTGGTCCACAGGGGGCCGAAATCGCCGTTCGTCGCGGCCGGCAGACCGTGGTCGAGGGCGCGGGCAATGAACACCGGGCCGAGCGTGCCGGCCGTGGCGAAGAACAGGACCAGCAGAGTCAGCACGATGAGGATCCCGCGGTAGGGCCGGACCAGCTGCAGGAGGAGCGCGCGAGAGCGTTTCGAAATGCCCTCCGGAAGGGCATCAATATCCGAGGTGGAGGAAACTTTGTCGCTCATGCCTGCGCCCCCATGAGGTTGCGGTAGGTGGCAGAGTTGGCCGTGAGTTCGCGGTGGGAGCCGGTTTCAACGACCGTGCCGCCGTCCAACACGGCAACCCTGTCCGCCAGCAGAGCGGTCGACGGGCGGTGGGCCACGACGATGGTTGTGGAGTCGGGCAGCACCTCGGCCAGAGCACGCTGCACGCGGTCTTCCGTGTCGACGTCAACCGCTGAGAGCGGGTCGTCCATCACAAGCACGCGCGGCTTGCCGATGATGGCCCGTGCCAGGGCGACCCGCTGTCGCTGACCGCCTGAGAGGCTCAGCCCCTGTTCGCCCACCTGCGTTTCCAGACCTTCCGGCAGGTCCTGCACGAAGTCCCACGCGGCGGCGATGCGCAGCGCCTGCTCAATTTCGTCGTCACCGGCGCCGGGTGCGCCCATTTCGACGTTCGCCCGGATGGTGTCAGAGAACAGAATGGGGTCTTCAAAGGCGAACGACACCAGGCCCCGCAGGGCATTGAGTGGGATGTCGCGGATGTCCCGACCGTCAATTGTGATGGCACCGGAGGTGACATCGTGCAGGCGGGGGATGAGCGAGACAACCGTCGACTTACCCGATCCCGTGGGCCCCACGAGCGCCAGCGTTTCACCGGGTTCAACGGTGAGGTTCACATCGTGCAGCAGCGGGCGCTCGCCATCGTCGAAGGTGAATCCGACACCCGCGAACTCCAGTCGGCCTTCGGCAGAAGGTACGGCGGCTGCATCGTCGATTCCGCCAGTGGGGTCTTCGATGCCGATCTCTTCATCGAGCACTTCCCAATACCGCTGTGCCGCGGTGATGCTGATGAGGAAGTCGGCCAACAGGAAGCCGAGCATTTCAATCGGCATCCGCAGAATCCACGTGATTGTCAGCGCTGCAACCACCTGGCCGATGGTCACCCAGCCCTCAAGCACACCCCACGCGCCTAGGCCCAGCATGATGACCTGCGCGGCGGCCGGCAGCATCTGCATCGTGGCCCACATCCAGGAGTCGAGCTTTGCCAGGCGCACCTCGTAGCCGGCCAGACGGTGGGAGAGTTCAGAAAACCTCTGCGAAGCCCACGACGACCGTCCAAAAGAGCGCAGAATCCGAATGCCGAGAATCGACTCTTCGACGCTTGTGGTGATTTCGCCCATCGTGTCCTGAGATGCGCGCGAAGTTCGCCGATACCGGCCCTCCAGAAGGGCGACGGCGCCCGTCAGTGGGATGGCCATGCCGATCACAGTGAGCCCGAACAGCGGGTGAATGAGCCACAGCATGACGGTGCCGATGACGATCGTCACCGGGGTGACCAGCATGAACGGCCCGCCGAAGGCGAAGAAGCGGCGCAGCTGCGACATGTCCTGCGTGGCACGCGACAGCAGCTGGCCCGAATCCCACGCGTCGTGTCTGCCGACCCGCAGGTACAGAAGGCGGGAGAACAGCCGACCGCGCCACGTGACTTCCCATTCCGAAACCACCCCGGCAACCAGCCGGCGGCGCGCCCACAGGGCAGACGCCTCGGCGATTCCGACCGCCAGAATCGCGGCGGCAGGCCACCACAGGCCGGCGGGGTCGCGGTGGGCGATCGGGCCGTCGATGATGTGCCCGGTGAGCATCGGGGTGGCCAGTGAAATTGCGTTGGCAATGAGCGTGAGCACCATGACCAGGGAATACACCCATATACGGGCGCGGATGTCTGGCCAGAAACGCAGGAGTGCTCGCATTTGATTCAGCTTATAGGCGCTTCAGCCTGGTGAGAACCTCTGCGTGGGGTGAATGCGGGAACATGTCGACTATTCGGACGATTTCGGCCCTGTAGCCGGGCATGTGCTCAAGGTCCGCCGCCAGGGTGCGCGGGTTGCAACTGGAGTAGATGACGGTTGCAATTCCTGACTTTTCAATCCACTGGCTCATGGGTTTGCCGAGCCCACGCCGGGGCGGATTGACGATGAGCAGATCGGCCGGCTCGCTCTGCTCGCGAGCCCATGTGAACGCGTCTTCCGCTGTGAACTCGACGCGGTCTTCAACTTCCGGGTGCTCACTCACGAGGCGCCTGGCGGCTTCCTGGGCCCGCTCGACTGCTTCTGGGTTGAGTTCGGCTGCGTGGACGCGGACCTGCGGTGAGGCGAGTGCCGCGTGGAGCGCAAAACCGCCGACACCGCAGTAGAGGTCCCACACGGTGAGGGCTTCGTTGGGGGTGGTTGCGGTTTGGTGCGTGGCAGCGTGTGCTTCTGCGGCCTCAGCAATCCACTGCCGGACGGTGCGGTAGAGCTCGCCGGCAACAGCGGTGTTCGTCTGGAGGAAAGACTGAGGGCCGGGTAGGAGCGTGACGTCGCCCTGAGTGACCGGCAGAGAACGCTCGCCGTGCAGG
>CABTZE010000162.1 GCA_902489215.1 uncultured Brevibacterium sp.
GGCGGAATCTGGATCTCTTCGAAATCCAACTTGCGTGTCTTCTCGGCTTCTGCCGCCATTTCTTCGTAGCGGGCCAGACGTGCCTTCGACTTCGTCTGACGACCCTTGGCGTTAGAGCGGACCCACTCGAGTTCCTCGGACAGACGCTTGGCCAGCTTGGCGTCCTTCTTGCCCTGAACCTGCAGACGCTCCTTCTTCTTTTCCAGGTACGTCGTGTAGTTGCCCTCGTAGGGGTACAGCTGTCCGCGGTCGACTTCGGCAATCCACTCTGCAACGTGGTCGAGGAAGTAGCGGTCGTGCGTAATCGCGATAACAGCACCCGGGTAGGTGCTCAGGTGCTGTTCGAGCCACAGAACGGATTCAGCGTCCAGGTGGTTAGTGGGCTCGTCGAGCAGCAGGAGGTCCGGCTTTTCCAGCAGGAGCTTGCACAATGCCACGCGGCGGCGCTCACCACCGGACAGGTGGGTGACCGGTTCGTCTCCCGGAGGGCAGCGCAGTGCATCCATGGCCTGGTCCAGCTGCGAGTCGAGGTCCCACGCGTCAGCGTTGTCGATCTCTTCCTGCAGTTTGCCCATTTCTTCCATGAGCGCGTCGAAGTCTGCGTCAGGCTGCGCCATTTCGTCGGAGATGGCGTTGAAGCGAGCGACTTTGCCCATGATGTCGCCGACTGCCTCTTCCACGTTTTCGCGGACGGTCTTGTCTTCGTTCAACGGCGGTTCCTGCTGCAGAATGCCGACCGTGTAGCCGGGTGACAGTCGAGCTTCGCCGTTCGAGGGCTGGTCGAGTCCAGCCATGATCTTGAGGATTGTTGATTTACCGGCACCGTTGGGGCCGACCATGCCGATCTTCGCACCGGGGAAGAAAGACATGGAAACGTCGTCGAGAATAACCTTGTCACCGTGCGCTTTGCGCGCTTTGTGCATGGTGTAAATGAACTCTGCCATAGCACCTAAGGGTATCGGCAGGGCTCCCGATCAGCTAATCCGAGGTCTCAGAGTCCGTCGTCTTTGCGCTTGTGCATGTCCTCGCCCGGAAGATGACCTGCACCGTTGTCCTCGCTGCCCTCTTCACGCTGTTCGCCCGCGGGCATCTTGACGCCCTTGGGTCGGTCGACTTCGCCGATGAGGCAGTCGTCATTGGACTTCAAGGGCGGGTACAGGGCTGCTGTGGCACCGCCATTGCGGATCTCCCCGATGACGCAGCCTTTTTTCACCTTGACGGCGAAGACCTTCGAGGGGACATCGTGGTCCAGAGGTGATTTGTCCAAAGTTGCGGCAATGTTCTCGGGCTTGTAGCCGCCGTCCTGCAGAACTTTGAGAGTTTCTTCGCTCGTCGGAATGCCGTCTTTGTGCGTCAGCGGTTCAATGACCTTGAGGACTTTTTCGACTTCGGCAGTCTGTTTGCCGGCCGGTTCGCCCTCGGGTTCTGAGGCCGAACCGAAAAGCCCACAGCCAGACAGCACAAGAGCAGCCAGGCTGCTGATGGAGATGACCGCTGCTGGGCGGGCGCCGAAGAGTTTCACAGTAGACAACTGTAGTACCTTTTCGGCGCCCGCACCCGCACGCCCGGCCGGCAAGCATCAACAGAAATCAGAACGGCGGGCCCTCTCCCCCGGCGCCGACTGCCGCCATCTGCGGTTCTGCGTCCGAACTTTCAGCAGAATCGCTGTCGACGGCAGCCGCCGGCTGTTCCGAGTCTCCGGCAGTCGCTGCGGCGGGGGTGTCGACCCTGGCCCATGGACTGTCGCTGTGCCGCTGCTTGATTTCCTCCATCCTTTCGTTTTCTTCGGCCGTCACTGAATTGGACCGGAAGACTGCCATGCCGAAGGACAGATCCGGTCCGACAGCGTGGGCGTTGACAGTCAGCCGCTCCCCGCTTGCGCTTTCGGTTTCCCACTGCTCCATCGAGACCCTGCCGATGACGATGACCCGCTGGCCCTTCTGCAGGGAGCCCGCCACATTGATGGCCCACGGCCTCCAGACCTTGACGTCGTACCAGGTGGTTGGGCGATTGACGTATGTGCCGTCGTCTGTGCGGTAGGCGTCGTTGACTGCAAGGCGGAAGCTTGCCCAAGTGCTGCCATTCGAAGCTGTGCCTGAGCGAACATCGCCTCCGACGTTGCCCACAAGATAGGTGTAGTGCTGCATTGCTGTTCCTTTCAATCAGAAGAGGTACAGCAATGGTCATCGGCACCAAACCAGCACGGAAGATACGAAAAGGCCCTGTGGAAAGCCGAGGGTCCTTCCACAGGGCCGAGCACGCTAGTCAGGGCTTCAGCGCCAACGCTCAGCGCGTCAGTTCAACGCGTCGTAGGTTTCCCTGTGCTTACGCAGAAGGCGAGTGACAGGTTCGAACACATTGTCCGTCGCTGCTGAATGAACCGCTCGTTCAATGTCTTCTTCTACCTGGGCCCGGGCATCGTCAGCACCCTTGCGCCTGGCACTTGCAGCCAAGACGGACGTGATGATCGAGCCGATGATGCCGAGCACAAGGGGTGATGCGGCTATCAGACCGAGAACGCTCAGTCGCATGTTGGGAAGTGCCGTCCACAGAACTTCCGGGAAGAAGAAGATCAAGACAGCCGCAGCTGCAGTCGTGATGATCCCGAGGATCGTGAGGATGAAGAACAGCCACTGGAAGAAGCCGGCCACACCCCACCAACCGGGCTGGCGATGCGATATGTCGACGTTAGAGACGGCTGATTCGAGATCTGCGGCGATGCGGGCGGCACTCTGATCTTCCGCTGCTGCCGCAGCGCGCTTCCACGCTGCGGGAAGTCTGCGAGTGGCACCGCTGATGACCTCGTGGGCCGCCAGATTGATGCGCGCAGTCTGCGGCTGTGTCAGTTCAGGCTGAGCGGCCCGCAGAAGAACTTCGCGGTCTCCCCCATGACGGGCCCCGAGTGGGTCGGCTTTGCCTCGAGAAGCCTTCGCCAACAGCGGGTAGGCCGTCTTGGCGTAAGCTCGGCGCGCGTAATCGTCGTGCACGGTCTGCGCGATTGCCGAGGTTCCGACGGCTTCGTTCATAGCGCCGATGAGAATGTCCGACTGGGGAATCTGCTCCGGATCGTCCACCGGACGGCCAAGTTCAGTGCGAATGCGGCCGGCCACATCGGCAAGGTCCTGTTCGATGCGGCGCTTGCCGGCTTCCCGGCTTTCGATCATCTTGACCAGCTGGCGGCGGATGTCCGGTACGCCTTCGCGGGTCACGGCACTCGCAGATGCAACCGTGGCCTTTTCCATGCCGTCGGCTTCCAAAAGGCTGCGCAGGTGGCCCAGTGTGGCCTTCTTCTGTTCCGCATCGAGTCGGTCGACCTGGTTGAGCACAACGACAGTGCTTTCGGCAGCTGCCGACATCTTCGACAGGTAGCCGTTGTGCAGCGAGAAGTCGGCGTACTTCTGCGGGTCGACTACCCAGAAGACAACGTCGACCATTTCGATCATCCGGTCTGAGACTTCGCGGTGAGCGTAGGCAGTCGAGTCATGGTCGGGCAGGTCGATGAGAATCAAACCGCGCAGTGGTTCTTCGTCGTCACCGTCGAGAGCGGATTCGCGCCACGTCCGGCGTGACTTCGGAACTTCAAGCCAGTCGAGGAGATCGTCGCCGCCCTCGCCCCACACGCAGGCAATCGGTTCCGAGGTGGTCGGCCGGCGGACCCCCACCTCGGCGATTTCGAGCCCAGAAACCGCGTTGAACAGGGAAGACTTGCCCGACCCGGTAGAACCGGCAAAGGCCACCACGGTGTGCTCGCTGCCGAGCCCGCGGCGGGCTTCGGCCCGGCTGAGGACCTCGGCTGCGGCCTGTGCCGTCGAAGCAGACAGCGCACCGCCCTCAAGGTCGAGTGCAGTGCGAATGCCCTTGGACAGTTCGTCGAAGCGATTCACTTCAGGCCTTCCAGTCGGCGGACGGTTGCGCGCAGGTCATCGGCTTGGGTTCCGCTGACGGCAACGGAGGCAAGCGCGTCTTCAAATGGCTCACGGGCCCGCGCCAGCAGGCTCAGCCCCGTGTCGAGCAGGCGTCGACGCGCCGTCGCTGCGAGCTCTTCTGTGGCTTCCGGACCGAAGATCGTGTTGAGGAGGCGGTGAACAGCAAGGCGGTCCTCGTATTCACGAGAGCCAGCATGGTTAGACCCCGTGCCTCCCGCACCGGCGCACACGGCGTACATCAGCACAGCGGAAACACCCGCGACGCCGAAGGACATAATACGGGCCTTAGCAGTCTTCGACTGGCCGACGCTGCGCACGATGTCCTCGACGCTGGAAGCCCATTCGGCAGCGCGCTGACGGCACAGCTGGTCAAAGCCCGCCGGAAGCGAACCGAGTCCGGGATGACGCTCTACAACGGGGCTGAGCCTGCTGGCGCGGGCCCGTGAGCCATTTGAAGACGCGCTTGCCTCCGTTGCCGTCAGCGGAACCCAAGCCGATGACCTGCGCGCAACCGTCCGCCGAC
>CABTZE010000163.1 GCA_902489215.1 uncultured Brevibacterium sp.
TCCTGAGGTGCCAGGGGTGCGGCACCTCGTGTTTTCAGTCGGGCTGGCTGCGGTTGGTGAGGCAAAAACACCCGTTAGCCGGAATCTGCGCTTTAGCCGTAGGGAGACTCCCTTCAGCCGGAATCTGCGCCTTAGCAGTGACTGCTAAGGGGAGTTTTTGTTGCTAAAGCGTGGGTGAGGGTTTGAGGAGGGCTGCCCGGTTCCTCCCTAATCCATGTGAAGGGGCGCCTGCGCCCGCTAATACAATGGCGGCCATGACCGACACACGTTCGTACGATCCTGCGCAGACACGTGAAGAGCTGCTGAAGCTCATCGATTCTCTGGCCGTTAAGCGTGGCAGCTTCACCCTGTCTTCGGGCAAGCAGGCCGACTACTACCTGGACCTGCGCCTTGTGACGCTCGACCACCGTTCCGCGCCGCTTGTGGGCGACATCGTCCTCGATGTCCTCGAAGCCGAGGGCCTGCTGGATTCGGTTGATGCCGTCGGCGGGCTCACCATGGGCGCTGACCCGGTGGGAACCGCTACGATGCACGCTTCCGTGCGCCGCGGCACTCCGCTGGACACCTTCGTTGTGCGCAAGCAGGCCAAAGAACACGGCATGGGCAAGCGCGTCGAAGGGCCGGACGTCCGGGGCCGTCGCGTCGTCGCTGTAGAAGACACGTCGACAACCGGCGGATCGGTTCTCACCGCCGTCGAAGCCCTGCGTGAAGCCGGCGCAGAAGTCGTCGCCGTTGTAGTGGTCATGGACCGCAACACCGGTGCGCGCGAACGCGTCGAAGCAGAAGGCCTGCGCTATCTGACAGCATTGACCACCGCTGACCTCGGCCTGGACTGAAGTTACGCGGCGAAAGTCCGCAAAGGAAAGGACCCCCTGTGCTCGAACTGTCGTCCATCACTGTGAAGTCACAGCGCAGACTGTGGCTTGACGACGTTTCCGTCAAAGCGACCCCGGGGCGAATCCTCGGCGTTGTGGGCCCCAAGGGCGCCGGCAAAACCGAACTTGCCCGCGCGATCATGGGCATCATCGAACCCGAAAGCGGCACTGTGAAGCTCGAAGACAACGAGCTCGTCGGCGGTGACCGCCAGAACTTCGGATACCTGCCGGCCGAACGCGGCGGCTTCCCTTCCATGAAGGTCATGGAGCAGATCGTCTACATGGCGCGCCTGCACGGCATGACGCTCGGTGCGGCAGAGCGCAACGCGGTCACCCTGCTGGCCCGTCTCGAACTGTCGGACCGGGCCTATGTTCCGCTTTCCCAGCTGTCGGGCACTGAACAGGCCCGCGTGCACATCGCCGCAGTTCTTGCCGCCGACCCTGACGTCGTCGTCATCGATGAAATCGGCGAGGGCCTTGACATGGCCTCCGCCAAGCTCGTGTTCGGCCTGCTGAAGGACCACGCAGACGCCGGCGTGCCCATCATCGTCACGTCCGACGACTGGGAGCTCATCGAACAGTACGCCGACGACATCCTGGTGCTGGGCCACGGCAGCGTCATCGCCCACGGAACAGCCAAGGAGCTGCGGAAGAAAAACTCGGCCAAGGCCAAGGCCGACGCTCAGCCCGCCAGCCTGCGGGAGATCTTCAAGGAGGACGTCTGATGGCAAACAAAGATCACGGCAAGGATCAGGACAACATCAGCACCACCTCGTACACGGACCTCGGCGGGGGAGGGAAGGCTCTCGACCCGCACAACCTAGGTGATGAACCTGTGGGGAAACTCGCTGAGGTTCCCGATGAGCTGCGTGAGGACACCGGCGATGAAACCAAGACGGGGCTCGTCTCCGAGTTCCGCGACCTCACAGGTGGGCAGGCGACTTACCTCGTAGCCAACCGCGAAACCTCGCAGGCGCTGCGCAGCCCGCTGTTCGCGGCGACCGCGCTCGCACTCATCATCGGTGTGCTTGCTGCGCTCATCATCGGCTTTTCGCGCACCGGTGTTTCTGCCGGCAGCGGCGAGAGCGTCGCCATGATGGTGCCCGAAGAGCAGAAGGACCAGGTTGCACAGCAGCTGCCGCAGGTCGAGCAGCAGCTGGGCATGTCCGTCACGATCGTCACGAGCGTCGAAGAGGGTCAGGACGCCGTCAAGAGCGGCAAGGTTGATGCGTTCCTCCTGCAGGACCCCACGGGTCAGGGCAATGACCAGCTGATCGCCAAGAACCGCATGCCGCAGGCAATCATCGACAAGCTCGTCAACACGCCTGAAGTCACCTACGTCGACGGTGGGCCCATTGACCCCGCAACCGGTGAAGTCGTGGCCTGGACCATGGTCGCGCTGACCCTTGCGGCCGGACTGAGCCTTGGTGCTCTGGCCTACCGGGGTGTGCGCGAAGAGCGCCGCACCCACACCAGCGAAATCATCATCGCCGCCATCCCGCCGCGCTCGGCGCTGTGGGGCCGCATCTGGGGCCTCACGCAGCTGGCACTGCTCCTGTTGGTCATCACGGCGGTTGTCGGGCTGCTGGGCATGTCTGTCATCGGTCTGGCCGGCGAGGTGTACGCGGCTCTTCCTGCACTCGGCTGGTTTGTGCTGAGCTATGCCTTCTATGCGGCTGCGGTTATCGCACTCTTTGCGCTCATTGCGATGGGTGAAAAGCAGCGGGGCCGCCGGATCGGCGCGGCTGTTGCGGGAGTTGTCATCGTCATCATGGCGTTCCTGCCGATGCTGCCGTTCATGGCCGACAGCCTGCCGCAGGTTGCCGCGTGGCTGCCGTTTGCCGAACCGACTGGTGTTGGCGCGCTGTACCTGCTGACTGCAGCTCCGTGGTGGCACGGCCTCGTGGCCGCCGCTTCGGCCGCTGTGGTCGCGGTTGTGCTTGTCATGCTGGCGATGTCGCGCTACACGAAGACGGTGCTGTCAGGCGCCGGCATTGCCGGCCGTCCGGCTGTTGCGAAGGCAAAGCTGAAGAACGAACCAAAGGGCAAAGCTGACAAGGCTGACGAGGCGGAGGAAGCCGAGGACGCTGAAGACGCCGATGAGGTTGAGGAAGCGGACAGGGCGAAGGCCAAGGAGGCTGACGGCAAGTCCTCCAAGGCTGACTCTGCCAAAACTGGCTCCGCCAAGGCCAAGAAGCCCAAGAAGAAGGCCGGCGAGTCCGTGAACGAGGATGACTGAGCCGTCACCTCGCGCTGCGGAGCCGACAGCCGCAGAGCCGGCTGAATCCGCAGCACCCTCCCACGGGGTCGGCCCGTGGGAGGGCGAATGGCCCGACGACGAGCGCTATGATCCCGAGCTGCTGCGCGACGGCGACCGCCGCAATGTGGTCGACGGGTACCGCTACTGGACGATGGAGGCGATCATCGCCGACCTCGACCAGCGTCGCCACGGCTTTCACGTGGCGATTGAGAATTGGCAGCATGACCTCAACATCGGTTCGGTTGTGCGCACAGCCAACGCCTTCAATGCGGCTGCCGTGCACATTGTCGGCAAGAAGCGCTGGAACCGCCGAGGTGCCATGGTCACCGACCGCTACCAGCACGTTCTGCACCACCCGAGTGCCGACGACCTCGCGGCTTGGTGTGCCGAAAGGAACCTGCCGCTGATCGGCATCGACAACTTCCCCGACTCCACACCGCTGGAAACCTATGACCTTCCGCGGGACTGCGTTTTTCTGTTCGGTCAGGAGTCCATCGGGCTGACGGACAGTGCGCACGAAGCCTGCGAAGCCGTCCTGTCAATTGAGCAGTACGGTTCGACCCGCTCCATGAACGCGGCTGCCGCAGCGGCAATCGCGATGCACGCCTGGATCCGCAGGTGGGAGTTCGGGCAGACCGTCAGCTGAAAGACCCTCAGCTGACGGCAGCACCCAGCCGACGGCAGAAAACCCCGCAAAAAGCACGAGGTGCCGCTCACCAGAAAGGTGAGCGGCACCTCGTGCTTTGTCTTGCCTGAGCCGGAACTCGGCTCAGCCGCACAGATCAGAGGTCAGCTGCGTAGGGTTCGAGCAGACCGCCGACTTCGCCGAGTTCGGCCAGAGCCTGGTCGGGAGCGGCGAAGGTGCGGGGGATGACGGTCAGCCGCTTGGCGTAGTGGCCGATGGGGTATTCCATCGTCATGCCGATACCGCCGTGCATCTGGATGGACTCCGAGAAAATGTGCTTTGCTGACTGGTCGATGATGACCTTGGCAGCGAGCACGTCCGCGTGGCGGGTCTTCGAGGTTCCGTCGGTGTCAGCCTCGATGGCGAGCTTCGAGTACAGCGCCATCGACTTGGCCTCTTCGAGCTTCGCGTAGGCGTCTGCCGCGCGGTGCTGCAGGGTCTGGAAGACGCCGATCGGCACACCGAACTGTTCGCGGGTCTTGAGGTAGTCGGCCGTCATGAACAGTGCGGCTTCCATAGCGCCGACTGCTTCAGCAGCGAGGGCTGCCTGAGCGGTGTCGAGGACACGCTCAATCGCTGCCGCCGCATCGCCGGCTTCCAGACGCTGGGCTGTCGCA
>CABTZE010000164.1 GCA_902489215.1 uncultured Brevibacterium sp.
TCCTCACCGTGGTCAGCGTAGGCGCGCAGGGTCTTCTCCGGCATCGTGTTGACCGTTCCGGAAGCCGCCGAACTCTTCGACCGCCTGCAGGCTCGCGAACTCCCCGAAGGTTTTGCAGACACCCTGCCGACTTTCGACGCTGACGACAAGGGCATCGCCCCCCGCGCAGCCTCCGGTCAGGTCCTGCAGGCACTCGGTGCGGCAATGCCCGAACTGTGGGGTGGTTCCTCCGACCTCGCCGGCTCGAACAACACCCTCATCAAGGCCGACGCGTCATTCCTCCCGGAAGACCGCTCTTCGGAGATGTTCCGCGGCAATGAATACGGCCGCAACCTGCACTTCGGCGTTCGCGAGTTCGCTGCGGGCCTCATCTGCAACGGCATCGCCCTGCACGGCCCCACCCGCCCCTACTCCGGTACGTTCCTCGTGTTCTCCGACTACCAGCGGGCCGCCGTCCGCCTGGCAGCCCTGCAGAATCTGCCGAACGTGTTCGTGTGGACGCACGACTCCATCGGCCTGGGCGAAGACGGACCGACTCACCAGCCTGTCGAGCATCTGAGCTCCCTGCGCGCTATCCCCGGGCTTGACGTTGTCCGTCCCGCAGACGCCAACGAAACAGTGTTCGCGTGGCTGAAGATCCTCGAACGCACTGACGGACCTTCCGGCCTCGTGCTCTCGCGGCAGAACCTGCCGGTCTTCGATCGCACGGAACTGGCCGGCGCAGAGAACACCGCCAAGGGCGCCTACGTGCTGTCAGACGACGCAGACGCCGAGGTCATCCTCATGGCCACCGGATCGGAAGTGCAGCTGGCGCTCGAAGCAGCCCAGCAGCTGCGCCACGACGGCACAGCAGTGCGCGTCGTTTCGATGCCCAGCCACGAATGGTTCGACGCACAGCCTGCTGACTACCGCGACAGCGTTCTGCCCTCACACATCCGCGCACGTGTCTCTGTTGAAGCTGGTTCGGCCATGAGCTGGCACCGCTACCTCGGAACTGACGGGCGGGCGGTGTCTCTCGAACACTTCGGAGCTTCCGCCGACTACAAGCGTCTCTACCAGGAGTTCGGCATCACCGCCGACGCTGTTGTTGCTGCCGCTCGTGAATCGATCCGCGCTGCCAAGGGGGAACAGTGACTCTTGAAGATCTGAGTGCAAACGGCGTCTCCGTCTGGCTTGACGACCTTTCGCGCAAGCGAATCGAATCCGGCTCGCTTGCGAAGTCCATCGCGGAAGACTCCGTCGTCGGTGTGACCACGAACCCCACGATCTTCGCGGCTGCACTTGCGGAAGGAAGCGGCTACGAAGACCAGCTGAGCGAGCTCAAGGCGAGCGGTACCTCGACAGAGGATGCTGTAGACGCCCTCACCGTTCGGGATGTCCAGCTCGCCTGCGACATCCTCAAGCCGGTCTATGACGCGACCGGCGGACGTGACGGTCGCGTGTCAATCGAGGTGCCGCCGACACTCGCACACGATGCCGAAGGCACGGCCGAATGCGCGCGCAAGCTGCACCGCATGATCGACCGGCCCGGCGTCATGATCAAGATTCCCGCGACGCCAGAGGGCCTGCGGGCCATTACCGCGGTCACGGCTGAGGGCATCAGCGTCAATGTGACGCTCATCTTCTCGCTCGACCGCTACCGCCGGGTGGTTGAGGCCTACATCAACGGCCTTGAGCGGGCGCGCGAAGCCGGGCACGATCTGAGCACCATCCACTCTGTGGCCTCGATTTTCGTCTCTCGCGTAGACACCGAGGTGGACAAGCGGCTGGAGAACATCGGGACCGACGCTGCTCTGGCGCTGCGCGGCAAAGCGGGTATTGCCAACTGCCGTGCCGCCTACCGGATTGCAGAAGAGCAGTTCAGCTCCGAGCGCTTCGCTGTGCTCGAAGCTGCGGGCGCCAACCGCCAGCGCCCACTGTGGGCCTCGACTGGCACGAAGAACCCCGAGTACCGCGACACGCTCTACGTCGAAGAGCTCACGGCTCCCGGAACGGTCAACACGATGCCGGAGAAGACCCTGCGCGCCTACGCTGACCACGGTGAGGACAAGGGCGACACCGTCACGGGCACGGCCGCCGAAGCGAACAGAGTTCTTGACGCTTTGGCCGCCGAGGGCATTGACTACGCCGACGTTATGCAGGTCCTGGAAGAAGAGGGCCTGCAGAAGTTCGACGACAGCTGGGCTGAGCTCGTGCAGACCGTCGAGGAGGGTCTGCGATGAAGGTCGTCTTCTCCCCCGCGTCGGCTGAGTCCTACGATCACGAACTCGCGGTCCTCACGGAAGCTCACGCCACGTCACGTTTGGCTGCGCGCGACGCGCAGCTGTGGGGCGAGTCCGTTGCGAAGACGGCTGAGAACCGTCTCGGCTGGGTGGAGCTGCCCGCCGCGGATCACCCGGAGATTGCTCGCGCTGAAGAGCTGCGACGCGAGCTCGCCAAGCGCGGTGTGCACCGTTTCGTCCTGTCCGGGATGGGCGGGTCGTCACTGGGTGCGGCTGTTATCGCACAGGCTCTCGAGGTGGAGCTCACCTTCCTCACAAGCACAGCACCAGCCGCTGTGCGCCGGGCTTTTGGTGACGATCTCAAGAACACAGGGCTCATTGTCGCCTCGAAATCGGGCACGACTGTCGAAACCCGGTCACACTTGGCTGCCTTTGAGGCGGCTTGTGCCGACGCTGGGCTCGATGCGGCTGAGCGTGTTGTCGCAATCACCGACGCCGGTTCGGAACTTGATGACCCCACGCGCAGTGCGGCGGTCTTCACAACACCGGCCGATGTCGGGGGACGCTATTCGGCTTTCACGGCCTTCGGTCTGGTGCCGGCGGTTCTTGCCGGCGGTGATCCGCGCTCGCTGGTCGAATCGGCGGCACAATGCGCGGCCAAACTGCGTAAAGACGAGGATAACCCGGCGGTTCAGCTGGCGGCGTTCCTTTCCAGTGCTCACGCACGTGATGTCGACAAGCTCGTTCTTGCTGATCAGACCGGTGTTGGACTTGGGGCATGGATTGAGCAGCTCATCGGCGAATCGCTCGGCAAGGACGGCCGGGGACTTCTGCCGATCGCGATTGACGACCCAGCTTCGGAGCTCATTCAGAATGCGGGTCCGGATGTCACCACCATCGGACTGGCTTTGAGCACCGCGGAGTACTCTGAGCCGCCGGCCCCCGTGTCGGGTCATTTCGGCTCTGTCACGGGAGACCTTGGCAGTGCGCTGTACCTCTGGGAGTTCACCACTGCCCTCCTGGCCTATTCGACAGCTGTCGACCCGTTCGACCAGCCGGATGTCGAATCAGCTAAAGCAGCCGCCCGTGCAGCACTGGCCGATCCAGAATCAGTGCAGAGCATGGACCTGGTCTTCAGCTACGAGAACATCGAGGTCTACGGTGATGAACACGCACTGGGAAACGTGCGCAGCATCAGCGGTGCCGTTCGCGCACTCGCTGACGCAGTGCCAGAGTACGGCTATCTGGCCCTTCAGGCATTTGTTGATCCGGAGCGCTTTGCTGCTGTCGAAGCTCTTCGCGAAGCAGTTTTCCGTCTGACCGGGGTTGTGACAACGTTCGGCTACGGCCCGGCGTATCTGCACTCCACCGGTCAGTACCACAAGGGCGGACGCAATAACGGCGGGTTCATTCAGATCACGGCCGACCGTGTCGGAGATGACCTTCCCGTGCCCGGCAAGGACTGCACGTTTGCGCAGCTTCTCCGCGCCCAAGCCGATGGCGACGCAGACGCACTCCGATGCGCCGAACGTCCCGTAATTCGCCTACACTTGCGGACTGACGGCTGGGAGCAGCTCGGCCGGTCTCTAGGCCTGGAAATATAACGGAATCAGAACCTTCCTGACCGGAGCTTGTGCATTCTCTCTGCATTTCCCCTAAGGTGAGTGCATGGCGTGGATCACAGTGACTCTGTGAATTCACAGCTGAGACCATGTACCCGAACTTCGGAGAGATTATGATCTCTGGCTCACGACCAGATTTCCTGGCACAAGAGGGCTCGTCACTCGAGTCCGTCGACGCGACCATTCAGAGCATTCTGGGACCGTTCTCAGACTGGCTCAACAAGGTGGTCTTCTACGCGCCGAATGTCGGCGGCGTCGAGATTCCGCTCATCGTCCTCTGGCTTATGGCAGGCGCCATCTTCCTGACCGTCTATCTGCGCTTCCAGCCATTCACCGGCTTGAAGTACTCCTACAAGGTCATTCAGGGCCGCTTGACTCGCAAGACGGACCCTGGCCAGGTGTCATCGTTCCAGGCTCTCGCCACTGAACTCTCCGGAACTGTGGGCCTCGGCAATATCGCCGGTGTGGCTGTCGCCATCACGATCGGCGGTCCGGGTGCTGTCCTGTGGATCATCGTCTTCGGCTTCCTCGCCATGACCATGAAAATGGTCGAAGCGACGCTTGGTGTTAAATATCGCGAAGTCGA
>CABTZE010000165.1 GCA_902489215.1 uncultured Brevibacterium sp.
ACGGGCAGCACGCGACACACCGCCCCAAAACATATATGGGACAAAAACAATATATTGTTTTTACCCCGCCGTAAGCGTTTTGGGAAGTCTGCGCTTCGCTGAACGTCAGATGATCAGTACGCTTTGGCCGACTTCACGGTGACGGTGATCTTCCGGCCGTTGGGAGCTTCGTACTTGACGTCGTCGCCGACCTTTGCGCCGTTGACGGCTTTGCCAAGTGGCGACTGTTCGGAGAAGACCTCAACCTCGTCTTCTTCCGAGATGATTTCGCGTGAGCCCAGCAGGAACTCCATTTTGCGGCCGTTCATTTCGACCACAATGAGCTTGCCGGGGCCGGCGGTCTTGTCGTCCGAGTCAGCTTCGCCGACTTCTGCGTTGCGCAGCAGCTCTTCGAGCTGGCGGATGCGAGCCTCCATCTGGCCCTGTTCGTCACGGGCAGCGTGGTAGCCGCCGTTTTCCTTGAGGTCGCCTTCTTCGCGAGCTGCGTCAATGCGCTCAGCGATTTCTGCGCGGCCCGGGCCCTGGAGGTGCTCGAGTTCCTTCGTCAGGCGCTCGTGGGCCTCTTTAGTCAGCCACGTCTTGTCGCCGACGTTTTCCTCAGCCATGCTGTTTCCTCCTCAGGCGCTGCACCGTGCAGCGCTTGTCTACGTGAAATCCCGGGTCCGCAGGGGACCCGGGATGGTGATTCGGCTATCTTAGCTGACGAACCAGCAGGAATCTAAGTGTCCCTGTACTGCCTGCTGGGTCGTGTTGACATCGACTTCCTGATGAAACAGATCTGACGAGGCGGTTTCGGGTGACGCTGGGATCGTCACCTCGCGATAGCCCACCACTGCTTCGAACTCGTTTTTTGCAACAACTGAGCACACGGAGTCCCGAGTGCGGTCGGGCCGGATGTTGAACTTCACGACCGCACGGTTGGAGTCGATGGCCTCAAACGAAACATCGGATGCTGTTGTCGGTGCGCCGGCCGGGCGGAACGCGAAGAAGGCGGCCCCGATCCCAATGAGAACCATGACAATGCCGGCGATGATGAGCAGAGGGCGCTTGTTCAGCTTCGTGCCCTGATATCCGGGTGCACGACCCCCGTACCTTTCACTCACAGCCGACCTTTCTGCCAAGCGCCTATCTTTGACGTACTAGTCTAGAGTAGTCATTTCCGCCGGGAGCCAGCCGGCGCCCTCATGGAGGTCCACGTGAAGCCAACCGCACCGTATTCGCAGCTGCGCATGCTTGCAGTGCATGCTCACCCTGACGACGAATCGTCTAAGGGAGGTGCGACGACGGCGCTCTATACGACACTCGGAGCGCAGGTCACGATCGCCACGATGACCGGTGGGGAAGCGGGTTCGATTCTCAACCCTGCTCTCGAGGGAAGCTCCGCGGCCATTCGCGACATCGCGGGTCTGCGCCGGGACGAAATGGCGCGTGCCGCACAGCGTCTTGGTGCCCAGCACAAGTGGATCGGCTTCGTTGACTCGGGCCTGCCCGAAGGCGGCTTCGACGACATTGAACACGGAACGTTCTGGACCGCTCCGACAGAAGTCGCGGCACGGCCCCTGGTCCACCTCATCCGCCAACTGCGCCCGCACGTGGTGACGACCTATGACGAACTCGGCGGGTACCCCCACCCGGACCACATCCGCGCCCACGAAGCCACGATGCTAGCAGTCCAGATGGCAGCTGATGCCGACTGCAACCCCGAACTGGGCGGGGCCTGGCAGGTGCTGAAGGTCTACTACAACATGGACCTCACCCCGGCTAAGTGGATGCACATTCACGGCATCATGGCGAAACTGGGCGCTGAATCGCCCCTGAGCGCTGAACGCCAGGAGCGCATCCGCACCTCGGCGAACAAACGCGACTACAAGCTGACAGCATCTATTCCCGCTGGAGCCTTCTTGGAAACCGCGGCAGAAGCGCTGCGCGCACACGCAACCCAGATCGACCCCAGCAGCGGATTCTTTTCCGAAGTGCAGATGATGGCCGAACAGTACTGGCCGACAGAAGAGTTCGAACTCGCCGTCGACAACACCGGCAGAGACGGCGAATTCGCCGAGTTCTCCGAACACGACCTGTTTGAGGGAATCGCACTCGAAGACGGCACCGTCGTAGCGCCGGGAGACCTCACAGCAGCCATGCGCACAGCCGGAATTGAGATCGTCGAACCCGCCCAGAAACCCCAAGGAGAATGATGCCGAACATCTCGTTCTTCGCCGTGGCACAGAACCAGCCGCCGAAAATGCCGGACCCAGTGCTCGTCACCCCCGGCACAATCGGCTTTGTCGCCACCGCGCTCGTCGTGGTTGCAACGATCTTCCTCATCCGCGACGCCGTGCGCCGCATCCGGCGCATCCGCGCACGCGACGGCGCACGGGTTGAATACACCATTCCGCTGCGCAAAGACGGCGACCTCGAAGGACAGCAGTCAGCCCGCCCAGACTGGAAGGGGCCGGAAGATCAGCAGGACGGCGACAGCGAACAAACCGAACCCGAAGACACCCGCACAGACAGCTGAATGCTGATCGGCGCCTCGTGAGAGGAATGCCGAAAGATCGGGGCGACTGTCGTTTCAGACAGTCGCCCCGATCTTTTACATGGCCATAACGGAGGCTGTGAGCATAGCCGCCAAATGACAGCCGTAGCCGACCACCGTGCAGGCGTGGAAGATCTCGTGGAAGCCGAAAGCTCCCGGCACCGGATTGGGGCGCTTGAGTCCGTAGACAACAGCTCCGGCAATGTAGAACGCTCCACCGATCACAATGAGGATTCCCGCCGCGAGATTCTCCATCCACATGTGCGGCACATAGCCGACTCCCGCCACCCCGATGCCGATGTAGACCGGGACGAAAAGCGCTCGTGGGGCTGACGTCCAGATGAGCCGGAACGCGACACCCGCAGCCGCCCCAACCCACATGACGGTCAAGAGGATCAGCGCCTCGCCAGGCGGCAGCAGGAGCAATGCCAGGGGAGTATAAGTGCCGGCGATGATGAGGAAGATATTGGCGTGGTCGAACCTGCGCAGCAGAAGACGAATCCGCATGCGCCACGGCCCACGGTGGTACACAGCCGAAGTGCCGAACAGAAGCATTCCGGTCAGAGCAAAAACAGCCGCGCCGAGGCGGACCCAGACAGTGGGGCCGAGGATGACGGCAGCCAAGCCGCCGATGACAGCCAGAGGGAAGGCTCCGACGTGGATCCATCCGCGCCACGACGTTTTCTTCTGCCCGGCCATACGGCCCAGCTCAGTGCGAAGAAAAGCCTGCCTGCGACGTGACATGCGGCGGCGTGAGGCAGCGGCCGGGCGGCCGGATGCGGTGGTTTCTTCACGCGGACGATCGTCCGGAACAAGCGCCGAGGCGGTGGTTTGGTGCTCCATATGTGGAGTCTATGTTGTGGGCCTGACAGAAGCGTGGGCATTCCACAGGGCAGCCCCTGCTATCTATTAGATTAGGAATACAAGATGAGGAATGCACCCACAATCACACGGTGGATGTGGGATGTGATGGGCTGAATGCCCGCACGAGTAAAACGTCCCCACGGGAGAAAGGCCGAAAGATGAAAGCACCGAGAATACCGCGTGCTGGTTCATCCACGGGCCTGCTGCACTGGCTGTACAACCTGCGCATGGTCAAATCCCTGCAGCCGGATACCGCGATTCCCCGGCACATCGGCGTCATCACCGACGGCAACCGCCGCTGGGCGCGCGAATTCGGCGCAACCACCGAACAGGGTCACCGGGCCGGAGCCCAGAAGATCATCGAGTTCTTGGGCTGGTGCGATGAAATCGGCGTCGAAATGGTAACCCTCTACGTCCTGTCGAAGGAAAACCTGGCGCGGGCCGAAGAAGAGGTAGCTGCGCTGACCGAAATCATCGGTGACCTCGTCGATGAAATCGCGGACACCGAGTGGTATTCCGTCAACCTTGTGGGCAACCTCGAGCTTCTTCCCAGTGCTCTGCGCGGCAGACTGCAGGCGGCACAGGAACGGTCGGCCGGGGCGTCGGAAACAGCGTCGAGGGTCGCGGTCAACATTGCCGTCGGCTATGGAGGACGGGCTGAAATCATAGACGCGGTCCGGTCCTACCTGAAGGCAGAACTCGAAGCCGGACGCGACCTCAGCTGTGCAATCGACGATGTTTCCGAAGAGAAGCTCTCAGAGCACCTGTATACCAAGGGTCAGCCAGACCCCGATCTGATCATCCGGTCTTCCGGCGAACAGCGACTGTCCGGTTTCCTTATGTGGCAGAGCGCCTATTCGGAGTTCTACTTCTGCGAGGCCTACTGGCCGGCTTTCCGCAAAACAGACTTTCTGCGCGCGGTGCGCGACTTCTCGAACCGTTCACGCCGCTTCGGCCGCTGACGGGGTAAAAGCTGCAGGGCGAAGCGCCACCGGGTGCAGCACTGCCGCGTGCAG
>CABTZE010000166.1 GCA_902489215.1 uncultured Brevibacterium sp.
CCCGAGGCGGCGCGCACTTTTGGTGCGCGGCTGGCCCGCCTGCACAGCTCAGGTGCACCGGGGTTCGGTTGGGCGCCCCGCTCCCCCGCCTACTTCGGTCCCCTGAGTCAGCCGTTCGAGGTGCCGGCGGCACCTCGTGAGTCTTTCGGTGAGTTCTGGGCTGAGGACCGTCTGCGCCCGCTTTTGGAGCGCGCTCGCGGGCAGTTGGGAGCCCGCGGTGCGGCTGCGGTTGAAGAAGCAGTCGACCTCATCGCAGAAGGCGCCTACAACGGCATTGCCGGCGGGCCGGCAGAAGAACCAGCACGCGTCCACGGCGACCTGTGGAGCGGCAATGTCATGTGGACGGCAGACGGTGCGGTGCTCATCGACCCGGCCGCCCACGGCGGTCACCGATTAGAAGATCTGGCGATGCTCGCCATGTTCGGCGCTGCCCACCTGAACGAAATCTTCGCCGGCTATGAATCCGAGCACCCCATGCCGAGCGGCTGGCGTGACGATATTCCCGCACACCAGCTGTTCGGCCTTCTGGCCCACGTTCACCTGTTCGGATCGATGTACACGCCAGACACTGTGTCAGCCGCTGAAGAGGTTCTGCGCGGCAGGTGACTGCCGTTGGACGGCTGCTCTGCGACAGCTGCCCACTGACCGTTGCCAGAACGCACTGAGGCCCCCGCGAACACTTCGCGGGGGCCTCAGTGTTGAGCTTCGGGAGGAGGATCCTTCAGCTCAGGTTTCCATCAGCCCAGCAGCTCGTAAGCCGGCAGGGTGAGGAAGTCATGGTATTCGTCATCCAGCGCCATTTCGGTGAAGAGCTTGGTTGCCTGCTCGAGGTTGTCACCGGAGAGCTTCGCGGTCTCTTCGTCAATGAGCTTCTGCACGAAGTCCTTCGTGATCTGCTCACCCGAGTCGTCCAGCTTCACGCCTTCCTTGACCCACTGCCACACCTGGCTGCGGGAGATCTCAGCGGTCGCGGCGTCCTCCATCAGACCGTTGATGGCGGCCGCGCCGTTGCCGTTGAGCCACGACTGGACGTACTGGATGCCCACTGAAATGTTGGTGCGCAGGCCGCCTTCCGTGATCTGGCCGGGGGTGTCCTTCACACTGAGGAGGTCGGCTGCGGTGACGGTGACGTCTTCGCGCTTCTTGTCGATCTGGTTGGGACGCTCACCCAGGACCCTGGTGAAGGCCTCCTTGCAGGTTTCGACCATGCCGGGGTGGGCAACCCACGAACCGTCGAAGCCGTCGCCGGCTTCACGCGACTTGTCGTTCGTGACCTGGTCGTATGCCTTCTTGTTGGCTTCTTCATCCTTCGAGGGGATGAATGCCGACATACCGCCGATGGCGTGAGCGCCGCGCTTGTGGCAGGTGCGTACCAGAAGTTCGGTGTAGGCGCGCATGAACGGAACGGTCATGGTCACCTGGGCGCGGTCCGGGGTGATCCAGTCTTCGCCCTTGTTCCGGTGGGTCTTGATGACCGAGAAGATGTAGTCCCAGCGGCCTGCGTTGAGCCCCGAGGAGTGTTCGCGCAGTTCGTAGAGGATCTCTTCCATTTCGAACGCAGCCGGGTAGGTTTCGATGAGGCAGGTGGCGCGGATGGTGCCGCGTGGAACACCGAGGGCTTCCTGTGCGTCAACGAAGATGTTGTTCCACAGGCGGGCTTCCAGGTGCGATTCCATCTTCGGCAGGTAGAAGTACGGGCCGCGGCCCTTTTCAATCTGCTTGCGACCGGCACTTGCGAAGTACAGCACGAAGTCGACGATCGAACCGGAGACCGGAGTGCCGTCCACGAGGATGTGCTTTTCGGTCATGTGCCAGCCGCGGGGGCGCACGATGATGGTGGGCAGCTCTTCGTCGGGACGCAGCTTGTACTCCTTGCCGGTCTCTTCGGCAACGAAGTCGATTTCGCGGTTGGTTGCGTCAAGCAGGTTGATCTGCCCGCCGATGACGGAGTCCCACGCGGGAGTGTTGGCGTCTTCCTGGTCTGCCAACCACGCCTTAGCGCCGGAGTTGAGCGCGTTGATCGTCATCTTGCGGTAGGTGGGGCCGGTGACCTCAACACGGCGGTCTTCCAGACCGGGGGCAGGAGGCGCCACCTGCCAGGTCTCGTCTTCGCGGATGGCCTTGGTCTCTTCAAGGAAGTCGAGCTCGCCGCCCTCATCGAGAAACTTCTGACGTTCGACGCGCGCGGCCAGGCGCTCCTGGCGTTCGCCTTCGTACTTGCGGTGCAGGTCGGCGATGAGCTGCAGGGCCTCAGCGGTGAGGACCTTGGAGTATTCGGGCTTGAGCTCAGCGGTGATTTCCATGCCTTCAGGCAGCTGCAGTTCGGCAGTGGTCATTGTCTGTCTCCTAGTCGTGTGATTTCACATTGTGAAATCTTTGATTCACACATTGAAAGATTAGGCGAAAAAGCCGGCTGGAGTCAATAGCCGCCCCAGCCGGCTTCCGCATTGTCATAGTCAGGCGTTGGGCTTAGCGTGTGGACCCACGACGACCATCGTTCCGGGGTTGAGGATGCCCTGGGGGTCCAAGGCCTTCTTGATCCGCTCGTTGAGTTCGTAGACGTCTTCGCCCAGATAGTTCTTCAGCCAGGGCTGTTTGAGCTTGCCGACACCGTGCTCACCGGTGATGGTTCCGCCCAGGTTGATGGCGAGACTCATAACCTCGCCGTATGCCTTATTGGCCCGCTCTTCTTCGCCTTCAACAGTGGGGTCGAAGACGACCAGCGGGTGGGTGTTGCCGTCGCCGGCATGAGCCATAACGGGAATGCGCACACCGTTGCGCTCCGCGATTTCCGCAATGCCCACCACGAGGTCGCCCAGCTTGGGAATGGGAACGCCGACGTCCTCCAGAAGGATGGAGCCGGTCTTCTCGATTGCGGGAATCGCGTGGCGGCGCGCAAAAGCGAACTGCTCACCCTCGTCCGGGTCGGTCGTCGACAGGCACTCGGTGGCACCGGCGGCGTTGCAGATGTCTTCCATCCGCTGCATTTCAGATGCGGCGAACTCTGCCGGCTCGTCTGACTGGATGATGAGCATGGCCGCCGCAGTGCGGTCCAGGCCCATGCGCAGGTCGTCTTCAACGGCGTTGATCGTCGCGTTGTCCATGAATTCGAGCATCGACGGCTGCATGCCGCGGGTGATGTCGAGGACAGCCTTCGAAGAGCACTCAAGGCTCGGAAAGATCGCCACGAGGGTCGATGGGGTGCGCTGCTGCGGCACCAGCCGCAGGGTGATCTCGACGACGATGCCGAGCGCACCTTCCGAACCGATGAACAGCTTGGTCAGCGAGAACCCGGCCACGTCCTTGACGCGCGGTCCGCCCAGCGTGATGAGCTTGCCGTCAGCCAGCACAACCTTCAGACCCAGAACGTAGTCCGTCGTGACGCCGTACTTCACGCAGCACAGACCACCGGCATTGGTCGAAATATTGCCGCCGATCGAGCAGAATTCGCGCGAAGCCGGGTCCGGCGGGTACCACAGACCCTCAGCCTGAGCTGCCGCATTGACTTCGCCGTTGTACGCACCGGGCTGCACAACAGCGGTGCGGGTTGCAACGTCGATCGTGATGTCACGCATTTTGTCCAGGGAAACGACGATCGCGCCGTCCTGCGCAGTGGAGCCGCCCGACAGGCCAGAACCGGCACCTCGGGGAATAACGGGGACATCATGCTTCGCCGCCCAACGCACCGCAGTCTGCACGTGCTCAGCACTGCGTGCACGCACAACGGCCAGCGGCATGCCGGCGTTGGGGTCGTTCGCACGGTCGCGACGGTACGCCTCCATCTGGTCAGGGTTGACGGTGACAACACCCTCGGGCAGGGAGGAGATCAGTTCTTCGAGCATTTGCCCACCTTTTGCGTATCAACGGCAAAGTTCAGAAATGAATTTTCATTTCCATCTAGTGAAATCAGTATACTACCCTAGATGTGTTCTACATCGCATTGTCACGTGTGTGCAGTCAGGAGGCACAATGGCACCGACATCGCGAGTTCAATCAGTCGACCGCACCCTAGATGTACTCGAAGCCCTTGGAACCATGGGCGGGACAGCCCGCTCCATCGACCTTGCGGAACAGCTGAGCCTGCCCGCCCCCACGGTGCACCGCATTCTGGCGACGCTGTCAGCTCGCGGCTACGTGGGACAGCTCCCCGACAAACGCTACTCGCTGGGTGCTGCCCTCATTCGATTGGGAGCACAAGCCGCCTCGCAGGTCGGCTATGACCTGCAGCCGATCCTCGACGAACTCGCAGGCAAACTCGGCGAAACAGTCAACTTGGCGTTTATGCAGGGCACAACCATGACCTACGTTGCCCAGGCGGCATCCCGCCGATCCATGCGCATGTTCACAGAAGTCGGCGCACGCGTGCCCATGCACAGCTCCGGCGTGGGCAAAGCAAC
>CABTZE010000167.1 GCA_902489215.1 uncultured Brevibacterium sp.
CCCCTGGATCAAGACCCCAATGCGCTCACAGGAGAACGCCTTCTTCTGTGCCTTTCCGATCTTCTGGGCAACCGACATGAGATGGGAAGTGAGGTCTTCCGGCAGATCGAGCCAGTGGTCGATCTCTTCGCGCGGGATGACGAGCACGTGCCCATCGGTCAGCGGACTGATGTCCATGAAAGCAGCACAGCGATCGTCCTCGTAGACGAATGCGCCGGGAATGTCACCGTCGAGGATCTTCGTGAAGATGGACGCCATAACCCCTCCTTGGGAAGAACGACATGTTCGTTCCCACCCTAACCGCTCAGGCAGCGGCCACGAGGTCAGAGATCACGGGCTGAACTTGCGAACCGAGCGAAGTCTCGCTGAGTGCCGTCCAGCGAGTGTTCCGCATCGACGACAACACCGTCAGCATTGATGAGAAAGGTGAAGCGCCGCGCAAAGCCGCGGTCGTCATCGAATGCCCCAAAAGCCGTCGCGGCAGCACCGTGGGGCCAGAAATCAGACAGAAGAACAAAGGGCAGTTCGAGGTCCTGCGCCCACGCAGCCAGCGTGTACTTGGGATCGCACGACACAGCGACGACCTCTGTGCCGCCGGAAAGCAGACCCTCATACATTCCGGCAAGCTCACGCATTTCGGAACCGCACACGGGCGAATAGGCAAAAGGGAAGAAGACCACAAGGACACGGTCAACATCGGCCCGCCGCCTGCACTCATCAAGAGAAAGAACCTCTCCGAAATGGGAGGGCAGAGAAAGCGAAGGTGCCGCCGAACCCACCTGGGGTCCGACGGCACCGGTTTCCACAGTCATCAGTCGAAGTTCTTTTTGCTCATCAAGCACACGGCCGTCCAGTCAGCCGCAGCACGGACCGTTTTCGTCACGTGCATACCGGCCACGGGCGCGGCATCGTTGATGTCGACCGGATCGATATGCCCGGGACGGCCGGCCTTCGGGGTGAGAAGCCAGACAACCCCGCCGTCCTTCAGCGTTGTCTGCGCGTCGACGATGCCGTCTGTCAGGTCATCGTCATCGCTGCGCCACCACATGACGATCACGTCAAAAACATCGTCGACGTCGCCGTCAATCATCTCTTCGCCGGTAACTGCCGCGATGTCATCGCGCAGCTGGAAATCAACGTCGTCGTCGTAGCCGATTTCCTGAACATACTGTCCGCTCGACAAAGACAGGGGGTTTGCAACCTGCGCTGCCTGAGCGGAATCGAGCGTCCTTCCTGAGGGAGTTGTACTCATGGCTTTATTCTCACCAGAAACGCCCCGTTTAGCCAATCACCGGGCCGAAACCCCGACAAAACCCTTAAAATTGGCCACTTCGCACAACCTGCGTCCATAAGGGTGGAGCATTTCACACCAAGTTCGGCACCACCAGGGTCCGAAGTGCAATAGCCTAGGCACATATCCGAAGTCCCTTAAACGCGAGAGGAATTGCTTTGGACAACAAAAACAAGGGGCCCATCCTCAATGGTCTCCCCGCGAATGTCCCGGACATCGACCCGCAGGAGACGCAGGACTGGATCGACTCCCTTGACGCGCTGGTCGAAGAGGCCGGCACAGCCCGCGCTCGCTACATCATGCTCAATCTCATCCAGCGTGCGCGCCAACAGCGAATCGGCGTTCCCAGCCTGACAGCCACCGACTACGTCAACACCATTGGCGCTGAAGACGAACCGTGGTTCCCCGGTGACGAAGAAGTCGAACGCCGCTACCGCAGGTGGATCCGCTGGAACGCTGCCGTTCAGGTTCAGCGCGCACAGCGCGAGGGCATCGGAGTCGGCGGCCACATTTCGACCTACGCCTCGGCCGCAACCCTTTACGAAGTCGGTCTTAACCACTTCTTCCGCGGCAAGGACCACCCCGGCGGCGGCGACCACATCTTCTACCAGGGTCACGCCTCCCCCGGCATGTACGCGCGCGCTTTCCTCGAGGGCCGCCTCAACGCCGAGCAGATGGACGGCTTCCGCCAGCAGTCCTCGCACTACGTCAACGGCAAGCCATTCGGCATGCCCTCCTACCCGCATCCCCGCCAGATGCCGGACTTCTGGGAACACCCCACGGTCTCCATGGGCATCGGCCCCCAGGCTGCTATTTCCCAGGCACAGTTCGACCGCTACCTGCACAACCGCGGCATCAAGGACACCAGCCAGCAGCACACCTGGGCCTTCCTCGGCGACGGCGAAATGGACGAGCCCGAAGCACGCGGCATGCTCCAGTACGCCGCCTACGAAGAGCTCGACAACCTGACCTTCGTCATCAACTGCAACCTGCAGCGCCTCGACGGCCCGGTCCGCGGCAACGGCAAGATCATTCAGGAACTCGAATCCTGGTTCCGAGGTGCCGGTTGGAACGTCATCAAGGTCATCTGGGGCCGCGAGTGGGACCCGCTGCTGGCCAAGGACCGCGACGGCGCCCTGGTCAACCTCATGAACGCCACCCCGGACGGCGACTACCAGACCTACAAGGGCGAGTCCGGTGGCTTCGTCCGCGACAACTTCTTCGGTCGCGACCCCCGCACAAAGGCCATGGTCGAGGACTACACCGACCAGCAGATCTGGAACCTCAAGCGCGGCGGCCACGACTACCGCAAGGTGTACGCGGCCTACAAGGCAGCGCTTGAGCACACCGGTCAGCCAACCGTCATCCTCGTCAAGACCGTCAAGGGCTACTCGCTCGGACCTCACTTCGAGGCCCGCAATGCGACCCACCAGATGAAGACGATGGCGCTAGAAGACCTCAAGGCCGCCCGCGACCACTTCTCCATCCCGATCTCCGACAAGCAGCTCGAAGAGAACCCGGAACTCCCGCCGTACTACCATCCCGGCGAGGACGCTCCGGAGATCAAGTACCTCCTCGACCGTCGTCGTGAACTCGGCGGCTTCACACCGGAGCGCCGCTCGAAGTACGTCGACATCAAACTGCCCGACGACAAGGTCTTCGAACCTGGCATGCGCGGCTCCGGCAAGCAGGAAATCGCCTCGACCATGGCGTTTGTCCGCATCCTCAAGGACCTCATGCGCGACAAGGAGTTCGGCAAGCGCGTCGTGCCGATCATTCCTGACGAAGCCCGCACCTTCGGCATGGACTCCTTCTTCCCCACGAAGAAGATCTACAACCCGCACGGCCAGAATTACATTTCGGTCGACCGTGACCTCTTCCTGTCCTACAAGGAAGCGACCGACGGTCAGCTGCTGCACATGGGCATCAACGAGTCGGGTTCGACCACCGCTCTGACTGCCGTGGGCACCAGCTACGCCACGCACGGCGAACCGATGATTCCGTTCTACATCTTCTACTCGATGTTCGGATTCCAGCGTTCCGGCGACCAGTTCTGGGCCGCCAGCGACCAGATGGCGCGGGGATTCATCCTCGGCGCCACCGCAGGACGCACCACCCTGACCGGTGAAGGTCTGCAGCACGGCGACGGCCACTCGCACGTTCTGTCGTCGACCTTCCCGTCGATCGTGTCCTACGACCCGGCCTACGCCTACGAAATCGCGACCATCATCCGCGATGGTCTTCACCGGATGTACGACCCCGAAGATCCGCGCCAGGATCCGGACGTCATGTACTACATCACGATGTACAACGAGCCGATGGTCCAGCCGAAGGCTCCGGAAGACCTCGACACCGAAGGCATCATCAAGGGTCTTTACAAGCTCAAGGACGGCAACAAGACCAAGGGCCCGAAGGTTCAGCTCATGGCCTCCGGCGTCGGCGTGCCGTGGATCCTCGAAGCACAGGAGCTCCTCGAAAAGGACTGGGGAGTCAGCGCGGACGTGTGGTCTGTCACATCTTGGCAGGAGCTGCGCCGTGACGGCCTCGCTGCCGACGACGCTCGCCTGCTCGATCCGGAAGCTGAACACCGTGTCCCCTACGTCACGCAGAAGCTGCTCGGCTCGGAAGGCCCGGTCATCGCCACGAGCGACTTCACCCGGACTGTACCGGACATGATCCGCCAGTACGTGCCGAACCACTTCACGAGCCTCGGAGCCGACGGCTACGCGATCTCCGACACGCGTCCGGCAGCACGCCGCTACTTCCTCATCGACGCCCACTCGGTTGTCGTGCAGGCCCTCATCAGCCTTGCTGACACCGGCGAGATCGACATGTCGAAGGCTGTGGAGGCCGCCAAGAAGTACGGACTCGACGACCCCCGCAAGGGCGCGTCGGGCACCGCCGGCGGCGACGCCTGATGAACACAGTCGCAGTGCGCTGATTCCGCTGCAGAAGGGGCCGGGAACCTGCTTCCCGGCCCCGTTTGTGTATTAAATACAAGACTTTTGTTGTTTTGGCGCTATTGTTGTGCCCATGCCCGACCATGAAGCAACCGGCGCGAAGACCGCCGATCGCGCTGAC
>CABTZE010000168.1 GCA_902489215.1 uncultured Brevibacterium sp.
CCACTGTGGTGGCCGGGGGTGTGGCGGTCGCCGCGACGGCCGGCGGGTTGTAGAGTCCCCCGTGGATGAACGGGGTGCAGCCCCGCACCCGCCGCGGGTGGTGGAAGCACTTTCACGAGGCGGAGCTCGCTTTCTTCCCTGACGGCTCGCTTGGTCCGGTGTCAGGTTGGGCGGGTGACGTTCGCCCCCTCAGGGTCAATGTTCTGGGCGATTCTGCAGCCGCCGGAGTGGGCGCAACAAGCGCAGATCGCGGTTATGTCGGCATTGTGCTGAGGCGTTTAGCTGCCGAGGCCGGCGCACCTGTGCTGGTGTGCAATATTGCCCAGCCGGGTGACTCTTCGTGGCTTCTGATGGAACAGCAGCTTCCGGAACTCAAAGCCGGGCGCATGTTCGCCCAGGCCGATGTCACGATGTGCGTCATCGGCGGCAATGACATTGCCGACCGCGCCTTCACTGACGATGGCTTCGCGTGGACTGCTGAGCGCCTATCCCCCGCACTGCCGGCAGGGACCGTCGTATCAACCGTGCCGAGTTTCGGTTTGCCCGCATTCGAGCGCAAGTGCCGTGCCGCGAATGCGCTGATCCGCCGTCTGGCCGCTGAACACGACCTTGAGCTTGCCGAACTGCACGCGGCAACAGCATCGCTGTGGTCACGCAGCACCCTGGGGATTCCGCGGCAGTTCTTCACAATGGAATCGGATGTCTTCCACCCCAATGACCACGGATACACCGTCTGGGCAGAAGCCGTGTGGCCTGCCGTCAAACGCGCGTGGCTGCGCGGTCGCGGAGACTGAACCGGCCCGACCGAATTATTTGCCGTAGAAGCGGCCGAGCGTTTCCTCTTCGTATTCGTCGAAGGTGCCATCGGCGATTGCTTCGCGCATTTTCTCCACCAGCCGCACCGTGTAGTGCTCGTTGTGGATGGTGCACAGGGTCGAGAACAGCATCTCCTTGGCTTTGAACAGGTGACGCAGGTAGGCCCGCGAATAGTTCTGGCACGTGTAGCACTCACAGCCGGGCTCAATCGGATCCCAGTTGCGCTCAGATGCGGCGTTGTTGACGTTGTAGCGGCCGTAGGCGGTGTACACAGCACCATTGCGGGCTACCCGCGAAGGCTGTACGCAGTCGAACGTGTCAGCACCTGCCCGCACCGCGGTGAACATGTCGTTCGGTTCGGAAATCCCCAACAGGTGCCGAGGTCGGTCCTCGGGCAGTTCGTCATTGCACCAGCCGACAATCGTGCCGAGATTTTCCTTTTCCAACGCCCCGCCGATTCCGTAGCCGTCGAAGTCCATTGCTCCGAGGTCGCGGCAGGCTTTGCGCCGCAGGTCTTCGTACTGCGCGCCCTGGATGACGCCGAAGAGCGCCTGATAGGGCTTGCCGTTCGGCAGACCCGCAAAGCCGGGCGCACTGCGCTCGGCAGTGAGCTTCTTGTGCTCTTCGATGCAGCGGATGGCCCACAGGCGTGTCCGCTCTAGGGACTCTTCCTGGTAAGCGCGTGAATTCATGAGCGTCGTCAGTTCGTCGAAGGCGAACATGATGTCGGCCCCCAGCTGATGCTGGACCCGCATCGAGATTTCAGGAGTGAACCGGTGCAGAGAACCGTCTAAGTGAGATTTGAAGTTCACCCCGTCATCGTCGACAAAGCTCAGCCGCTCTTTCCCGGCGGCTGTAGCATCGTCATCGAGCCCGGCTTTGTCAGCGGCCGCCTCCATCGAAATGACCTTCTTGAACCCCGAACCCAGGCTCATCACATGAAAACCTCCGGAGTCCGTGAACGTCGGCCCGTGCCAGTTCATAAACGCGGCCAGTCCACCCGCTTCGTCCACAAGATCAGCACCCGGCTGCAGGTACAGGTGGTAAGCGTTGGCCAGTAGGGCCTGCGCTCCGAGTTCGCGCATCTCTTCTGGACGCACGGCTTTCACGGTGGCCTTTGTGCCCACCGGGATGAAGGCGGGAGTCTGGATGTCACCGTGCGGAGTGCGAATCACGCCGGTGCGCCCGTGCACACTCCCCTGCCCCAGGGAATAGGGACTGCGGGTGTGCGATCCGGGGTCGAGGCGGGACTCGATTGTGAAGCCGAAGCTCGCTTCCGCACGTTCCTGACTGGCCGAGGTGCCCTCGTGCGCGGTGCTGTCCCCACCTGGGGCGCTGTCAGTGTGCATGGCTCAGGCTTCGCCGAGGAACTCCAGCATCTTGCCGGGGTTCATGATGTTCTGCGGGTCGATGGCCTTCTTAATGGCCATGTGCATTGCCCGACTGCCCTCGTCGAGTTCTTGGCGCAGCCAGGGGGCTTTGAGTGACCCCACTCCGTGTTCGCCCGTAATGGTGCCGCCGCATTCCATGCCTGCCCGCATGATTTCGCCGAAGGCCTCTTCGGCCAGGCGCACCTGTTCGTCGTCGAGCGCGTTGAACGTGACGGTCGGGTGAAGGTTGCCGTCACCGGCGTGAGCACAGCAGGACAATGTGAGCTGCGGGTACTGTTCCGCGATTTCGTCCAGCCGGGCGAAGATGTCACGCAGTCGCGATCGCGGAACGCAGATGTCATCGACGAGTTCGCCACCGCCGAGTTCGTGGGCGACTTTCTGCGTGGCGGGAGAAACTGCACGACGCGCAGCAACCAGCAGCTCGGAGTCTGCAGGGTCGTCTGAAAAGAAGACGTCATCGGCGCCGACGGCCTTTGCGATAGCCGTGAACCGTTCGAGTTCCGCTGCGGCCGATTCCGTCGAACCGTCACCGTCAGCCTGCACCAGCAGAATCGCCCCGGCACCATCCGGCAGACCGAAGTCTCCGTAGGCGTTGACGAACTCGATCACCTGCCGGTCCATGTACTCCATGAACGACGGCCGCCCGCCGGTGCCCATGTAGTCCGTGACGGCGCCTGCCGCGCTGACGGAATCCGGGAAGATCGCGACCGCGGTCAGCGGCGGCGGAAGCTTCGGCACCAGCTCAAGCGTCACCTCGACAACCACCCCGAGTGTGCCTTCGGAGCCGATGATGAGCGAGTGCAGGTTGTATCCGGCCACGCCCTTCTTGGTGGGCCGACCGACGGTGGTGAGTGTGCCGTCGGGCAGCACCACTTTGAGGCTGCGCACGTAGTCGGCGGTCACGCCGTATTTCACACAGCACATGCCACCGGCGTTGGTCGACACGTTCCCGCCGATTGACGAGATCGCCACCGACCCGGGGTCGGGCGGGTACGACAGGTTAAAGCTGTCGAGGTGCCTCTTGAGGTCGCCGTTGATGATGCCGGGTTCGACTGTGCAGGTCTGTTCGACGGTGTTGACATCAAGCACACGGTTCATCCGCTCGAGGCTGAGCAGGATGCAGCCGTCAATCGCGTTGGCCGCTCCTGCCAGTCCGGTCCTTGCGCCCTGTGGAACGATCGGCACACCGTGTTCGTGGGCGAAGCGGACGGTGGTCTGCACGTCTTCAACTGTCTGCGCGCGCACGAGCGCCAGGGGTTTGCCCGCGGTGCTGAACTGCGCGTGGTCAAAGCTGTAGGTCTGCAGAACATCGGGGTCGTCCGTGAAGGCTCGGCCCAGTGTTTCCTGCAGGCTGGCGAGATCGGCGATGCTCATGGTCGGCTGTATCACTTGCCCAGGAAGTCGCGGGTGACAGCGATGAAGCGCTCCATGGCGTCATCCGGGCCGATGCTCACGCGAATGCCGGTGTGCAGGTTGCGCACTGCCAGGCCGTTGGCCATGCACACCTTTTCGAAATCGGCGGAACGTTCGCCCAGCGGCAGCCACACGTAGTTGGCGTCCGACGTCGGCACCTCGATCCCCAGCGCGCGCAGCTCTTCCGTCAGCTTGTCTCGTGCTGCCGCAACTTCCTTTGCCCGCACATCGACTTCGGCAGATGCGCGCAGCGAAGCGAGCGCGGCCGCCTGGCCGATGCTCTGCACCGAGAACGGCGCGATTGACTTGCGCATTTCGAGGATGACGTCCGGGTGGGCAATTCCGTAGCCCACGCGCAGGCCGGCAAGGCCGTGGGCCTTGGAGAACGTGCGCATGATGATGAGGTTGGGGTAGTCAGCCAGTGCCGCAACGGCGTCAACCGTGTCTTCCGAGGTGATGAACTCCAGGTAGGCCTGATCGAGGACCACCAGCAGGTCCGAAGGCACGCGGTCCATGAAGGAGCGGAACTCAGCTTCGCGGATTGCCGGTCCGGTGGGGTTGTTCGGGCTGCACAGAACGACCAGCGTCGTGTCGTCGTCAATTGCGCCGAGCAGCGCTTCGAAGTCGTGGCGGCCGTCGGCGGTCAGCGGGATCTGGCGGTTCTCCGCCCCGCTCATGACACCCACCTGGCGGTACATCTCAAAGGACGGCCACGGGGAGACGATGTTCGC
>CABTZE010000169.1 GCA_902489215.1 uncultured Brevibacterium sp.
CCGCTGCCACCGCGGCTGTCACGGGGGTGAGCTCGCCAACGGACGACAGATCGAGGTCCACAGGTCGCAGCTGCTTGGGTCCGCCCCATGGGCACCGTGCTGTCTGCACTGCGGGAACTCGGCGTGGATATCAGCTCCGACAACGAGTCTCTGCCGTTCACCATGACGGTTGACACGATCCCCCGCGGCGGTTCCATCGACATCGATCCCAGCCAGTCCAGCCAGTTCGTGTCGGGGCTTCTGCTGGCAGCGCCGCGCTTCGCCGAGGGCCTCACTGTGCGCCACACGGGCGCTTCTCTGCCGTCTGCTCCGCACATCGACATGACGGTCGAAACACTGCGGACTGCCGGTGTCACAGTAGACACGCCCGAACAGAATGTGTGGCGTGTCCACCCTGGTCCAATCGCGCCGCTGGACATCACGGTTGAACCCGACCTGTCGAACGCCGCAGCATTCCTCGCGGCTGCCCTTGTCACCGGCGGCGAAGTCACCGTCCCGAACTGGCCTGATCACACAACCCAGGCTGGCAATGAATTCCGAGCTATAGCGGAAGCCTTCGGCGGTGAAAGCGAACTCATCGACGGCGAACTCACGGTCCGCGGACCCAAGCAGCTGCGACCTGTGGACCTCGATCTGTCGTCCGTTGGCGAGCTCACCCCCGTGACAGCCGCGGTGGCAGCGGTCGCCGGCGGCACCTCGCGAATCACCGGAATCGGACATCTGCGCGGGCACGAAACCGACAGGCTCAGCGCACTCGCGACGGAACTGTCAGCCTTCGGCGTCACAGTCGACGAAGGCGAGGATTCCCTCACCATCACCGGCCCGCCCACTCCCGATGCTGATTCCATCGCTGATCGCGGTTGGAACACCTACGCGGATCATCGCATGGTCATGGCCGGCGCGATACTGGGACTCGTCACCCCGGGTCTTGTCATCAACGACCCCGACACCGTCAGCAAAACACTGCCCGCATTCACCCGAATGTGGGACGAGGCTTTCGGCTGATGGCAGGCCGCTACGCGAACTTCACAGAAGAGGACTACCGACCCCGCCCCAACCGCAAAGGCAAGAGGCGGCGGACAAAAGAGCTGCCCACCTACGACGACGCGATCGGCGGGATGATCACCTCGGTCGACCGGGGCCGCTACCGCACACGGCTCGACACGGGAGTCACCGTGACCGGGGTACGTGCCTCGCACCTGCGGCGCACTCCCCTGGTTCCCGGTGACCGAGTGCGGCTGGTGGGCGACACCTCGGGAACCGAGGGAACCTTGGCCCGCGTAGTCGTACTCGATGACCGCAAGACGATCCTGCGGCGCAGCGCAGACGACAATGACGACTCAGAACGGGTCATCGTCGCCAACGCCGACCAGATGGTCATCGTCACCGCCGCGGCCGACCCCGCACCGTCAGAAGGTCTGATAGACCGGGCGATTGCCGCTGCCTTCAACGCCGAGATCGAGCCGATCCTCGCAGTGACGAAGCTCGACCTTGCACCGATCGACGCTCTGCGTGAGCGCTTCGCAGCCACTGGAGTGCCGATCGTCGCGTGCGGATTTGATGATTCCGGACAGCCCAGGACTGACGAGCTCGCGGAATGTCTGCACGACAAGATCAGTGTGCTGCTCGGACATTCCGGAGTGGGCAAGTCGACGCTCATGAACGCACTCGTCCCCGAGGCTGACCGGGCCACCGGCCACGTCAACCACGTCACCGGCCGCGGGCGACACACCAGCTCATCAGCGCTGGCGCTTCCGCTGCCGGACGGCGGGTGGATCATCGACACCCCGGGCGTGCGGTCTTTTGGTCTCGCACACGTTGATGTCGACACTGTGATCGCCGCGTTTGCCGACCTCGCGCCTGCCACGGCACACTGCCCGCGCGGCTGCGAACACCAAGCAGACTCCCCCGGCTGCGCTCTCGACACGTGGGTCGCCGACGGCCGCGCAGGCCAGGGCGGGGCCGCTCGGCTGGACTCGCTGCGCCGCCTTCTGGACAGCCTCAGCACCAACTGACCCCTTCGACTAGCCTGGTGGGCATGGACGACCTCGAACTTGCCCACTACTTGGCTGACAAGGCCGACGCTCTGTCGCTGCCGGCGTTCCGCGCACAGGACTTCAGCGTTACGCAGAAGCCCGACATGACCCCCGTAACGGACGTTGACCGCGCTGTCGAACATGCACTGCGCGAAATCATCGTCGACAACCGCCCCGATGATTCGCTGTACGGCGAGGAATTCGGCGCCTCTGGTGAAAGCTCACGGCGCTGGATCATCGACCCCATCGACGGGACGAAAAACTTTGTCCGCGGTGTACCGGTCTACGCAACCCTCATCGGCCTGTACGAGGGTGCCACTCCCCTCCTGGGCATGGTGAGCGCACCGGCACTCGGCCGCCGCTGGTGGGGCACCCCGGACGGAGGCGCTTTCCTCAGGTTTGACGGCGACGACCGCCGAATTGCCGTGTCCGAAGTCAGCGAACTGGCCGATGCGTCTCTGGCATTCTCTTCCCTGTCCGGATGGCATGATCTTGGCCGTCGCGACGCTTTTATTTCATTGACAGACCAGGTGTGGCGCCTGCGCGGCTATGGTGACTTCTGGTCATACATGCTCGTAGCGGAAGGTGCTGTCGACATCGCGGCAGAACCTGAGCTCGAACTGTATGACATGGCAGCCCTTGTACCCATCGTGCAGGCAGCCGGCGGCGTCTTCACCGATGTGGACGGCCGCCCGGGACCGTTCGGACCCAACGCTGTCGCTTCGAACGGGCACCTGCACCAAGCCGCCCTGGAGAAACTCGCATGACACTAGAGCTCAGCCCCCTGCCCGAAGAAGTCAACCGGGCGGCCGGACTGCTGGACGCTGACGGCAAGCCCACCGAAACGATATTCGGGGTTATGACGAAGTTCGCGGCCGAACAGGGTGCCGTCAACCTCGGCCAGGGTGCCCCCGGCATTCCTGCTCCCACCCAGCTGCTCGACGCTGTCGACCGCGCTATGAAGGACGGTCACAACCAGTACCCGCCCGGACCGGGGCGTTCCGATCTGATCGAAGCCGTCTGCTCTCAGCGGGAGCGCGAATACGGGCACACAGTTGAGCCTGACCAGGTGCTCATCACAGTGGGCGCGACCCAGGGGCTGACGAGCGCCATCATGGCGCTGCTGCCGCGCGGCGGAAAGCTCGTGACCTTTGAGCCGTTCTTCGACTCCTACCCTGCAGCTGTTGCAATGGCCGGGGGCGAGTTCGCCACAGTGCCGCTCCTGCCTGCTGAGGACAGCTGGCAGCCAGACTGGGACGCCTTCGAACGCGAAGTCGAGGGCGCATCGATCATTCTGGTCAATTCACCGCACAACCCCACCGGGACTGTATTCTCCGCTGAGACACTCGATCGCATCTACGCTGCGGCGGAGCGCGTAAACGCATGGATCCTCACGGACGAGGTCTACGAACACCTGGTGTTCGACGACAACGACTACCAACCGATCGCGGCCCGCTACCCGAATTCTGAGCGCATCGTCTCGGTTTCTTCTGCCGGCAAGGCGTTCAACATCACCGGGTGGAAAATCGGCTGGCTCATTGCTTCTCCCCGTGTGCGTGCGGCGTGCCAGGCAATCCAGCAGTACATGACGTTCTCTGTGGGCAATCCACTCCAGGCCGCACTAGCACAGGCGATCGGCGAAGGATGGTCATTCCCCAAGGAGAACCGCGACGTTCTGCAGCACAACCGCGAAATCATCGTTCGCGTGCTGGAAGACGTGCCGGGTCTGCGCATCCATGTGCCCCAGGCCGGATACTTCCTGCTGGCTGACTTCTCTCAGCTGACAGACAAGGACGCGACGGCGGTCAATGACGTACTCACCCGGAAGGTTGGCGTAACGGGAATCCCCGCTACCGCGCTGTGCCGCGAGGGCTCGGAAGCCGCGAAGCGCTTCCGCAGCTTCATTCGCTTCAGCTTCTGCAAGTCAACCGAGGAAGTCGAAGACGCCGCCCAGCGCATTCGCAGCAGCATCGAGGTGTTCCAGAACCTCTGAGGGTTAAGGCGGAGCCTGTGCCTGGGTGTGGATGACCCGCCTCACCCCAGTTTCGCGCGCAAATGCAGATTTGCGGTTTAATGCGGCACATTAACGCGTAAATCTGTATTAAAGCGTGAGAACGGCTCGAAGCAAAGACGGGGGCCCGCCCCTCCCGGCCCGGGCCCGGCCGCTTCCCCCCGCCCCGGGGGCGCCCCCCTGCCCCGCCCGTGTTGAACAGGCCGGAGAAGATGTCCTCAAAGCC
>CABTZE010000170.1 GCA_902489215.1 uncultured Brevibacterium sp.
CCCGCGGGTTTCCCCGGGTGGCTGTTAGCCACCACCGCGCTCTGCGGAGCCCGGACTTTCCTCGGCCGGACACGAAGTCCGAACGCGACCGTCTGGTGGCCTGTCCTCGCTCAAGTGTATATGTGCGTGATTCTAGAATGATCATCATGTTCATTCTGCTGCCGCCGTCCGAAGGCAAAACACCGGCGCAAGACGGAGCGCCACTCGATCTGTCGTCGTTGTCATTGCCGAAACTCAATGACACGAGGCGCGAGGTGCTGGCTGAGCTGCAGAAGGTCAGTGGTGCACCCGATGCCCTTGACCAGTTGGGAGTAGGTGAGCGCATTGCCGGTGAGGTTGCCCGCAACATTGATCTCGACACGGAACCGGCAGCGCAAGCTCTGACTGTTTATACGGGCGTCCTGTTTGAAGCACTGGACGTTCCCGCTGTTCTTCAGGCCCCGCGCGAACGGGTTGAGCGCGTGTTTATCGCCTCGGCGCTGTTCGGCATGGTCGGCGCGCTTGATCGCATTCCCGCCTATCGGCTGTCGATGAAGACATCGCTGGGCGATATTGGGCCGCTTGCAAAGCGCTGGAAAGAAGCACTGCGGGAACCGCTTGCCGAACACTTCGGAGATGCGCCGGTGCTCGACTGCCGGTCCGGTGACTACCGCAGGCCCTGGCCCGGAGTGCCGGAGAACACCGTGGCGGTCAATGTCGTCAAAGAAGTCGCGGGCAAGCGCACAACCGTGTCCCACTGGGCCAAGCACACGCGCGGCCTCGTTGCATCCCACCTACTGCAGCGCAGTGAAGCGATGCCATCTTCACCTGAAGCCATTGCGGACGCTGTTGCCGAACGATTCGAGGTCGAATACGCCCCGTCCCGCGGCAAACAGTCAGCAGTGCTGACGATCGTCTTGCCGGACGCCTGAGGTTCTGCCCAACGCCTGAAGCTGCGTGACGATAAGAGTCCACGCTCTCAGGCCTGAACGATGAGCCCTTCGCAGTCCTCACATTGAAACGCCCAGGTGCGCTCGGCGTTGCGAACGGCATCAGCCTGCACGCCGGACAGAGCCGCACCACAGGCTCCACAGGCTCCTGCCGCGAGCACACCGATACCGGATGAGCGGATGACTGACGCTGCTTCAGCCGGAAGCTCGGCGAGTTTTGCCTTGGCCTGCTCCCCCAGCTGCGCGTATTCGCCGTCCAAGCGAGCCGCTTCTTCCTGTCTGCGCTGACCTTCGGCTTTCCCTTCCGCCGCAATCTCTTCGGCACGTGCACGCAGCTTCTGCAGCTCAGATTCGGCAGATTCAACACCGTCAAGGGCCTGCAGCTCTCTGTCTTCCGCCTGGCTGACAGCAGTGCGCACAGATTCGATGTCCGCCTGCAGTGCAACGAGGTCCCGGCTTGTCAGACCGACTCCGGCGTTGAGCTTCGCCTCCATGCTTTCGGCCTTCGACCGCCCATCGGCAGCTTGCGCAGCGGCAGCGCGCGCTTCCTTCTGATGCCCCTCGATTTCGCCTCGCAGATTTTTGGCTTTCGCGGCAAGCGCTTTGTGTTCAGCCGCCAGTTCCTGCAGGCGCGCCACGCGCTCTTCTTGTTTTGCCTCGGTGCGATTGCGACGAATCTGCGCGCTCAGTGATGCGTAGTCGAGCGCGGCCGCGTGCTGCTGTGTGCTCAGTTCCACTGCCACTCCTCGGAGTCGGGAAGAACGACTGCTGTCCACGGGTCAGAGCAGACGTCAGACACGGTCACTTCAACAGTGTGGCAGTCGGCCCGCAGAGCTTCGGCGAGCTGTTCTGCCGCACGCGGAATCCACGCAGATTCGGCAGAGTAGTGCGAAATGTCGATGAGGTGTTCAAGTGGACCTCCTCGGGAGCCTGTATCGAGGGCTTCTGAGGCAGGGTGGTGACGGAGGTCCGAGGTGATGTACAGCTGAGCATCGGCCTTGCGTGCCGCATCGAACATGGAATCCCCCGCACCTCCGAGAACGGCGACACGCGTGACTTCCGCACCGGGGTCGCCTCCGATGGCGATGCCGCGAACGGAAAGATCCACTCCCTGGGCCAGACGAACCGCAATGTCCTCGACGGTCATCGGCTCAACGGTGCCGACCCGGCCCAAGCCGACCCCCGCCTCGGCATCGGGATTCTGCACCAGGGGTTCGACATCCTGCAGCTGCAGGATGTCGGCGAGAACGTCAGAAACCCCACCAAGAGCGGAGTCCGCGTTCGTGTGTGCGTTGAACTGTGCGACGCCGGAGCGGATCAGAGTGTGGACTGCGCAGCCCTTCAGCGTGTCGGCAGCGACTGATGTAACGCCGCGCAGCAAAAGCGGATGGTGCGTGAAGAGGAAGTCCGCGCCGAGCTCAACGGCTTCCGCGATGACCTCATCCGATGGGTCCAGTGCACAGTGCACGTGCGTTACAGAGGCTTCTGGATCACCCACCGCTAAGCCAACGGAATCCCAAGGCTCCGCGAGGTTCTTCGGCCAGAGCTGTTCACAGATGTTCATTACATCGCGCACATTCGTCATGCCCTCAAACTAGCGCATTGCGCTGGCGAAAAAGACACGGAGAGAAAATTGAATGATCGTTTGAACTATGCCACGATTCATCTATGACACAACTCACAGAAGAGAATCGCTCCGTCATCGGAGACATCGTCAAGCGCAGCGCCGCGCGCTCCCCTAAGGACACAGCCATCGTCTTCCAGGACCGCACCTGGACATACAGCAAGCTCGACCAAGCAGTGACCAACATCGCCCGCCTTTTCGTCGAGCACGGACTCGAAAAGGGCGACCGCGTAGCCGCCTACAGCAAGAACTCGGACATATTCGCCATCGTCTTCTTGGCCTGTGCTCGTGCGGGACTCATCCACGTGCCGGTCAACTATCAGCTGACGAAGGACGAGCTCAACTACATCCTGTCGGACTCGGACCCCAAGCTGATCCTGGCCGAAGAAGCCCTCATGCCGTTCATCGAGGAAACCGAAGCAGGCCAGAAGCGTGAGCGTATGCTCATGGAAAGCCTCGTGGAGCCGGCCCTCAAGGTCGACGGCCCGGCCCGCGATGGTGAATTCTCCCCTGTCGACACGGACCGAGTGCAGCTTCTCTACACCTCGGGCACCACGTCGTCACCCAAGGGCGCTGTCATGACGCACCGCAGCCTCATGCACCAGTACCTGTCGGCGCTGACTTCCCTGGACTTCACCAGCTCGGACCGCTTCGTCCACGCCCTGCCGCTGTACCACTCGGCCCAGATGCACGTGCTGCTGATCCCCGCACTCATGCGCGGCGCCTACAGCATCATCGTGCCCACGCCTGTTCCGCAGCAGCTGCTCGAGCTCATTGAAAAGGAACGCATCACAGCGTTCTTCGCCGCCCCGACCGTGTGGGTTGCACTTACCAACAACCCGGACTTCACCACGCGCGACCTTTCGTCGCTCAAGAAGGCCTACTACGGGGCGTCCATCATGCCCGGCCCGATCGTTGAGCGCCTGCAGAAGCAGCTGCCGGAACTCGGCCTGTACAACTGCTTCGGCCAGTCCGAAATGGGCCCACTGTGCACCGTGCTGCGCCCGGAAGAGCACGCCGACCGTCCGGCATCGGCAGGCCGTCCCGCGCTGTTCGTTGAGACCCGCATCGTCGACCTCGACGGCAACGACGTCGAAGTCGGTCAGCGCGGAGAAATCCTCTACCGTTCCCCGCAGCTGGCCGAAGGCTACTGGAACAAACCCGAGAAGACCGCTGAGGCGTTCGTGGGCGGCTGGTTCCACTCGGGCGACCTCGTTGTTGCCGACGAAGAGGGATACATCACGGTTGTCGACCGCGTGAAGGACGTCATCAACACCGGTGGTGTTCTCGTGGCCAGCCGCGAAGTCGAAGACGTCATCTTCTCGATGGACGGCGTGGAAGAGGTCTCGGTTGTCGGTATGCCAGATGAGAAGTGGATCGAGGCGATCACCGCCTACGTCGTCCTCACCGAAGCCGGCCGCACAAGCCTGACGGAAGAAGCCGTCATCGAATACGTCAAGGGCAAGCTCGCAGGCTTCAAGGTCCCCAAGGCCGTGCACTTCGTGGACGCTCTGCCGAAGAACTCAGCGGGCAAGATCCTCAAGCGCTCGCTGCGCGAAGGCACACACGCCTGATCTGAGACGCAAATACAAGCGGGGATGTCCAGAAGGGGCATCCCCGCTTGAGTATGAGTACCCGCTATTGGGTTAATACTCATTTTGTGTGTACAGGATAGGGGTCTTGGCC
>CABTZE010000171.1 GCA_902489215.1 uncultured Brevibacterium sp.
AACGCATTACACCGCAAATCTGCACCACCGGGCCGAACAACGAGGCGGAGGGTGGGTTTGTTGACAAGGCCGGGTCCGGTTGCCGGGCGGGCTTACAGCACCTGGGCGGCAACAACGCTCACCGCAACAAGCACGACGCACACAGCCCACGGAACCCACAGGTACCGCGCCCGCACACCATTGGATTCTTGCGGCGAGGGGCCAGCATCGCCACTGCGATCTTCGGCCCCGCCAGTCACCTCAGCACCACCTCGGGCGTCGGCGGCGCGGCTTCGAATGAGAGTCGATGCGTCGTGCGCAGCATCCGGGCCTGTGAAGCGACGATTCCGCTCCGGCCCCGCCCATGCTGAATAGCTGCGGTCCTCAGTAGTCACTGTCACAACGGACCGAACCTGAACATCGCGAACAGCGGCATAGGGCACGGTGATTTCTCGCACCGGCCCGCGCAACACCAGATGGTCATCCCGCAGGCGAAGGCACGGCTTGTAGATGAACGCCCACGCGGCCACGCACACAGCGAGCAGCGCCGGACCAGCAATCAGCCACAGGGCGGGCGTTCCGCGCAGCAAAGCATCGAGCAAGAAGATCCCCGCAGCGAGGATGAGAGCCCCAGCCGTGACGGCACTGAGCTTCGAGCGATAGACGTCGTCGCCCACAGCGTCACCAGTCGTCTTACCTGGCATAACAGTCGCCCTCCCGAGCCAGCCGGCACCTCGACACCACAAGCTAACACCCTATTGTGCACCGGCAGCCTAGCCGCGCAGAATCACGCGCAAATGCAGACTCACGCTTTAATGCGCTGAATTAACGCGTGAGAACGCATTAAAGCGTGAAACCAGCTCCGCGGGCCGCACGCGCCAACCAACGCAGCCGCTCCGCCGCTAGCCACGGCGGCGCCAACCAAGGCAACCACGCCGCCAGCCAACCACGCCGCCAGCCAACCGCACCTGCCAGCCAACGCCAGGCCAACGCCAGGCCAACGCCAACCACCCGTCAACACTCAACGACGTTGACGGCGAGGCCTCCCATGGCGGTTTCCTTGTACTTGTCCATCATGTCTTCGCCAGTGGCCTTCATCGTGGCGATGACTTCGTCGAGGGACACGCGGTGCGTTCCATCGCCCCACATGGCCATTTTCGCGGCGTTGATCGCCTTGCCGGACGCGATGGCGTTGCGCTCAATGCAGGGGATCTGCACGAGCCCGTTGATCGGGTCGCACGTGAGTCCCAGGTTGTGTTCCATGGCGATTTCAGCGGCGTTTTCAACCTGCATGACGCCTCCGCCGAGTACTGCGGCAAGACCAGCAGCGGCCATTGAAGAAGCTGAGCCCACCTCGCCCTGGCAGCCGACTTCGGCACCGGAAATCGAGGCGCGTTCCTTGTACAGAACCCCGATTGCCCCGGCGGTCAGCATGAAGCGGACGATAGCTTCGTCCCGGCTCATGGAGATCTCCGATTTGATGCCGCCGTGGCGGGCTCCGCCTTCGACGCCGCGCACGTAGTTGAGCGCGTAGAACATGACGGCCGGGATGATGCCGGCAGCTCCGTTGGTCGGCGCGGTGACGACCCGTCCGGCGCTGGCGTTCTCTTCGTTGACGGCTAGGGCTACGAGGTTGACCCATTCCTGGTAGTACTCGGGCCTGCGTTCAGGATCTTCCTGCAGCAGCCTCTGATGCCACTTGTGCGCGCGCCTATGCACGTTGAGACCGCCGGGCAGAATGCCGTCGCGGGCCACGGAGTTCCGCTCGCACTCCTCCATGACGGAGTAGATGTGCAGCAGGCCAGCGCGGATCTCTTCTTCGCTGCGGTGTGCTTTTTCGTTTTCCAGCATCACCTGCCACACCTCGAGCCCGGATGTGCGGCACTGTTCAACGAGCTCCACTCCCGAGGTGAAGGGATAGGGGGCTTCTGCCCGTTCCTCTTCCGCTTCTTCCTGTAGGCCGCCGTCGAGTTCGGACTGGCTGACGACGAACCCGCCGCCGACGGAGTAGTAGGTTTCTTCGGCAATGACACCCCCGTCGGCGTCCTTTGCCTGAATGGTCAGCGCATTGGTGTGGTGGTCGAGCACGGTCAGGGGACGTTTGACCATGTCTTTTTCGCTGAACTCGATGTCCCACTCATCACCGAACCGCAGCACGCCGGTCTGTTCAATCCGCTCGGTGCGCTCTGCGAAGTCATCCGGCTGGATGCGGTCGGGTTCGCAGCCTTCGAGGCCCGCGAGGATCGCATCGAATGTGCGGTGACCGGCTCCCGTTGCGGCAAGTGACCCGAAAACATCGACTGCGAGCGCTGCGGGCTGCCTGTCTCCGACCAGCTGCACGAAGCGCGCGGCTGCCCGCATAGGGCCGACGGTGTGGGATGACGATGGGCCGACGCCCACTTTGAACAGATCAAAAACGCTGACGGTCATGTTTCCTCCTGTTGTGCGACGCTGCACGGCCAAGGTGGTGACGGGGGTGGGGATGCCCGAGGTGGGGCGAGGGCTGGGGATGCGTGCCCGGACCGGGAGGGGGTCCGGTCCGGGCGACCAGGTGGCCGGATCAGACGTGGTTTGCTTCTCCGTAGGCGGCGGCGTCCATGATGTCGCCGACTTCGGTGACGGAGACTTCGAACAGCCAGCCTTCACCGTAGGGATCGGAGTTCAGCAGCGACGGGTTGCCGTCGACGTCTTCGTTGACGGCTGTCACTTCGCCTGAGACGGGGCAGTAGAGGTCGGAGACCGACTTGGTCGATTCGACTTCACCGCAGACTTCACCGGCGGTGACGGTGTCGCCGACCTCGGGGAGGTCTGCGTAGACGACTTCGCCGAGTGCGTCAGCGGCTACTGCGGTGATGCCGACACGGACGGTGGTTCCGACGATGTTGTCGCCGGAGGCGTTGATCCATTCGTGTTCTGCCGAGTACGAAAAGTTCTCTGGCAGCGGGGGCAGTTCAGCCATTGTGGGTTCCTTTCAATCTGTTGGTCTGGGGCCGACTGTCGTCAGCGGTGCACCGTACGGGTGTCAGTGGGCACCGCTGTTGTAGAAGGGTGTTTCGACGACGCTGAAGTCGTAGGACTTTCCGCGGATGTCGACGGTCACGGCGGTGCCGGGTTCGGCGTGTGCCGTGTCGAGGTAGGCCAGGGCGATGGGGTGGCCCAGGGTGGGCGACGGCTGGCCGGAGGTGATGACGCCGACCTCGGCGCCGTCAACGAAAACGCCAGCACCGGCGCGTGCGGCACGGCGGCCTTCCGATGACAGTCCGACGAGTTTGCGCGGTGTGCCCCCTGCCTGGTCGGCGTCGTTGAGCTTCTGCATGGTTTCGCGGCCGTAGAAGTCGCCCTTGTTCTTGAGCGCTCCGCGGACCATGCCGCCGAAGCCTGCATCGAAGGGCGTGGTTTCGCGCGTCAGTTCGTTGCCGTAGAGCGGCATGCCCGCTTCCAGGCGCAGCGAGTCGCGCGAAGCCAGTCCGCATGGCAGCGCGGCACCGTCGAATTCGGCTTCGTTGATGCTCATCAGCCGGTTCCACAGGGCTTCTGCGTCGGCGTTCTTGACGTACAGCTCGAAGCCGTCTTCGCCGGTGTAGCCGGTGCGAGCCAAGAAGACCTCAACGCCGTCGACCGTGATGAACGTCCACGCGTAGTATGCGAGCTCTTTGATCTTGGTGCAGTCTTCGCGGTCGTCGCACTCGGTGCTGCCGCACACGGCAGCCAGCAGGATTTCTTCGGACTTTGGTCCCTGCACTGCAATGAGCGCAGTGTCGTCGGACTCGTTGCGCACTTCGAAGTCTGCGGCAGCACCGGCGGCCTTGGCCTTTTCGGCGCGGTCTTCGAGTGCGGCCACGACGGCGGGGGTGTTGCCGGCGTTGGGCACGATGAGGAATTCGTCATCGCCCAGGCGGTAGGTGATGACGTCATCGAGGATGCCGCCGGCCTCGTCGATGATGACGCCGTACTTGGCCTTGCCGTTCTTCATGATGGAGTAGCGCGACAGGAGCGCGTAGTCCATGAAGGCGGCTGCGTCGGCGCCGGTGACGCGGACTTCGCCCATGTGGGACAGGTCGAAGATGCCTGCGAATTCGCGGACGGCACGGTGTTCGGCGAGTTCGGAGCCGTATTTGAGCGGCATGTCCCAGCCGCCGAAATCGGTGAAGTTCGCGCCGAGTTCAGCGTTGATCTGGTGCAGGGGTGTCTGCTTGGTCAGATCGGAAGAGCACACGTCTGAA
>CABTZE010000172.1 GCA_902489215.1 uncultured Brevibacterium sp.
CCCGCTCGACGGCGACGCACTCACAGAAGAGGTTCGTCAGACGGTCCCGTTCAGCACTGTCGGTCGGCCAGACCTCTTCCAGTTCGTCCAGCAGGAACTGTGCCCAGGAGCGGAAGTCCTCACCTCGGTGCAGGTCAATCCAATCGAGGTGCAGCCATGAGTCCGGTTCGCGCAGATCCGTGCGCTCGCCCCAGTCCAGGTAGAGCCATTCGGCCACCAGCAGCACGGTGAGCATCTGCGCGTAGTTCTGTGACTGTGCGGCGTCGTGCATGAGCCGGTTGAAATCACGCGTCGGCTGCTTCCACGCCTCCTGGCGGCGCTGCAGGTTTTCTCCGCCGAGGGCATCGAGTGCGCGTGTGAAGTAGGTGTCTTCATCAGCTGCGAGCATGCCCAGCTGGGCGGCGTAGCGGATTTTGGATTCGGGTTTCGGTGCCGTGGCAACACAGCCGCCGAGCAGGGCGACGAAATCGGTGAAGAACGTGTAGTCCTGTTCGATGTAGGTTCGCAGGACGGCCTCGTCGACGGTTCCGGCGAACAGTTCGCGGACGAAACGGTGATCGACTGCGGCGGCCCAGTCAGCGTCAGCGGCTTTCCGCAGCGTGTCTCCCGCCTGACCCGGTGACACAGTCAATGTTGTGGTGTAGGTCATAGGAGAATCCTAGTGCTTTCGGCACTGCCGGGCATTCCCGCTTAAGCAGGCCACAGGACGGCGTGAGGTGCGTTAGATCAGGCAGCTGCGAAGGTAAGTGCCACGGCGAGGGCCGCAGTGAGAACGAGCGTGTTGACGCACACCGCGACACTCAGGGTTCGGGCGACGGGACGCTGATCGCTCGCGGCGTTGGCCCCGGCCATCTGCATGCCCAGCAGAATGCGCGGGGGAGAGGCGATGATGGCCAAAGAGCCGGCCACATTGGCGGCGGCGACCGTCACAAGCACATCCGCCCCGCTGCCGGAGGCCATCGCCGCGATCGTCTGCGCGAACATCGCGTTTGAGCCGGTGGTGCTGCCCACCAGATAGGCCCCAACCGTGTTGAGTGCCGGAGCCGGCCACACTCCGAGGACAGAAGCCGCCTGGCCCAGTGCGGTGCTCATCCCGGTGACAGTCATGACCCAGCCGAGAACCATAAAACCGGCCGTTGAAACTCCTACCGGAACCCAGCGGCGGGCAGCTGCGGGCACCTCGGGAAGCAGGGTGCAGCCCCGCCAGATGAAGAAAACGGTTGCACACGCCGCAGCCAGCCACACGGGCGGCCAAATGAGAACAGCTGTCAGCGTGTTCTCCCACGCTCCGTGGGCGGCGTAGGAGACAAGCAGACCGCCGGTGAGAACCGCGTAGGGAACGCCCGCAATTGCCGTGGCCCGCGTTGCCGGAAGCCTGCCGGTGCGAATTCGGAAGAACACAAACAGCGCGAGCAACACCGCAAGACCGCCGAGAACACCGGCAACGGCGGTGCCGATGAGCAGATTGACCGTCAGCACCGAAACCCACAGGAGCGCGGCTGAAGCTAACACGGCGAGCGCGCTGCCAAACCCGGGGCGGTGGTCGGAAGACTGGCCGGGCTCGCCGCCGGCAAACCGCATTGTCAGCCACACGAGTACCGCGACAAGTAGGAGAGTCGGGCCGTTGAAAAGGGCGGAGAACACACCGATGTCCTGAAAAGTCTGCCCCGACAGCTGCGCGGCGATTGACGTGCCGGGGCCCAGTGCGCCCCACGCCACCGCATTGAGGCCCAGCATGCCCAAGATCACCGCTTTTGCCGGGGCAAAGCCCAAAGCACGCAGAATCGGCACACCCACCGTCACACCGACGCCGTAGCCGGTGACTGACTCGGCAAAGGGCACGACACCGAACACAACGGCTGCCGCCCCCAGTGTCGGGGTAGGCACAGACTCAGAAAGGAAGCGGGAAAGCTCCGCCATGGCCCCCGAACGCTCCAGCAGTGCGGCCAACAACATGCCGAACAGCAGAATGAGCAGCACCTGAAGAGTCAGCAGGCCATACTCGCCGGCCGCGCCCAGGTGGTGCCACGACAGCCCGCCCGTGGCCACCCCGATGACGACAGCGACAGCAGCAGAAGCCAGGGCAGCGGTGACGGCACCTCGTCCCAGCAGAAGAATGCCGACCGCGGTGAGAACGGGAAGGGCCATGAGGAAGAGGGACATAGCGTCACACTAGCCCTCCCGAAGTCTGCTGAACAGAGAAAGCGCACGACTCAATCATGTTTCGGCCCTCCGGCGCACACCGGAGGTGCTGGGGATTTGCCCCGCCTGGGATAATGTGCCCGTGACTGTGACTGAGAAGACGAAGCTGCGAATCGGCGACATCGAACTGGACTCCCCGGTGGTGCTCGCCCCGATGGCCGGCATCACCAACACCGCGTTCCGCAGGCTGTGCCGCGAATACGGTGCCGGGCTGTACGTGACCGAAATGGTCACCAGCCGCGCCCTCATCGAACGCAACGACAAGAGCATGCGGATCATCCAGCACGAAGAATGGGAAACTCCGCGCTCGGTTCAGCTGTACGGCGTCGACCCTGAAACCATGGGTGCGGCCGTGCGGATGCTCGTCGAAGAAGACCGCGCTGATCACATCGACCTCAACTTCGGCTGCCCCGTCCCGAAAGTCACCCGCAAGGGCGGCGGCTCCGCCCTGCCGTGGAAGCTCGACCTGTTCAGCGACATCGTCCACACCACCGTGCGCGAAGCAGACAAGGGCGGCATCCCGCTGACCATCAAACTGCGCAAAGGCGTCGACGCCGACCACCTGACCTACCTCGACGCGGCGCGCATCGGCATCGATGCGGGCGTGGCGGCGATGACGCTGCACGGGCGCACCACCGCCGACCTCTACTCCGGAAAAGCCGACTGGGACGCCATCGCCAGGCTGAAAGACTTCGTGGGCGACCGCGTGCCCGTACTGGGCAACGGAGACATCTTCGCCGCCGAAGACGCACAGGCCATGATGGCCCAAACCGGCTGCGACGGCGTTGTCATCGGACGCGGCTGCCAGGGACGACCGTGGCTGTTCGGCGACCTGCAGAACGCCCTGAACGGATCTGATGAACGCCACCGTCCCACCCTGGGCGAAGTCGCCGACATCGTGTACCGTCATGGCGAATACCTGCGCGACTACTACGACGATGAATTCTTCGGCGTGCGCGACCTGCGCAAACACATGGCCTGGTACTTCAAGGGGTACCCGGTCGGCGGAGCGCTGCGAACCCGCTTGGCCATGGTGTCCAGCCTCGAAGAGCTGCGCAGCTTCCTTGACGAACTCGACCATTCCGCGCCTTATCCGGGGGCTGCCGCGGAGGGTGTGCGCGGACGCACCGGACGCGCTCGCCGCCCCCACCTGCCCGACGGCTGGCTGGACGACCGGATCTTCGACCACGAAGCCCACGCGGACATTTCCGAAGCTGAACTCGACATTTCCGGAGGCTGATGTGTCACTGACCGGCGGCGTTGCCGAATACGACGACCACTCGCGCGAGCGCTGGGTCGTCGAACCCCGAAAGAACCCGCGCCGTTCGGCCTTTCAGCGCGACCGCGGACGACTTCTGCACTCGTCAGCCCTGCGCAGGCTGTCCGCAAAAACCCAGGTCGTCTCACCTGGAACTGATGACTTCGTGCGCAACCGACTCACCCACTCCCTCGAAGTGGGGCAGGTGGGCCGCGAACTGGCCCGGTACCTCGGGTGCGACCCCGACATCGTCGAAACAGCGTCCCTGGCCCACGACCTCGGCCACCCGCCGTTTGGGCACAACGGCGAAACGATCCTTGATGACTTCGCAAAGGACATCGGCGGCTTCGAGGGCAATGCACAGACCCTGCGGATCCTCACTCGCTTAGAGCCGAAGGTCTTCACCGACCAAGGGGGACCGGCGGGGCTCAACCTGACGCGCGCAACCCTTGACGCCTGCATCAAATATCCGTGGTCGCGAGAGAACGCACCCACACCGGACAAAGCGGGTGCGCCCGTGCGGAAGTTCGGCGCCTACGAAGACGACAGCACGGTCTTCGAGTTCGTTCGCGACGGCAGAACGGGAACCCAGCGGTGCATCGAAGCCCAGCTGATGGACCTCGCCGATGACATCGCCTACTCCGTCCACGACGTCGAAGACGCGGTCAACTCCGGC
>CABTZE010000173.1 GCA_902489215.1 uncultured Brevibacterium sp.
AATAATGGAACCGAGATTCTCGGTTCCCCGGATGACGAGGCGCCGCTCGCCTTATCCGCGGCACTCAAGCACCGATTCCCGAAAGTCAGGAGGACAGCACGATGGCAGAAGATCGACTGAACGGACGAAACGCCCTTGTGACGGGAGGCGCTTCCGGCCTGGGCCAGGCGATCGCGGAAGCGTTTGCGGCCGAGGGCGCGACCGTCACGGTTGCCGACATCAACGGCGATGCAGCGAAGGACATTGCCGAGAAGATCGGCGGTAAGCACTGGCAGGTGGACCTCGCGGATACAGAAGCGCTTGATGAGCTCAGCCTGAACTACGACATCCTGGTCAACAACGCCGGCATCCAGCACATCGAAGCGCTCGAAGACTTCCCGCTGGACAAGTGGCAGCTGATCAACAAGCTCATGCTCGAAGCGCCGTTTGTCCTGACAAAAGCGGTTCTGCCGGGCATGTACGAACGCGGTTTTGGTCGGATCATCAACATGTCGAGTGTGCACGGGCTGCGCGCATCGGCCTACAAGTCCGCCTATGTTGCGGCTAAGCACGGGCTCATGGGCCTGACGAAGACCACCGCGCTGGAAGGCGGACCGAAGGGGGTTACCGCCAACGCCATCAACCCCGGATACGTCATGACTCCGCTGGTGGAAAAGCAGATTGCCGACCAGGCTCGCACTCGCGAGATTTCCGAAGACAGTGTGCTCGAGGAGGTCTTCCTGGGCCATTCGGCTGTTCCTCGTCTGCCCGAAGCCGACGAGGTGGCGCAGCTGGCCGTGTTCCTGGCCTCTGATGCGGCGGGTGTCATCACGGGAGCGGCACACTCGATTGACGGCGGATGGTCCGCGGCATGAGTGCTGGGTCTGGTGGTGCGGGCGAGCGCGGACCTGGCGGGCGCATGCCCGGCAGCCGCACCGGCACTCGAAAAATCCTACGCTGGGTGAGCATTGCGGCACTTGCCGCCGTGGTGCTCGCACTGGTTCTGTTCACGGTCGCCGGTTCGTCGCAGTCGGGAGTGTTCTTCTTCGCGCTCATCTGCGCGGCGGCTGCCGGTGTCCTCAGCATCTGGGCGGTTATCGGCTGGGTGTTTGAGTTCCTCGATCGGAAACGCGCATCAGGCCAGTGAGCAGGGCCGGTAGGCGGTGCTCTCGCTTAGGCGGGGAGCCTGCAGTCGGCCGTCACGCCTGCAGTCTGTGATCACAGCAGCAGTCACTCGCCATCCGGCACCGTCAGGGCGCGCACAACTGTCTGCACGGCAGTGCGCCGCAGTGCTTCGGGCCTGACAACAGCCCAGTAGTGCACGGGCAGCGAAAAGTCGGGGATCACCCTGGTGAGACCCTCACCGGCGAAGGTCGGCAGAAGAGCCACACCGACACCTCGGCGGCAGGATTGGACGTGAGCCAGTGCCGAGTTCGAATAGAAGTGCCCGGCCGGTTCCGGCAGTACGTTCCACGCGCTTTCCAAGCTGGCCACGCCCAGGGAGTGCTCGGCGTAGTAGATCAGCCGATGCGCCCGCAGATCCTCCGTCGTTTCCGGGGCCTGCATGGTCGCCAGGTAGCTTTCAGAAGCGTAGAAGCCCAGCTCATAGGGCCGCAGGTGGTGGACCGTGGCGTTGGAAACATCCGGTTTTTCCACCACGATCTCAACGTCAAAACCCGACCTGTGCTGGCGTGCCCTCTGAGTAGAAGTGGTCATCTCAATGTTGAGGCGCTTGTGTTCAGCCTGCAGCTGAGCTAGGGCGTCAACCGCATAGAACATGGCAAAAGCCTCGGGGCAGGCAATCCGCACGTTCCCGTACATCGGGGTGTCCGGCGCATCGGCCTGGATTGAGCCGAGCGCTTTCTCGATCATTTCAGCACCCGGCATCAGCCTGCGGCCGGCAGCGCTGAGCTCCCAGCCGTCCGGAGTTGCCGTCAGAAGAGTTTCGCCTACCGCCTTTTCGAGGTTCGCAATGCGGCGCGACACCGTCGTGTGCGTGACCCCCATGCTTGCGGCCGCCGCCGTGTACTTGCCCAGACGAGAAACAGCCAGAAGGGCAAGCAGATCATCCGGCGACACCGGGGGACGGGAGACGTTCATGGTGCCAGTCTACTGAGCCGAATGTGCGCTGACGCACTCCCGCGGTGCGCAAGTGCCGTCCGAAAACAAGGCTGAACAGTGTGATCTGCGCAATGCCCGGCGTTATGCTGAACGAGAATTTCAGCCGCATTCACTCACCATTTGCAAGGAGGCATGATGGCAATCATCGGTTGGGTAGGTCTGGGCAACATGGGACGCCCCATGGCAGCAAACCTCGTCAAGGCAGGCCACACGGTCCAGGGATTCGACGTTGTCGAAGCAGCAGTCACCGCTGCCGCAGAAGACGGCATCACCCCGGCCAAGTCAATTGAAGAAGCCGTAAACGGCGCCGAAATCGTATTCACCATGCTGCCCAAGGGCGAACACGCCCGCTCGGTGTACCTCACTGACGGCGGTGTGCTCGAAGTCGCTTCGAAGGACACCATCCTCGTGGACTCGTCCACCATTGACTTCGACACCGCCCGCGCCCTCCACGACGCGGCACGCGAAGCCGGCTACGTCTTCCTCGACGCACCTGTTTCCGGTGGTGTGACCGGCGCAGCCGCCGGCACCCTGACCTTCATGGTCGGCGCTGAAGACGAAGACTTCGAAGCAGCCAAGAAGTACATCGAGCCGATGGCCGGCAACATCTTCCACGCAGGTGGTGACGCCGCCGGTCAGGCTGCCAAGATTGTCAACAACATGATGCTGGCCATCAGCGCCCAGGGTGTTGCCGAAGGTGCTGTGCTCGCTGATCGCTTCGGCCTTTCGCACGAAACGTTCCTCAACATCGCCAAGGTGTCCTCGGGCGACTCGTGGCCGCTGCGCACGTGGTACCCCGTGCCCGGTGTTGTCGACACCGCGGCAGCCAACAACGGCTTCAAGCCCGGCTTTGCTGTTTCGCTCATGCGCAAGGACCTCGGTCTGGCGCTCGCCGGCGGCGAAACCCAGGGTGTTCCGCTTGATGCGGCACAGCTTGTTGCCGACAAGCTCGACAAGCTCATCGACGAAGGCTGGGAACTGGCCGACACCATGGCTCTGATCCGCAACATCGACCCTGAAGCGGAAGGCCTCCCGAAGAGCTTCAGCTGACGGGCCCTCACCAGACCCACTGACGAGGTGGAGGTCGGCACAGTGCCGACCTCCACCTCGTGCTTTGTGGCGGGGGGAGTGGGGCGCGGCCCGGCGGGGCAGAACGGCCCCGGCTACCCTTAGGGAAGCTGTGTTTTTCTAGGCGAGGAGTGCCCGTGACGAATGCTGATGAGCCGATTCTGACCGATGCCGAGCGCGACGAGATCCGCGCCAAGCTGGACGATGTTGCCCAGCGTGCCGAGGCCGCCGCGAAAGCAGCGGGACGAGGCTACGGCGGCGGCAATCCGGAGGCTGCGGCCGAAGACGTCAAAGTGCTCCTGGCAGTCAAAACGCAGCCGGTTGAGAAGATCCGCACGGCCATTGAGCACGGCTACCGGCTGATCGGTGAAAACCGGCAGCAGGAGCTCACCGCCAAAGCCGAAGGGCTGGCCGACCTCAACCCGGTTGCGCACCTCATTGGGCCGCTGCAGCGCAACAAGGTCAACCACACGCTGGCAGTGGAATCGTGTACGTGTATCGAATCCATTGACAACATGCGCTTGGCCCAGCGGATCGACAACCGCCTGGAGCTGCTGGAACGCGACAGCCTCGACATCTTCATCCAGGTCAACACGTCGCGCGAAGACAGCAAATTCGGTGTGGCCCCAGAAGAGGCCGAACAGCTCATTGAAGAAGTGCGCGGGCTTGAGCACCTGCGGATTCGCGGGCTTATGACCATCGGCCTGCCAGGCTCAACGGCGGACGAAATCCGCCCCTCCTACGCTGACCTGCGCGAACTGTCGCAGCGCCTGCGCGACAGCGGAGTCCTGCCCGCCGATGCGGTTGAACTGTCGATGGGCATGTCCGCCGACTTTGAACTCGCGATTGAAGAAGGCGCCACGATTGTGCGCGTCGGCTCGAGCGTTTTCGGCGCTCGCGACTGAATTTTCGGCGGGAGCGGGCGCTATTCGCAGCTGAGACTGCGCTGCGCTGAAGCGGCGCCGC
>CABTZE010000174.1 GCA_902489215.1 uncultured Brevibacterium sp.
AACCGCATACGGGGGCAAAAGTGGCGCACACAGCACCTACCCGGACGCAACAGGAGGAACGAACAACGCGGGGAGGCAAAAGCCGCAGCTGCTGCAGAGCACTCCGCAGAAGGTCCAGGCGAAGACGGCCCGAAGGAACCATCGGCTCCGGCCAAGCTGACGGTCAAACCGCAGACCCCTGCAACCGCACCCGCCGCACCGGCGTCGGGCCCGAGCGACTCAGCACCCGCTCGCCCTGCGGTACAGGAGCCGGGCGTACAGCAGACGCAGGAGGCACCTCGGGTTCAGCACGAACCGGACCCGCGCCCCACCGAAAAGATGCCTCCCATTGGCACGGTGCCGGCACCGGCTCCTGCCAAACCAGAAGCTGGACCGACCCAACCCGATGTTCCGAAGGCGCCAGAGGCCCCGACGGCAGATTCTGGTGACAAGTCGGAGTTTCCGCAGTTCCAGTCCCGCGCGGAACGTCGTCGCTACATGCGCGAACACGGACTTGAGCCCGCGCCCGTCGATGCCGACGAGGCACCGCAGACGACTTCGCCTGCTCCTGCCAAGCCAGTCGAGCCTCAGCAGGTGGAAGCGGACGCAGACAAGAGCTCCGCTCCCGTTGTGAAGAAAGCGCCGGTGAAGCCGGCTGCTGCCGAACCGAAGAGCCCCGAGCCGGAAGCGGCTGAAGCTCAGACCGAGAAAGCCGGAACTCAGGCCGAAAAGCCTGAAGCTCAGACCGAGAAAGCCGAAGATGCTCCGAAGCCTCAAGAAGCCTCGAAGTCGGAAGACTGGGTGGCTCGTCGACAGGCCGCGAGCAAGCCGCGCGAACGCCGCGCACCCGTTGTCAAACCCAACACGCAGGGCATCACGGTTGTCTCCGCGCCTTCTTCCTCACCTGCCGTCACTGCAACCAAGGGTGGCGAAAACAGTGCTGACCCCAACATCGGCTCCGCTGAGAACAGCACGGCTGCACCTGTAAATCAGCAGCCCACCGCGGACTTCCGCCGTGCCGCATCTGGGCCAGCGACCATGCCGATTGAATCGGTTGCCATTTCGCCCGAAGAAAGCCAGATGCTCCAGGCTGATGAAGGCGAGGAGGTCGAGAACCCTCCCGCGGGCCCCATGAAAGCCCGTGACATCACCTACGGCGATGGAGAGATCCTCGTCGGCGACCGCCCATCCGCGCTTCCCTACATTGTCCTGGGGGTCGGCGGCCTTGTGGCCATCATCCTCATCATCATCGCCCTCATCATGCTCTTCTGAACAGAAAGGTCACAGTGCCCGCAACTGACACGGCAAAAGAGCTGGCCCGCACGGCCGCTCAGGCAGCATCTGACAGGCTCGCAACCGATATCACCGCAATCGACGTCGCAGACAATCTGGTGCTCACAGATGCCTTTGTCATCGCATCAGCATCCAACGAACGACAGGTGCACGCCGTCGTCGACAACATCGAAGAACAGCTGCTGCGCAGGCACCAGATCAAGCCGATCCGCCGTGAGGGCACGGGAGAGAACCGGTGGGTGCTCGTCGACTTCGGTGACATCACAGTTCACGTGTTCCACGAAGACGACAGGGAATACTACGGTCTCGACAAACTGTGGGGCGATTGCGCTTCTATTGAGCTCCCGGAGTTCGAAACGCAGAATGCGCAGTGACTTCCCCTGCGCCTTCACTCACCTTGCTGTCTTGACATCCTGAGCAAGGCGGTTACGTGAAGTTTCTGTTGGTGTGCGATTACGACCTCGACTATGTCGGCGGGGCACAGACGGCTTTTCTTACGCAGGCGGATGCTCTGCGCGATTCAGGGCACAGCGTCGCCGTCATGGCCCCGCGTGCGCGCCAGGCTGCGGGTCTGCCAGACGTCGAGGTGATCAACCCGCCGAGCACGGTCCGCATCCCCGGTGCGGGTCTTCCCGTGTACCGCTTCGGCCGCGGTTTGGAACGGTGGATGAGGCGAGCACTCACGGCTGCTGCGCCGGATGCGGTCATTGTGCATTCGGAATTCGGGCTTGCCGCTGCGGCCGTGGCAATCGCCAAGAGCTTGGGGATTGTCACACTGCACACGGTGCACACCTTCTTTTGGCAAGCGCCCAAGGCGGCTGGGCCGGCAGCGCCTGCAATGCGCGGTCTATACCGGCTTTTCACTCGGCAGAAGGCGCCAAGGGCGAAGCTTGCTGGCAAGCCTGCCGATTCAGCGCTGCGCTCAATGACCCTGGCTGCGGCTCAGCGCGCGGATGTTGTTCTCTCACCCTCGAAGCACCAGGCGCAGAAGCTGCGTGAGGCCGGTGCAGGCAACGTTGCTGTTCTGTCGAACGCCGCCAAGCGGACAGCAAATACCCACCCTCTTCCTCGTCAGCAGCCGCTGCGGCTGGCATGGATTGGGCGCTTTGCTCCCGAAAAGCGCCTCGATGTTGCGCTTGAGGCCTTGCAGATTCTCTTTGAACGTCAGGTGCCGGCGATGCTCGAGGTCGCAGGAGGTGATCTCGAGGACCACCCGGCCAATGTCCGCAGTCTCGGGTCGATCGCCCCGCGGCAGGTGGAGCAGCTGCTGCTGCGCAGCCATCTGGCAGTGCAGACATCAGTGGGCTTCGACAATCAGCCGATGGTCATGATCGAGGCGTGCGCTGCCTCCCGCGGCATTGTTGTGAGCGATCCCGTGCTCGCGCAGGAATTCGGAGATGCGGCGATCCCCGCATCTTCGCCGGATGCAGAAGGTCTGGCTGACACACTCGAGGCACTTGTCGCTGAATGGTCGGCGGTTGAGGCAGCTTCACGAGCCGCGGGGGACAAGGCAGCAGAGTCTGCCCCCGAAGCACACGCGGAGAAGCTGGTTGAGATCGTCACGGAAGAACGCCGGCGGAGCGCTCAGCAGGGCTCTTAAACACAACGAGGACCCGGACCGATTTCGGAGCACTGGCTGCTGCCGGAGATTGGGGTCGGCCCGCCCGGATTGGTGATGGAGTCACGGCGCCGCTAGGATGTCTCTGACCTTTACCGGTTCGACGATGATGAAAGGCGCCTACGTGGAACTCGCATCGACACTTGGCCTGTTGGGTGCGGTTGTTGTCCTCGTACCGCTCATTACGCGAGTCTTCGGGCGCAATTCCGGCTGGATCATCGGAGCGGCATACATCGCAGCCGCGGTTGTCTTCACTCCCGCGGCAGCCGCAGTCTTTGCCGGCGGCGCACCTTCATGGTCGGTTGCGTGGGTTCCAACGCTTGGTGCCCGTGCAGCGCTGCAGGCGGATGGGCTCGGCGTCATCTTCACCTACATTGCGCTTCTCATCGGTGCCGTCGTGCTGTTCTATTCGACCCGCTATTTCCCGCCGGGCCGCACGACGAGCTTCTATTGGTTGATGGCGACGTTCACCTTCGCCATGGTCGGCCTCGTCCTCGCAGATGACCTCTTCCTGCTGTTTGTGTGCTGGGAAGTCACGTCGTTGGCCTCGTTTATGCTGATTGCCCGTTCGGGCCCGGCCGCGTGGGCGCCATCGCTGCGCACCATGTTCATGACGTTCTTCGGCGGCGTCCTGCTGTTGGCCGCAGTTGCGCTCATCGCGATGACGACGGGCACGACGTCTGTGTCTGGTGCTTTGGCTTCAAGTGCCTGGTCGGATCTTCCGTGGCTTGCTCCGACGGCCGCTGTTTTGGTGGCGGTCGCGGCGTTTACGAAGTCGGCTCAGTTTCCGTTCCACGCGGGGCTGCCTGATGCGATGGCAGCCGCCACTCCGGTGAGTGCGTATCTGCATGCTGCGGCCGTTGTGAAGGCCGGTATTTTCCTGCTGTTTCGCTTTTCGCCTGCGTTCCACGACGTTGTCGTGTGGAATGTTCTGCTCACCACGGTGGGGCTCATCACGGTTGCTGTCGGCGGCTGGTTGGCGCTGACGCAGGACGACGTCAAGAAGCTCATGGCGTTTTCCACGGTCAGCCAGTTGGGCCTTATTGTGGCCGCTGTTGGTGTTGGCACTCCGCTTGCGCTGACGGCCGGTCTTCTACACGTTGTTGCCCATGCCATGTTCAAGTCTGGCCTGTTCATGCTGGTCGGCGTCATTGACCACATCGGGCACACCAGGATCTTCGGCCCCATTCCCACGCTGGCGCG
>CABTZE010000175.1 GCA_902489215.1 uncultured Brevibacterium sp.
CGAATCGATCCAATAGCCGATCTGCACCGAGCTGATCGACCCCCACTGAATACTCGCCGCGGTGACCTGCCCCCGGAAGCTGCCGTCCACCTCGAGAGCAAAGGGCAGTGCCACACCCCGCTTAGCCTGGGCGTTCAGTGCGCGCCGCATGGAATGGAAGGCTGCGCGCTCTTTGCGGAGGGCGGACCGGAGTTCGGAACCGCTCAGCACCTCGTCAGAACCGGGGGCATCCCCAGCCGAAGCAGCACCCCGCACGTCAGCACCGGGCAAAGTTGCGTCCCAAGGCTGGAGCCAATCGCGATTAGCCACCCTGACCTCGGCAAACTCTTCAGCGTCAGCGCGCTTCAGCGGCCGCAGAACTACGCCCTGCGGCCCGGTCAGCCGCATCGGCCACCACGGAACACCCACGCCAAACACACCCAGGAGCTGCGCTTAGGCGTCACCTTCATCGTCAGGGGTGACGGGGCGGGGCATCTGAAGGATCGAGGCGCCGCCGGGCTGCTTGCCATCGGCACCTTTGTCTTGTGACTGACCGCGCTGCGGGCCACCCCAGCCTCGGGAGCCACTTCGAGGTCCACCTCGCGAACCAAAACCTTGTCCACCCCGCACAGTGCCGTTATCACGCTGATCCAACAAATCCGCGTACAGCGGCAGGATTTCGGACATAACGGAAGCTGCGACCGCCTCGTCAGCGGGCAGCGCAATGGCGAGGGTCGTGCCGACCCAGCCGACCCACGGGGCCGTGAACAGCACGTGGTTCGCGCCGTGCCGGCGAGCCGAATCAAAGATGATCGCCTGCAGCCCCGGCAGCGGAGTGTCGGTGAACTGCGACAGCGCACCGGCCACGTCCATGCTGTCGTCGGCGCTCAGCCCGCCAACCAGCACCAGGAGATCCGCCGAATCAGCAAAGGCATCACACAGCGGACCCACACCGGCGACATCGGGCAGGAGCGCCTCGAGGGCGTCGAATCCGGCACTGTCGAGCTCTTCGTGGACGGCGGTCGCGGCTTGTGCGGCCAGCGAATCGCCGCCCAGCGGAGCAACTGCCGCACTTCTGTGCGGCGGCTGCCATTGACCTGCGGTCATCGGAGAACCTCCCGGTTGTCATTGCGAGACATGGGTGCGGCTGCGTGGGATGTGCGCCCGACTTCGAGCACACGCTCGACGTCAGGCTCACCCCTGCCGCAGCGCGGGGCTGTGTTGAGTCCCGCGAGCGCTCGCAGCTGCACCCAGTGAATCACACAGGTCAGTCAAGCCCAGCCACGTAGTCGCGCAGCCAGCTGTTGAGGTCTTCCGCCAGGTCATCGCGACGGCCAGCCAGGGTCACAACAGCCTTGAGGTAGCTGAGCTTGTCGCCCGTGTCGTAGCGGTCGCCGGAGAACACAACGCCATAGACGCCGTTCGACGAAGGGTCTTCGGCCAGCGTCTGCAGAGCGTCCGTCAGCTGGATTTCGTTCCCCCGGCCGGGAGGTGTCTTAGCAAGCACGGGGAAGATCTCCGGGGCGAGAACATAACGGCCGATGACCGCGTAGTTCGACGGAGCTTCGTCCGCGGCGGGCTTTTCGACCAGACCGGTGATCTTGACGGCCGAATCAGCGTCAACACCATCAACGGCAACATCTTCGACAGCCGCACAGCCGTACAGGCTGATGTCTTCTGCCGGAACTTCCATGAGTGCGACAACCGAACCGCCCGTGGCTTCCTGCACCTTGATCATGGTCGGCAGGATGGGGTTGGCCTCATCGATGAGGTCATCGCCCAGCAGCACTGCAAACGGTTCGTCGCCCACGTGCTGTTCAGCCTTGAGAACAGCGTGGCCCAGCCCCTTGGGGTCGCCCTGGCGGACGTAGTGCACATCCGCGAGGCTGCTGGCCTTCTGCACCTTTTCCAGCTTGGCGTCATCGCCCTTGGCGCGCAGCGTTTCTTCCAGACCGTCAACACGGTCGAAGTGGTCTTCCAGCGGCCGCTTGTTGCGTCCGGTGATCATGAGGACATCGTTCAGCCCCGCATCGACGACTTCTTCAACCACGTACTGGATGGCAGGCTTGTCGACCACCGGCAGCATTTCCTTCGGGATGGCCTTCGTGGCCGGAAGGAAACGTGTGCCGAGTCCCGCAACGGGGATAACAGCCTTGCGGACTTTTCGCTCTGGGTTATTCATGCCGGTCATTCTAAGCTGTGTCAGATGAACGGAAGGTGAGCAAAAGTGAGCAGTCCCGCCGACGAGCCCAACGACACGATGAAGCACGCAGACAAAACCGCCCTGCGCGCCGAGGTGCGAAAAATCCGCAGGTCAGGCACTCACGAGGCGGAGGTTACCGGGACTGCTGAGGTCACGGGGACTGCGGGTCCCGTGGGCTCTGGCGGCACCGGGGGCGCTGTACGTAACCGAATTGCCCAAGCACAGGAGCAGCTGGCCCGCGCCGCCGCGGAACTCATAGCCGACCGGCCTGCCGTCGTCGCCTACGCGGCATTGCCCGGCGAGCCAGACCTCGATGCAGCACTGAACGCCTACATGCGCCGAGGCGGCACTGTGTTCCTGCCGGTCACTCGTGCAAACGAACCGCTCAGATGGGGCCGCGCACCCGGCACGATGGACCTCCCACCGCAGGGCAAATGGCTCATCCGCGAACCCCGCGAAGAGCTCACAGCTGAACAGCTGGCCGAACACCTCGTTACCCTCGCCCGTACGGCCAGCCGGAATCCGAGTGGGAACTGGGGCGGCACCTCGGGAGCGGAAGCCACCTCGGGAGTGCTCCCCCAGGAGCGCCCGCGGGCCCCGCTCGTGCTGGTGCCCGGCCTGCGGTTCGGCGCCGACGGCACCCGGCTGGGCAACGGCGGCGGGTTCTACGACCGGACGTTCGGGCCGCAGGGCGCGGCCGCAGACCTTGCTCACGAGGTGCCGCTCACCGGAGTCTGCTTCTCCTGGGAATTCGGGGGTCGCCTTGAGGCCGAAGAGTGGGACCTCACCGTCGGGTCCGTGCTGACCGAGAACGGGCTGCGGGCCGCCGAATAGCGTGGTGGGCACGGCGTTGGCGCGGCGCGGGTACTGCGTGAGGCTGGCGAATTCTGCTCATGCGCGGCTGGTTATACTTTCTGCGTCGGTCACACGGGCCGCAGCGGCCCACCGCCAAGGAAAGAACACATGCCCACGTACTCCTACGCCTGCAAGAACTGCGGTCACAGCTTCGACATCCACCAGGGTTTCAACGACGATGCCCTGACCACGTGCCCCGAATGCGGGCAGGAACAGCTGCGCAAAGTGTTCGGCTCACTCGGAGTGTCGTTCAAGGGCTCGGGGTTCTACCGCAATGATTCGCGCAGTTCGTCCGGCGGAGGCTCCGGAGAGTAGAAGCGCGTTTGAGCGCGGCGGGTCCGGGCAGCAGCGCTGCGCGACTATAGGTCACAGGGACCGGCTGACCCGCGACTGTAGGTCACAGGCGCCGGGTGCCGCCGGACTATAGGTCACAGTTGTTGTTTTCCTCGCGTGTCGGCCTCTGGGCGCGCACACACTGGAGGCATGTCTGAACACCTTGCCTCTCTGCGCCGAACAGTGCGAGCGCACCGAATGGTCCTCGCCCCGCTGTTGGTGGGACTTGCCACGCTGATCGCCGTCTGGGCGGTCATCCCCCAGACCTCTGGCAAACCCGTCGTGGTTGCTGCCAAAAGCCTTGCGGCGGGAGTCGAAATCACGTCGGCCGATCTCGACGTCCGCACCTATCCTCCAGCTCTCATTCCCGACAGCGCACACAATTCCATTGATGCGGTGATCGGGGCACACGCGGGCGGGGCGTTGTCTGCTGGCACTCCTATTACGGATGACTCCCTGCTTGAAAAGGGCATCGCGCCGGAAGGAACAGTCTTGGTGCCGGTTCCGGCAGCGGATCCCGCGGCGGCTTCGATTATCCAGACCGGCAGCAAAGTGCGCATCTATTCAGCGCAGGGTGATGGCTTCGGTGGAGCTGCAGGGTTCGGCGCAGAGAGGCAAGGTGTTCAGACATGCCTCCAGTGTGTGCGCGCCCAGAGGCCGACACGCGAGGAAAACAACAACTGTGACCTATAGTCCGGCGGCACCCGGCGCC
>CABTZE010000176.1 GCA_902489215.1 uncultured Brevibacterium sp.
GGCGGCGCGCTCTTGTGTTTGCGGGTGCTTTCGGCTGTGTTCCGCCCGCGGGCGATCAGCCCCTCATGCGGTCTTCTTGCGCTGTTGGCCCGTCTGCTTGTGCGGAACCAGCGTTGGTGCCGCGTTTTCTTCAACGGTTTCGCGGGTCACGAGCACCTTGGCGATGTCGTCACGGCTGGGCAGGTCGAACATGACCGGCTGCAGGACTTCTTCCATGATGGAGCGCAGTCCTCGCGCACCAGTCCCCCGCAGCAGAGCGAGATCCGCAATGGACTCCAGGGCTTCGTGCGAGAACTCGAGTTCGACGCTGTCATAGGCGAACATTGCCTGATACTGCTTGACGAGAGCGTTCTTCGGCTCGGACAGGATGGTGACGAGAGATTCGCGGTCGAGGTCGCCGACAGCGGTCAGCACGGGCAGACGGCCAATGAACTCCGGGATGAGACCGAACTTCAGCAGGTCTTCGGGCTGCATTTCCGCGTACAGGTCGATTTCGTCGTCCTTGGAGTGGATCGGCGCTCCGAAGCCCACCCCGTGTCGGCCCTTGCGCGCCGCCACGATTTCCTCCATCCCGGCGAAAGCGCCGGCGACGATGAACAGGACGTTCGTCGTGTCGATCTGGATGAAGTCCTGCTGAGGGTGCTTGCGCCCACCCTGCGGAGGAACAGAGGCGACAGTTCCTTCGAGGATCTTCAGCAGGGCCTGCTGGACGCCCTCTCCCGAAACATCGCGGGTGATCGACGGGTTTTCCGACTTGCGCGAAATCTTGTCGATTTCGTCGATGTAGATGATGCCCTTCTGAGCACGTTCGACATCGAAATCAGCCGCTTGGATGAGCTTAAGAAGAATGTTTTCGACGTCCTCGCCGACATAGCCGGCCTCGGTCAGAGCCGTGGCATCGGCAACTGCAAACGGGACGTTGAGCATGCGCGCAAGAGTCTGCGCCAGGTAGGTTTTGCCGGAGCCGGTGGGCCCCACCATCAGGATGTTCGACTTGGCGATTTCAACGCCGTCGTCTTTGCCCTTGCATTCCTCCAGGGCGTTGATGCGCTTGTAGTGGTTGTACACGGCAACAGCCAGTGACCGCTTGGCAGCGTCCTGGCCGACGACGTATTCATCCAGGTGGTTGTAGATTTCCTGCGGTTTGGGCAGTTCGATCTTTTCCGCAGGAGCGTCGGACTGACCGAGCTCTTCTTCGATGATCTCGTTGCACAGGCCAATGCATTCGTCGCAGATGTAAACGCCTGGCCCGGCGATGAGCTTGCGGACCTGCTTCTGCGATTTGCCGCAGAAGTTGCACTTGAGGAGCTCTGCGCCCTCACTGCTGCGAGCCATTCACACTGCCTTTCGCTCCCGGTTCGACCGGGAAGATCAGATTTCCGTACTCAGCCGAGTCTTTCACACCGGACTGGCATGAGCGTTGACTTCTGTCGCGTGTCTGCTTCAGACCCGATGCGCTCAGCCACAGAAGCCAGCCGCAAAGGGCCGCCGGGATGTTCCGACGGCCCTTTGCGTGCACTGAGGTCTGTGTGCTCAGACTGACTGTGTCAGTTGGCGCCCTTGCGGGAGGTGAGCACCTGGTCGACCAGGCCGTATTCCTTGGCTTCTTCGGCCGTCAGGAACAGGTCGCGTTCAATGTCGGTGTTGACCTTTGCAACTTCCTGTCCGGTGTGCTTAGCCAGGGTGTTTTCCAGCCATTCACGCATGCGCAGAACCTCGTTGGCCTGGATTTCAATGTCCGAAGCCTGTCCCTGTCCGCCGCCCTGCATGGCGGGCTGGTGGATCAGAACACGGGCGTTCGGCAGCGCAAGGCGCTTGCCGGGGGTGCCGGCAGCCAGCAGAACGGCGGCTGCGGAAGCTGCCTGGCCCAGGCAGACGGTCTGGATCTGCGGCTTGATGTACTGCATCGTGTCGTAGATCGCCGTGAGCGCGGTGAACGAACCGCCGGGCGAGTTGATGTACAGCGTGATGTCGCGGTCCGGGTCCTGCGCTTCCAGCACCAGCAGCTGCGCCATGACGTCATCGGCCGAGGTGTCGTCCACCTGGACGCCGAGGAAGATCACGCGGTCTTCAAACAGCTTGGTGTAGGGGTCCTGTCGTTTGAAGCCGTAGGGGGTGCGCTCTTCGAACTGGGGCATGACGTACCGCGAGTTCGGCATGTTGCCGGCGGTTCCGCCGTAGTATCCGGCACCGCCGGTATAGAGATCAGCCATTTTTCCTCCTTGGGAATGCGGTTCAGCGGCCGTCCGGCACGTCAGCGGCGTGGGTAACGACCTTGTCGATGAAGCCGTAGTCCAGGGCCTCGTCTGCGGTGAACCAGTGGTCGCGGTCGTTGTCCTTGAGGATCTGCTCGAGCGACTTGCCGGTCTGCTCTGCAGTCAGTTCTGCCATCTGCTTCTTCATGTGCAGAATGAGCTCCGCCTGGATCTTGATGTCCGTTGCGGTGCCTCCGATGCCGCCGAGCGGCTGGTGCATGAGGATGCGCGCGTGCGGAGTTGCGAAGCGCTTGCCCTTAGCACCCGAGGACAGCAGGAACTGCCCCATGGAAGCAGCCATGCCCATTGCGACGGTACCCACATCGGGCTTGATGTACTGCATGGTGTCGTAGATGGCCATACCCGCGGTGACCGAGCCGCCCGGCGAGTTGATGTAGAGCCAGATGTCGCGGTCAGGGTCTTCTGCCGCGAGCAACATCATCTGGGCACAGATTCGGTTGGCGTTGTCGTCGCGGACTTCCGAGCCCAGCCAGATGATCCGCTCTTTCAGCAGGCGGTTGAAGATGTGGTCATTCAAACCCATGCCAGCCGTGCCCTCAGAGGCGACCGGCGTGGTCAGTTCATGTTTGCTCACAAGTATCTCCTGTGGGTTGATTTCTCACGACCTTAACCGGCAAGGGCCGATTTTTAATCCACCCCTGCCGAATGTTCGCCATGAGCGTGAAAACCTGTGCGGTCGGCGCAGAGTGCGGGTGAACTGCGCAGACGGTTCGAGCAGGACTGCGCGCCCTTCCAGCGCATACGAAAACAAAAGCAGGCGGGGGGGAGGTACCCCCCGCCTCGCCTGCTCAGCCTGCTTTCCGCAGGGGAAGAATCAGTCTTCCGAAGCCTCTTCTTCGGCTTCTTCAGCTTCTTCCGAACCCGTGGTGAAAGCAGTCATGTCGATGACCTCACCGTTGGTGTCCTTGACGACTGCCTTGGCGAGAACAGCAGCCAGAGCCTTGCGGCGTCCGACTTCACCGGCGACAGCGCCGACCTGACCGGACTGGTCAAGTGCCTGCGCGAAGTCGTTGGGGTTCATGCCGTACTGCTGAGCGGAGGTGATGATGTACTCGATGAGTTCAGGCTGGGTGACCTCGATCTCTTCCTTCGCCTGCACCTTGTCCAGGATGAACTGTGCGCGCAGCTGCTTTTCGGTCTGCTCGCGGACCTCTGCACCGTGCTCTTCGTCGCCTTCGCGGCCTTCGCCTTCGAGGTGGCGCTTGATTTCTTCTTCCACGACGCGCGACGGAACGGGAAGGTCAAGCTTCTCGATGAGCAGTTCAAGGATCTTGTCACGAGCTTCCACGCCCTGCTGGAGTTCCTTGTTGGACTTCGCCTGGGTCTTGAGGTCTTCCTTGAGCTCGTCGATCGTGTCGAACTCGGAGGCCAGCTGAGCGAAGTCATCGTCAGCTTCGGGCAGTTCGCGCTCCTTGACGGCAGTGAGCTTAATGGACACCTGGGCGTCTTCGCCTTCATGTTCACCGCCCGCGAGCTTCGTTTCGAAGGTGGTCTCTTCATCAGCCGACAGACCCTCGAGTGCTTCGTCCATGCCGTCGAGCATGGTGCCCGCACCCACCTGGTATGAAATGTCGGAAGCCGAGTCGATCTCTTCGTCGTCGATCTTTGCCGTCAGGTCCAGCGTGACGAAGTCGTCCTTCCCTGCGGGACGGTCAACGGACTTGAGCGAACCGAAGCGGCTGCGCAGGTCGTTAAGTTCCTTTTCGACGTCTTCTTCGGTGACTTCGAGCGGCTCGACTTCAACTTCGAGGCTCGAGTA
>CABTZE010000177.1 GCA_902489215.1 uncultured Brevibacterium sp.
CCTCGTCATGTGGTGGTGGGGGGTCAGTCGCCGGTGAGGTCGTCGCGTCCGGGTTGGCGGGAGGCCAGTTTGGTGGGGAAGATGCACAGGACGATGTTGATGAGTCCGCCCAGGTAGGGCACGAAGCTCAAGAAGACGAGGGCGCCGTGCATGCCGGCATCTTGGATGCGTCGCCAGCCGGAGGACAGCATGGGCACTGCCATGGCCAGCAGGAACAAGAAGGTGACCAGGGTCATGATGATCGCAAGAGCTGGAACGTCGGCTGCGACCTCGTATCCGGTGGCTTCGGAGGTTCTTTGGGCTTCGGCCTCGGCCATGATGACGGCGACGATGCCGGGCACGAACAGAACGAAGGCGATCAGGTTGTTGATCAGATAGGGCCACCAGTATTCCGACGGCGATGCGTAGCCCTTGAAACGGGCGAACTTCTTCCAGAAGCGGAGATAGGCGGTCACTGGGCCCGCGCCGTAGAGAGGCTGCGACAGCGGTGGTTTTTGGCCGGTGCCGCGGTAGTCCTTTTCAGTGATCTTTCGGCGCTGCGGGGCGGACGGCGCCCCAGCGCCGAAGGGGTTGTGGGCGTAGGGGCTGTTGTCGTAAGGGTTGTCACCGTTGCCTGGCTGCCTGCCGAACTGGGTGTTGTCACCGAAGGGGCTGCTGCCGTAGCTGCCGTGCTCTGGGGCCGGGCCGCCGCCGTAGGGGGTGTTGTCGTAGGGGTTCGAGTTCATCGTGCTCCTGGTTGTTGTGGGTCGGGGTCAGTGTAGTGATTTCCGGTTACTCGAAAGGAAACAACGACGGTGCTCGTTTCTGCGCTGGCATACTGGTCTGCATGATGAACAGGGTGTCCCACGTGTTTTCGTCGGCGAAGCGGTTCTCATCTCAGGTGGGTCGCGAACTGTCGGTGAGGGCTGCTGAGCGGCGGTTGGATCCGAAGTTTGTGCCGTCGCGTGATGACGGTTTTGTGGTTGGTGTGTATCACGCGGGGGATAGGGCGTCGACGTATCAGCTCAAGCAGTGGTTGGCCCCGATTGAGGATCTTGCGGCAACGATGCATTTGGAGTCGGGGATGACTCTGGATGGTCCCGGTGATGGTGCGCCGTGGCCGGTGGGCATCCTCATGCGCAATTTGGATAACGCGCGTGAGATTGTGCAGCTGACGGAGCTTCCGGTGCGCTATGCGCGTTTGACGTCGGATGTTGATCGTTTTATGACGCAGCCGACCTTGTGCGCGGTGCTGTATGTCAATCAGGCTGTGCTGAATTTTCAGGCTCTGCGGTATCCGGGGCCGGCTCATGTGCATTTGTCGCATGGGGAGAGTGAAAAGATTTCGATGGTGTCGAACCAGCTGAAAGCCTATGACTGTGTGTTCACGGCTGGTTTGGCTGCCAGGGAGCGGATCGAGAAGGCGCTGCTGGGGCGTTTGCCGGACATGATCGATGTGGGCAGGCCACAGTTGGACTATGCCGGTCCGGTGCCGGAGCGTTTCCGGCAGGTGTTGGATGGCAGCAGGCCCACTGTGTTCTACGCGCCCACGTGGGAGGGTGATTCGCCGTCCATGGCCTATGGCACCTTGGCGCAGTCGGGTGTTCCGCTGGTGGAGGGGCTCGTAGAGGCTGGGTTTGGTGTTGTCTACCGGCCCCATCCGCGAACCGGTGTTGTGAAGCCGGAGTTCGCTCGCGCCGATGCGCAGATTCGGGATCTTGTGGCCGGGGCTGCAGGCTGTGTGTTTGATGATTCGCCGACGGTGTCGTGGCAGTTCGCTGCCGCCGATGCGTGTGTGGCGGAAATGTCGTCGGTTGCTTTTGACTGGCTGTCAACGCATAAGCCCCTTGTGGGGGTCGCTCCGACTGACCCGGTTGCTGAGGTGCCGGCCGGTGGTCTGTTCGAGCGAGTTCCATCGGTGGTCGGCGCCGCTGATGATGGGCGCCGGGTTTCGCAGATGGTGCGACAGGGGCTCAATTCGGGGGAGACCGGTCGGGCTGAACGGGAAAAAGTGTGCCGTTACTATCTGGGGGATACGAGCCCGGGAAGCCAGCGCCGGCGTTTCGTGGCAGCTGTCGCAAGTGTGGTGGAACAGCGGTGGGCTGACAGGCAGCTCACAGACTTCTCTTGACAGGGCCTTCAACCAACGAAATGAGGGATAGGGAAGTTGCAGTGAGTGATGAGCCAAGTTGTCCCACGGCCGAAATTGTCGGCACCCCGGACAAGCGCCGCAAGCTGGCAAGGGGGCTTCTGCCAGCTGTATAGCGGGAGAGCGGGCAGGTTTGATTAAAACTTGAACACTGACTCCGTAATTCCTGAAACTTGCAAGTAGGGTGGTGGATCGTACCCGGCTCAACCCTGTGGGTTGCCTGGGTTTTTGATCGAGTACTGTCAGAGAGGGAAACCTGATGAAGGTTAAGCGCTACGCAAGGCGAAGTTTGCCAGCGTATAGCGTGATTGCCGTTGTGCTAAGCCTTTTGGCTATGGGACTGCCGGCAGTCAGCAACGCGGTGCCGGCACATGCTGAGCCTGGTCCCAACGCCAAGGTTTGTGCCCCAGGTACATCGTTTGGTGTTCTGGAGAACGGGCAGTTGCGGAAAATCAATACGAGTGAAAATCCAGGTTCAGAGAACTACGGTGACGTCGATCTAAGAAAGGCTTATCCGCTCACCTCTGACTACCTGGGTTACGACGTTGCATTCATGCGAAAGGACCAGGTCAACGGTCTTGGCTTGACGCCGGACGGCGACGCGTTCTATACGTTCCGTGGCTGGTCCAAGGGTTACTACGACCAGAACGCCAAATGGAACAACGGGGTTCGCAACAACTTCGAACTCTATAAATATGACAAGAACGGCGGAAACCCACAGCGCATCAAACTGACTGAAGACGGTAACAATTACTACGACTTCTACAGCGTCAAAACCAGTGCGCAGAACATGGACCTCATCGCAGGTGCAGTCAACCCTGCTGACGGGCGCTACTACTTCGGCGGTTTCCACCAAGCGCAGAATTCCGCTGGTGGCTACAACCTGTACTTCAACCTGAGGTCGATCGACCCCACGGACGGTCGCTTCCGCCACATTGCACAAATCCCCGTAGAGTCGCAGAACGGTCCGTACAGTCTTGATAACGCAAACGGCGACATCGTCTTTGACGGGTCCGGCAACTTCCACTTGCTGTCGGCTAAGAAGCCGTCCAATGGCTCATCGCAGGTAAAGATTCTGACTCTGCAGGCTGACAATGTCCCGGCTGACAACGAAGGGCCGCTTCAGCAGGTTTACGCTTCGTCAACAGCTACCCGAGTGATCTCAGCGGATGATGGCGTTGCCAACAGCCTTGCTGTTGATGCCGACGGCACGCTGATTCTTGCTACAACTAAATCGGCGTTTAAGTATGACCCGACGTCGTTCACACTCGAGCGATCGGCCCAGAACATTAACGGTGGCGGGCAACTAATCAATACGGACCTTGCCTCCTGTCACTTCCCTCCGACCCTGGAGGTCAAGAAGAACGTAGTCGACCGACTCGATGAAAAAGACCAGTTCAAACTTACCGCTGATGACCAAACAGACACTGGAATCTTTGCGTCTGCGGAAACCAGTGGAAATGATAAAGGAGTGCAGGCTGAACAGATCGATCCTGTGATCGTCCGCTCCGGCCAGGAATACGTCATCCAGGAGCAGATGGCTGAAGGCTCCGGATCGAAACTGGACAATTATTCAACGTCTGTTGAGTGTGAAGCTAACTACCAGGACGACGGGCCCAGCGAAAGTCTCGATCTGACCGAGAAGGGCGAACAGAGATACGGTGTGACGATCCCGAAGACGGCGGATCGTGGCCCGGCAAATGTAGTCTGCACCTACACAAACGCACCGAATAAACCTGCTTTCAAGGTGAAGAA
>CABTZE010000178.1 GCA_902489215.1 uncultured Brevibacterium sp.
CGATCCGCACAATGAGCGCCATGGCCGACACCGTGAACAGGGTGGAGCCGATGCCGCCGAGCGAACGGAAGATCAGCAGCTGCTCGTAGGACTGGGCGAACGCCACGGCAAAGGTCGATGCGGCCACAATGAGCAGGCCCACAACGTAGATGGGCCGCTCACCGAATTTGTTGACTAGGCGGCCGCCAGCGGGCGCGGTGAGCAGGCGGAAGAACGCGAACGAGCTCACCACGATCGTCGTGGCGGTCACCCCCAGGTCGAAGGAGTGGGCGAACTGCGGCAGCACCGGGGCGATGATGCCGAACCCGATCGCCACGATGAACGCGGCACTGATGAGCACCCAAATGTCCGCGGGCATCGCAACTTTCGGCCCGCGCCACTTGGCTCTCTTCTTCACAGACGTGAAGACCACCCCTGCTTGGTGTCGAGGAAGACATCAGGATCGAGCGGCGGCCTGCTGGAAGTTGTCAGTCGCTCGTGGAATTCAGGGTCCACACTGCCGACGTACAGCCAGCCCATCATGAGTTCGCTGTCCTTCAGACCGTGGAAGCGGCGGACGGGTTCTGCGTTGGCGTTCGGGCCGGTGCGCCACATGACGCCCCAACCGGCCTGCCACAGGGCCAGCTCCAGCAGGTGCGCGGCACCGGCGGCGGTTGCGTGCTGTTCCCACTCAGGAACCTTGGGGTGCTCAATGTGGTCGGCGATGACCGCAATGAGCAGTTCGGCGCGAAACGGCTTGGGGTTGATTTCCCCTGCGGGGCGGACGGTTCCTTCGGCTTCGTCAAGAGCTTGTCCCAGGCCGATTCGGTCGTCGCCGCGCAGAGTCATCAGCCGCCACGGACGCAGGGCCTTGTGGTCGGCCACCGGAGTAACCGCTGCCAGCAGGTCGCGCAGCTGTGCGTCCGTCGGAGTTTTGGGGCCGACCTTGGACACCGAGCGACGGTTCTTCATGGCGGTGAGGACCGGGTCGGTGAACTCGACGGGGTCGAGGCGGCGGGGAGTTGCCGCTGCTGGTTCTTCTGGGGTTGTCATAGTCTCCATTCGATCACGTGTTTGTCTGTTCGCAACCACTGCCAGCTGACTAGTGCGGCGGCGTCGCCGCTTCCGGTACGGGCCGGCGGACGGTTCGCAGACTAGGCATTTCTCAATATAGGTATTCGGAGTACTGCGCTCGTGCCTGCGCCAGCTTGGGGTCGATGACGAAAGTGCAGTAGCCGTTGCCGGGATTGCGCCCGTAGAAGTTCTGGTGGACATCTTCTGCCACATAGAACCGACTCATGGGCTCCAGTGTGGTGACAATCGGCCGAGGATAGGACTCCTGCCAGTGCGCAATCACGTCCTCAAAGTGCTTTTTCTGTTCAGCGTCTTCGTAGAACATGGCCGAACGGTACTGGGTGCCGACGTCGTTGCCCTGCCGGTTGAGGCTCGTGGGGTCGTGAGTGGTGAAGAACATGCTGAGGATGATCTCCTCCGGCACGATGGTCGGATCGAAGGTCACGCGCACGGCTTCTGCATGCCCTGACATTCCCGACGCCACCTGCGCATAGGTGGGATCGGGGATATCTCCGCCGATGTAGCCGGATTCAACGCGGCTGACACCGCGGGTACGGCTGTAGACGGCTTCCAAGCACCAAAAACATCCTGCGGCGAGCGTCAGCGTCTTCATATTCGACATAACCTCGCACGCTCCTGGGCTATTCCACAGGCAACCGGGCCGTGGCCAGCCCGGCGGAGATCACTGTTCGACTTCGATCTGCGCGCCTTCAGAGACCTTTGCCCACTGCGCTACTGTCAGCAGGTCAGGTTCGCTATCCGGGCTGTACTCGACGTCGACGTCTTCGAGGTCGGCGCCTTCTTCGTCCCGGTCGATGAAGAACATGACTTCCCGCAGCCAGCCGTCCTCGATCATCAACTCAACAAGGTAGTCGGTGCCGTCCACGCTTACGCGGCCGCGCACGGGGTAGGTGTGCGAGCGCGGAACGATCGGGCCTGCTTCGTCATTGCCGTTGTCCACTGAAACGAAGTCCAGTTCGCGGTTCAGCAGGGCATCACCGGTGAGTGCGCCGTCTTCGACGCCTTCATCATCGTCAGCCCACACCGTGAACGAGGCGGTGCGCAGCTGTTTCTGGATCTGCTCGGCTGCCTGTGGCAGGGGCGAGATTGCCGGGTCGGCAATCCGCTGCAGGAGGTCGAGGATTTCCGGCGGCAAAGTCACGACTGTCGGTTCGCCGTCGGGCAGAGGGTAGTCTGCGTCTTCGAGAGCAGTTTCGACAAGGCGTGCTGCCCGGCTGGCAGCGAAGGTTGCTAGGCCCGTGACGAGTGCGGGCGAAGCGACACCCCAACGGCGGAGGCGGTCATCGAGCCAGTCGTTGGCCTTCACGTTGACCGGCCACAGCGCGGCTGAAGCCACACCGATAACAGGGGCCGCCCACGTGAGGTACGTGTCGAACTTGTCGATGATGCTGATGTCCTCAGCGGTTTCGATTGTGCCTGCGTCTCCAAACCAAACGGTCCACCCCGTGTCTTCGCGAATCTGCTGTACTTCCAAAGCAGACGCTGCCGCAAGGAGGCCGCCGAACACGGTCGCGCCGGCCAGCCCGCTGCCGCCCACGTGACGGGGACGCAGGCCCGCGGCCACCCCGTAGAGGACATCGGCTCCGAGTGTGCGCAGGCTGCTGGCGGGAACGATGCTCTGTACGCCTGGAAGGAAGCGCTCGGCAGCTGAATCTGTGGCATCGCGCAGCGAAGAGACGAATGAGCTCATGAGTTCTCCTGTGGTGTGTGGGGAGGAATGCTGAAACCGAGCATCTGCGCTGCGGTTGTGGGATCGCCCTGGGTGAGGTCCCGGTTGTCGTCGGCTGTCAGTGAGCGGATGTCGGCGCGGTCCAGGTAGAGCGTGCCGTCCAGGTGGTCGAGTTCGTGCTGGATGATGCGGGCCGGCCAGCCGCGGAAATCGCGGCTGTTGGCATTGCCATCGGGGTCTTCTGAGCGCAGTCGCACGTGAGCAAATCGCGTTGTCACGGCCTGGTAGCCCCGCACCGACAGGCAGCCTTCGAAGAAGGCGGCACGGTCATTGCTCAGCGGCTGCCAACTGGGGTTGATCAGCGGCATGAACGGAAGTGGTGTGCGCTCCCTTTCGCGGGCTTGGTCTTCGGGAAGTCGGACGCGGTCTTCTATGACCGCAATGCGCACTCCGATGCCGATCTGCGGTGCGGCAAGCCCTACGCCCGGGGCTGCGTGCATGGTTTCCCGCATGACTTCGAGCAGACCGAAAAGCTGTTCGTCGGACAGCTGCCCGGAGTACGCGGCAGCCGGGCGGCGCAGCACCGGGTCACCGGCTTGGACGATGCGGGCCACACCATTGTTGTCTTGTGCGGCGCGCAGAACAGCATCAACCTGCTCAACAATCGGGTTCATAAGCACAATTGTGCCCCATCCCGCTGACACGGGACGGGGCACAAAAGCTCAGGTGCGGACCTTAAGCACGCGAGCGGATGCGGCGGGCCTGACGCAGCAGAGGTTCGTCGATCATCTGCCCTTCGTACTGGAAGACGCCGTGGGAGGTTTCGGCCTTTTTCAGCACGCCAAGGGCCCAGTGGATCTGATCGGCGGTCGGGGCGAACGCCGTGCGCACCACCTCGATGTGGTTGGGGTGGATGGACACTTTGCCGTCGAAGCCGGATTCCACGGCGTCTTCGGCTTCGGCGCGGAGACCTTCAAGGTTCGGGATGTCCGCCCAGATCGAATCGAGCGCGTACTTGCCGTTGGCTTTTGCGGCCAGAAGCATGTTGGCGCGCGCCACGCGGGCGAAGTCGCGATAGGTGCCGTCGGCTTTGCGGGAGGATCCCCCGCCGAGA
>CABTZE010000179.1 GCA_902489215.1 uncultured Brevibacterium sp.
AGGCCTCGATCGGCAGGCGCTGCACTTTTGTGCGCGTGGAGTAGCGCGATATCCGCGCCGTGCCGCCGTCGATGACGTATTTGATGCCCGGGACGGTCAGTGAGGTTTCGGCGACGTTTGTTGCCAGAACAATCCGCGGGGTGGAGTGGGGTGCGAAGACGCGCTGCTGCTCCCCTGCTGACAGTCGACCGTAGAGGGGGACGATTTCCCAGTTGCGCCGCTTGGTGCGCATGTGACCTTCGAGCTCTGCCTGCGCGTCGCGGATTTCAGCCTCACCGGATAGGAACACGAGGATGTCGCCGGGAGCTTCACGGTCGAGTTCGTCAACGGCTCGCAGCAGGCCGGACATGAGCGCATCGGCATCCGGCACGTGCGGCACCGCCGCGCGCGGCTCGGGCTGCTCTTCCTCGAGGAGTCCGTCAGGGTCTTCTGCGTAGTCTTCGTCAACTGGCCGATACCGGATCTCCACCGGATAGGTGCGCCCGGACACCGACACGATCGGTGCATCTCCGAAGTGCTCGGCAAAGGACTCCGGGTCGATGGTCGCCGAGGTGATGATCACCTTGAGGTCGGGCCGTTTCGGCAGGAGCCGGGCCAGATAGCCCAGCAGGAAGTCGATGTTGAGGCTGCGTTCGTGGGCTTCGTCGATGATGATCGCGTCATAGGCCTCCAGCCGCTTGTCGTGCTGCAGTTCGGCCAGGAGGATGCCGTCGGTCATGACCTTCACGCGGGTGGCATCAACAACGTCCGAGGTAAAGCGCACCTGATAGCCGACTCCCTCACCGAGTTCCGTGAGGGTCTCTTCTGCCAGACGGGCCGCCACCGAACGGGCTGCAATGCGCCGCGGCTGGGTGTGCCCGATCAGCCCGTTGATGCCGTAGCCCAGTTCCAGCAGAATCTTCGGCAGCTGAGTGGTTTTCCCCGAACCGGTTTCACCGGCCACAACGACAACCTGGTTGTCTTTGATCGCCTGGGCGATGTCGTCGCGGCGGCTGCTGACGGGAAGTTCGTCGGGATATTCGATGTGGAGGTCGGTCCGCAGACGCGCTTGGCGCAGCCGCTGCAGGCGTTCGGCCTGCTGTGGAGAATTGCCGCGGGGACGGCGCCGCTTCCCGCGGCGGCGTGCAGGCCGGCGGGAGGAGGGCTGTGAAGACGAAGCGTCAGACATATCCCCACAACAGTAGCCGGATCTCTCAGCAAGGTGAGACCGCGGGCGCGTCAGCGCGCTCCCGACTTCCAAGAGCAGCTCTCCCGACACCTCGTCAGTCAGTCCGGCACCTCGTCAACCCGTCCGTGTTTCGGGACGTCTGCGCGCACAAGGTGAGACAGGCGTAGAGTGACGACTGGTCGAAGAAAGGACATTCTGTGCTCGGCGCTCTCGAAGGCTTTGCCGTCATCGGCTTCATCATCTTCGTGGGCTTCCTCTTAGGCCGCAGCGGAGTTCTCGGCTCACAGGGCCAGAGGGTTCTGGCGTCCACCGTTTTCTACGTTTCGACCCCGGCGCTGCTGTACGACCTCATTGCAGAAGCCCCGCTCGAACGGATCTTCTCCCCCGCCATCTTCGCCACGGCGGGTTCGGCATCACTCGTGGGCATCGCGTTGTTCACGTTCTCGTATTTCAAGCACCGGTCCTTGGGCAGGGCGGTGATGAGCGGCTGGGCGGTGTCCTACGTCAACATCGGCAACTTGGGTATTCCCATCGCGATCTACGTTCTGAAGTCCAGTTCGTACGTACCGCCGATCATGCTGTTCCAACTGGTGATCCTCGCGCCCCTGGGCATGGTGATTCTCGACATTCACCAGGCCAAGCGCGCCGGTACTCTCGCCCACTGGTGGACCCCGCTGCTGCAGGTGATCCGCAACCCAATCCTCATTGGTGCCGCCGTTGGACTGTTCTTCGCCATCACCGGTCTGCGTCTGCCCCAGATCATCCACGATCCCGTCTCAATGATCGGTGCGACCTCCGTGCCGCTCACCCTGCTGGCGTTCGGCATATCCCTCAAGGACGGCTGGGCGGTGCCGGCCCGCGGAACACGCACGGATCTGACCCTCATCACAGTGGTCAAACTCGCCGTCCAGCCGCTCATCGCATGGCTTATCGGCGGCCCGCTGCTCGGCTTCACCGGGGTCGACCTCTTGGCGATCGTCGTCACCTCCGCCCTGCCGACAGCGCAGAACGTATACGTGTACTCCATGCGCTACCGCATGGCAGAAACACTGGTGCGCGATGCCGTGTTCGTCACAACAATCCTCGCGTTCCCCACCATCGTGCTGCTTTCAGCCCTCCTGTCCTGAGCTCGCAGGCCCGCAGTCGGCGCTGATTGCGCGTGTCATCCAAGCGCTTGCCGCCCACAATTGGCACCATGGTTCTGTGGCTGAAAAATCGAACACTCCAGAAACCTCCGACGACCTCGTGGCCAAGCGGATGAAAACCGCTGAGCACGCGCAGGACGACGCTGCTCAGCGCAGCGCCGATGAACGCGGCGCCAAGGCGGCCGGTCGGTCCTCCGAACTCGACGACACCGCACAGTTTGAGGCGTACCCATCTGTGCGCCGGCAGGAGTCGCGTGTGCGCAGGCCCGCCGCGCTGTCGGAAGAAGAGTGGCGCTACCTGGGCGACCGGGGTGCCGGTCGTGCAGCTCAGACCGAACAGCCGCCGGTCGAACTGCTCAGCCAGACGCGCCTGTACCGCAGGTTCACGTTCCTCGATGTTCTGGCAACCGCGTGGGTCATCCTCGCTGTTCCGTTCATCACGCTCGCAGTCGCTGTCCGCACGGTAGCCTCCGGACTGTTCCTAAAGTTCGAGTACTTCCACCGTCCCGGCTTCCCCGTCGACGAATTCGGCTTCAACGCCTCGGACCGCCTGCACTTTGCGTCCTACACCGTCGACTACCTGTACAACGCCGATTCCAAGCGGTATCTGGCCGATGTCGTCGCCGGCAACGGCGTTGCCGTGTTCAACGACGCCGAAATCGCCCACATGGCCGACGTCAAGGGCCTCATTCAGATCCTCATGCTGGTAGCGATCATCGGACTCATCGGCGCAGTGCTCGCCGGCCTGTACCTCAGCCGCGCACACGGTCCGGGCCTGCGCATCGGCATCCGCTTCGGTGCGATCCTCACACTCGTGTCGATCCTCGTTCTGGGTATCCTCGCGCTGGTCAGCTGGGACACGTTCTTCCGCGGTTTCCACAGCCTGTTCTTCTCGGCCGGCACGTGGGAGTTCTACCTTGACGATTCGCTCATCCGCCTGTTCCCGCAGACCTTCTGGGTGGACGCGGGCATCACAGCGGGCCTCATCATCCTGCTGGGATCGGGCCTGCTTATCGGCTTGTCGTTCATCGGCCACGGCCGCCGCAAGAAGGCCCGTGCTGCTGTGAAAGCACTGCGCGAACGCCAGGACGACTACAACCGTCAGAGCGAAGCTCAGCACAAGGCGCAGACTGCGGCCAAGACAGGCGCCAAGGCTGACAGCAGGGCACATGCGCAGACCACCGCGCAGGATGAAGAGCAGACGCGGGCAGCCGCACCGGTTTCGGCAGCTTCAGCCAGCGCACGCGGCGCCGAAACTCGCCGTGCCGAAACACCCATTGAAGACCAGCCGACCGAGGCCTACTCCCCCGACGACATCGCCTCGGCCGGCACAGACGCACACGCAGCACAGAAGAAGGGCAGCCTTCGCAAGAAGGACGCCGACTACTCGCTGGGCCGCAAGCGCGTCGGAAAGGATGACGATCAGCCGAAGCACTGATCGTCAGGCGACTGCATAACGAGGCGGGGGGGGGGGGGTTTCCCCCCCC
>CABTZE010000180.1 GCA_902489215.1 uncultured Brevibacterium sp.
ACTTGCGCCGCCACCGCCGACGGGGCCAACCCCACCACCGACCCAGCACCATGCGAGGTCTCCCACGCCCGGCGCAGCGCATTCATTGCCGTCGTCTTGCCGGCACCCGCCGGCCCCACCAACACATCCACCACCCGGCCCGAGACGGCAACCGACGCCAAGGCTTCAGCCTGGTCGGGACCGAGCACCCGCCCCTCGGCGTCAGGCTTGCTCGTGATCGTTTCGACGGTGGCCAGGTCGATACTCGGGCCAGTCGTGGCACGGGCCCGTTGCAGGAGGCGGTCCTCTGCGGCGAGGAGGGTGTCGGACGAGAACACGGTCGAGTGCTTCGGGCGGAACACGCTGGTTCCGTCCGGGCGGCGAAACTCCACCGGACTCACCGCTAGCTCGGGTGGGGTCAGGCGCAGGGACGCGTGTTCGGCAGCGTCGGCGACCATGGCGGTGATGGCTTCACGGTCCTCAACGGTGGCGAACCGCCACCCCATCGTTTGGCGGGCGGCTTCGGCCATCAGGTTCCAGCGCCGCCACGTCGAGCGCTTCTCACCGACCACCTCGACCACCGAGCGCCCGACCTGCTCGATCAGGTCTAACGGCACATCATCAGCCCGCAACAGCATCTGCCGTTCCCCGGCAGTGACGGTCCGCGCCCACGCGGTGGCATCCGTGCCGAGCTGCTGGCTGGCGCGGGTGCGCCACTCGGCTGTTAGCTCCGTCAACGAGCGGACCTGCTTCTCTGGACGGGTCGCGAGCGTGGCTTGGGCGCGCAACCGGATCACGGTGGCATCCGATGGCTGCTGTCCGTGGGTAGCCACGTACTCAGCTACCAGCTGGTCCTTCTCCACCTCGATCTGTCGCGCCCGGGTGGAGAACTCCGCCACCAGTTCCTCGGGGACGTCAGTGATCGCCCATGACGGGTTCCGGTCCCGACCCATCTCCCGCGGCTCCCAGCTCACGCCGAAGGTGCGGGTCATGTGGTCGGCGAACACGGCCTCGTGCAGCTCGGACAACGCGACAACCGCGGCATGCATCGGACGCCCATCCAAACTCCGCCACTTCCCATCCAAGACCGTTTGGGCCTTGTTGCTGATCACCACATGCGTATGCAAGTGCGGATCCGCGGCGCGGGAATCAAAGTGATCAAACGCCGTCGCGATCAAACCCGTCACGTCAACTTGTGCAACCGCGCCATCCCCAGCAGTAGCCCCCGTGCGGGTGGCTGCAACCTCGCGCTCCATGAACGCAACCACCGCCGCAACCGCCTCATGATGAGCTTGCGCAATCAACGCCTGCGTCCCCGCGTCCGCAACCGCCCACAACACCGACGCCGACTTCGGCACACTGAACGTGAAATCAAACCCCGCCACCGCACGCCGCGACCCCCGCCCAGCCTCCTCCGCCTCGATCTGCGCAACCCTGCGACCCCGCTCCACCGCCCCCAGCGCCGGGTCAAGTTGCGCGACACGGTCCGCGACCCGCTCCGCAGCCGAGCTGTACACCGGATACGCCCGCCCCAATGGCACACCAGTAATCGGATCCCGCCCCATCCCCACCAGCAACTGGAGCTGTGCCTCTGAGACCTGGGCGCCAGGTGTGAGTTCGCCATTACCCAGAGCGGTGACGCCGGAGCCGAGCCAGCGTCCGGGTGGGGTGCCAGCCTCGGCGTAGTAGCGGGTCAGCGGAGTGGACAGCGACCGGTCACCGTCACCCGCCGCCACGGTGCGCAGCAGGTACTTGTAGCCGTCCCCGGCCGACATCACCCGCATCGACACCGTCACCCAAACCACCCCTTACCTGCTCCTCACACAGGTGAGCCGGCGCCTTCCCGACCTCGATCTGCAAGACGCGTGGCAGATCTGTCGAGGTCTCTCACGGAACGAATCTCGATGATGCCGAGGCTCTGCGGCCTTGGGTTAGCTCGGGATTCGTACTGGCCAGCATTGATACGGATCTCCGCGTCTTTGGGCAGAGACGGGATATTGAGTCGCTGAATGGCGACGGGATCGCCTACACTCGGTGACATGTTGTACGGCACTGCTTCGCTGCGTCTGCGCAGCCGCTAACAGCGGCGAGCACCCTCCACAGGTTGTTGCTCCCGCACCCGGTGATCACGGCCGGGCGGCTCTTTCAGCGTGCCCGGCTCCGCAACAACCACGGAGTAAACAGTGCCTACCTATCGAGGTGGCCGTCATGAGCACGGCCAAAACTTCCTGACTGACCCATCCATCATTGCCACGATCACACGGCTCGTGGCTGCCACCGAGGGCCCGATCATCGAGATCGGCCCCGGTGACGGAGCACTCACCACCCCGCTGGCCCAGCTCGGGCGACCTGTAACAGCCGTCGAGATCGACACCCGGCTCGCCCGACGCTTGACCCAACGACTCCCGTCGCACGTGGAGGTCGTCGCCGACGACTTCCTGACCTACCGGCTTCCAACATCTGCGCATGTGCTCGTCGGCAACCTGCCGTTTCACCAGACCACGGCCATACTGCGCCGCATCCTGCATTCCCCGGCATGGACCGATGCAATCGTGCTCGTGCAATGGGAAGTCGCGCGGCGCAGAGCGGGCGTCGGCGGTGCCACGATGATGACGGCGCAATGGGCGCCTTGGTTCGAGTTCACGCTGCACAGTCGTGTTCCCGCTCGCGCGTTCACCCCGCGTCCGGGAGTCGACGGCGGAATCCTCACCATCCACCGTCGCGAACATCCGCTGCTGTCCCCGACACGGCGACGCCAGTTCCATGCCCTAGTCCACCGCGTCTACACCGGCCCCGGCCGCGGGCTGGCCCAGATCCTCGCGCGCACCACCTCACTCGGGTCACCACAGATCGCACGAGCGTGGCTAACACGCCACGGCATGACCTCTGCAGGACTCCCGAAGGACATGCCCGTCGAGGCATGGGTGGACTTGTTCAAGACCACCGATTCTTCACCGCCTGCACACCGTGCGCAGACGCAGCAGGTGAAGTCGAGGAGGCGCCGTCGATGACCATCGCAGCGCGGCACCAGGCCTGCCGCTACACGTCAACAGCTAGGAGTGCCACGGAGCGCCGTTCCGGTGAAACATCCACAGAACTGGCAGCGCGGCTGCTCGCAGAAGCACCTCAACGGGATTGGCGACTCCGTGACCTTGCCGCGCTGGTTCACCTCTCGGTGTCACAGCTGGGCAGAGCGTTCACACAACGATTCGGGATGCCGCCCATGCGGTACCTGGCTCACATTCGGGCCCATCGGCTGGCTCACCTTCTGGTCGAGACTGATCTTCCCATCGGCGTCGCCATGACAAAAGTCGGGTGGCGCAGCCGTGGGCATGCCGCACGGCAGTTCACCGGCATCGTCGGGATCAGCCCGTCCGAATATCGGCGCACTGCGATTGGGCGCACTCTCACGGAGACCAGCCCGTGGCCATCAGCAACGCAGGGCGGCCCCGAATCAAAAGGCCCCCTCACGACAGGAGTGCCGTGAGGCCGTCGGAGAGAATCTCGCGTGGGCTGATGTGGTGCGTCGCGTGGAGCCGCGCATAGGTAGGAGCTTGGTCAGGGTCAATGGCGACGCGCTTCTCGTCAGACGCCATGGGTGCGGTCAGCGAGGCGCCAATCACCAGGTTGGACAATCGGTAGGCCGTTCCCAGCGGATCCGGGGTACCCGCTTGTTCGAGCAGGACGCACATCCGCTCGGAAAGGGCCAGGTACGCCGGGCCCCTGGGAGCGCGCATACCGATGACCTGACCGGCCCACCGGTGGGTCGTGAGGTGCGCGAAGAAGGCGTGCATCAGGGCAGGCAGGTC
>CABTZE010000181.1 GCA_902489215.1 uncultured Brevibacterium sp.
CGTGGGTCAGCAGGATCGCGCTGACTTCGCGTTCGCCGACCGCTTCGGCAATCGCATCTGGGTTCTGGCCTTCATGGTCGTCTTCACCGTCATCAACCTCATGGGCGTTGGATCGTTCGGCGAGTTCGAATACTGGTTCAGCTTCATCAAGGTCGCCTTCGTCATCCTGTTCCTCATCGTGGTCACGGCCTTCCTGCTCGGCCTGACCCCCGGTGAATCACCCGGCCTGAGCAATGTGCAGGGCATCGACCTGGCGCCCTCCGGCATCGGCGGCATCGGCGCCGGTCTGCTCATCGTGATCTTCGCCTTCGGCGGCATTGAGATCCTCGCGGTCGCAGCGGCAGAAACAACCGACCCGGAAACCTCCATCCGCAAGGCGATCGCGGGCATCGTGCTGCGCATCCTCGTGTTCTACATGGGTTCGGTGACGCTCATGATCCTCGCTGTCCGCTGGGACAACCCGGGCCTTGCCGAAAACCCCTTCGTGACGACCCTGGCGGCCACGGGTCTGCCGGCAGTCGGCACGATCATGGCCATCATCATCGTGGTGGCTCTGCTGAGCTCGCTCAACGCGAACGTCTACGGAGCCTCCCGCATGGTGTTCTCGCTGGCCCACCGCGGCATGGCACCGGCGGTGACTGGACGCGCAAACAACAAGGGTGTGCCGATTTCAGCGATCATGGTGTCGGTCCTCATCGGCTTCGCATCCGTGCTCGTCAACGCCTTCAACCAGGACAATGTGCTGTTCATCGGCCTCAACGTGGTCGGCTCAACACTGCTCGTGACCTGGATCGCGACCGTGGCCAGCCACATCATCCTGCGCCACCGCGCCGAACGCGACGGCACCCCGCTGCCCATGAAGATGTGGGGCTACCCGGTCCTGTCGTCGCTGACCGCGGCCGCTCTGCTGGCCGTCATCGTGCTGGGCATGTTCGCTCCGGACACCCGCACGCAGATGCTGTGGACGTTCGGCATCTTCGCCATCGTGTGGCTGATCGGCGTCATCGTGACGCGCGGCAAATCAGTTGAGGAAGTCACCGGCGGCGACGAACTCGCACCGGATGAACCTCACGCCTGGTAAACCAGGGCGGTCGCCACAGCGGCGACCCCTTCACCTCGTCCGGTGAAGCCCAAACCGTCAGACGTCGTGCCGGATACCGCGACCGGCGCTCCGGCGGCCTCACTGAGCACCCGCTGGGCTTCGGCCCGGCGGGTGCCTATTTTGGGGCGAGTGCACACTGCCTGCACCGCGATGTTGCCGATGGAAAAACCTGCTTCGCACACCAGGCGGGCAGCTTCTTTCAGCAGTTCAGCACCGGATGCTCCGGCAAGTTCCGGGCGGTCAACGCCGAAGTGCGCACCCAGATCGCCGATGCCGGCGGCAGAGAACAGAGCATCACAGCAGGCGTGAGCAACCGCATCGGAGTCCGAGTGCCCCTCCAGGCCCGGGCCGGAGTCCTCCCACAGCAGACCCGCCAACCACAGCGGCCGCTGCGGATCATCCGAAAAAGCGTGGGTGTCAAAGCCGATTCCCACTCGCATTGTCATTCTCCTTGCAGTCGAGCACGCGCCGTGCGCAGATCTTCTGGGTACGTGATTTTATGGGCTGCTTCTGCCCCCGGCACTCCCCTGGCGGGAATGCCGATCGCTTCCAGGAGCCCCGCATCGTCAGTTGCGGAAATACCGGCCCGGCGCGCGTGCTGGTGAGCCGCGCGCAGGTCTTCCGTGCGGAAGCCCTGCGGGGTCTGGACTCGCCTGAGTTGGGAGCGGTCGACGGGCGCTGCGAGGTCTTCCACTGCCGAGGTGCCGCTCGCCACTGTCCGAATGGTGTCGGCTACCGGAAGGGTCGGCACAACACTGCGCTCACCGCCGCGTAGAGCATCGATCACGCGTGCGAAGACCTCGTGTGGGGTCAGCGCGCGAGCTGCGTCGTGCACAAGGACAAAGCTTGGGCTGGCGGTTTCGAGCCGCGCCAGAGCGGCGGAAACGGAATCTGTGCGCTCAGCACCGCCTTCAACGACCGCGACCAGGCTGCGTGGAACTTTGAGCGAGTCACATTCGGCGTCTGCGATGGCACGTGCTTCGTCCAGCGAGTCTGCTGGTGCTGCAATGACGGTGAGCCCGCAGCCGGCACGCAGCCCAGAGCGCAGGGACCACGCCAAGAGCGTGCGGCCTGCCAGTTCAACGAAAGCTTTCGGACGGTCAGCGCCCAAGCGCGTACCGGACCCAGCGGCGGGAATGATGAGAGCTGTCTCCACGACAGCAATGGTAGCCGTCAGCGGGGACACGGCGGTTGTCTGCGGTATCGGTGTGCGGCAACTGGAGCTGCCGGCGTGCGGCAACTTGCGGCAGGAAAAACAAAGCCCGCGCTCAGAACACTCTGAGCGCGGGCTGTGCTGATGAAATCAGGAGGCGAGAACTTCGTCGAGGATTGCTTCGGCTTCGTCTTCTTCTTTTTCTTTGGCCAGAGCCAGTTCAGAAACAAGAACCTGACGCGCCTTGGCGAACATGCGCTTCTCACCAGTGGAAAGTCCGCGGTCCTGTTCGCGGCGCCACAGGTCGCGCACAACTTCGGCAACCTTGATGACATCGCCGGACTGGAACTTTTCGAGATTGGCCTTGTAGCGGCGCGACCAGTTGGTGGGCTCTTCGGCAACTTCAGCGCGCAGAACTTCGAAGACCTTTTCCAGACCCTCTGCGTTGACAACGTCGCGAACACCGACGAGGTCGCAGTTCTCAGCAGGGACTTCGATAGTCAGATCACCGTGCGAAACCTCAAGTTTGAGGAAGACGGTTTCTTCACCCTTGATCTTGCGGGTATTCACTTCTTGAACAGTGGCTGCACCGTGGTGCGGGTAGACGACGGTGTCTCCAACCTGAAAACTCATACTCTTTAGTCCCCTTTCGGTGACCCATCTTACCACGACACTTTCCGCAAATTGGGCGGCGGCGGTCCACAGTGTGATATAGCACCTTCTCTGCACTTTCAGAGGAGGATGGGAGATTCCATACTGAATCCTGTGACCCGAGTTTCGGGCCGTTGACAAAAACAGGTACGATGCGTTCAGAGGCTTAGCATTTTTTCTTCTAGGAGCTTTAATCGTGAAAAGGCTGACCCGCTTCGGCGCCGTCGCGCTCGCAGCAGCCCTGGTTGCACCCCTTACCGGCTGTGCCGCACTGATCTCTTCTCAGCAGACCGCCAAGTACCACTACAACGGTGGCGACGGTGGTGCCACCTCGATTGACGGCGTGGACGTTCGCGGTCTCCTGCTCATCTCAGACGAAGACGAGGAAAAGGCCCAGCTGTTCTACACGCTGGTCAACAACAGCGACGAAACCGCCGAAGTTTCGATTGAAGCCGGCGACAAGACCGTCCGCGAGACGGTAAAGGCCGGGGCTACGTTCTCGCAGGACCCGCAGAACCCCAACGCCGAAGGCAGCAAGGAAGTCATCGTCTCCGGACTGAACCAGCCCACCGGCACCCTTGTCGACGTCAAGGTCACCATCAACGGCAACTCCGAAGACGTGCAGACTCAGATCCTCGACGGCAGCCACTGGTACTACAAGACGCTGGAACCCACCAGCGAACCGTCCACCGGCACTGACGCCACCGCGGACAGCACCACCGGACAGTGAAACCGGTGAGCCTGCTCCCCCAGCGGGCAGGTTCTCACACACACGCTTAAGCACGAGGCCCCGCCTGATTTTCGTTCGGGGCCTCATGCTTGTAGTGGCACCTCGGCAACCAGCTTA
>CABTZE010000182.1 GCA_902489215.1 uncultured Brevibacterium sp.
GCGCGGCTTCGCACAGGACGATTCGCACTCGTACGTGGCAGAAGAAGACGCCGCAGCGGAAATCAAGCACCTGCTGGACTTCATGCGTTGCGGATCTTCTTGGGGAAGCGGTCGTCGGAGGTGTCGACCTCCACGCGCACTCCCCTGGCCTTAAGCTTCTGGGCGATGTCGTAGCAGTAGTCGTTGAATTCGTCGGCCACCGGAACCAGTGTCGCCTGGACTGGTGAGAGCCACACGGGGAACGCACCGGCGTAGTGCTCGGTGAGCACGCCGATGAAGCGCTCAATCGAACCGAACTTGGCCGAATGGATCATAACGGGGCGGCGGCGGGTGCCGTCCGAGGCGCTGTATTCGAGGTCGAAGCGCTCCGGCTGGTTGAAGTCCATCTGCACCGTCGACATCTGCCAGGTGCGGCCGATGGCATCGCGCGCCTGCACCGATATCTTCGGACCGTAGAAGGCTGCACCGCCCGGGTCCGGTACGAGCTCAAGACCCGTGGCTTCGGCAACTTCGCGCAGGGTGTTCGTGGCGATTTCCCACTGTTCGTCGGAGCCGATGAACTTATCCTTCTTCGCACCGTCGACTTCGCGGGTGGACAGTTCGAGGTAGAAGTCGTCCAGGCCGAAGTCGCGCAGCAGCGACAGCATGAAGTCCAGCAGGTGCTTGATTTCCGCTGCGGCGTCTTCTTCTGCCACGTACGAGTGCGAATCGTCCTGTGCGAAGCCGCGCACGCGCGTCAGGCCGTGGATAACACCGGACGGTTCGTCGCGGTACACGGTGCCGAATTCAAACAGACGCAGCGGGAGGTCGCGGTAGGAGCGGCCGCGGGATCGGTAGATGAGGTTGTGCATCGGGCAATTCATTGCCTTCAGCCGGTAGTCCGTGCCCTCGTGGGTGACGGTGCCGTCTTCGGCAACGTGCTTGTCGACGGTGAAGGGCGGGAACATGTTCTCGCCGTAGTACGGCAGGTGGCCCGAGGTGTAGTACAGGGTCTCCTTGGAGATGTGCGGGGTGCCCACGTACTCAAAGCCCTCTTCGATGTGGCGCTGGCGGACGTAGTCCTCCATGACGCGTTTGATGACGCCGCCCTTGGGGTGGAATACGGGAAGGCCCGAACCGAGTTCGTCGGGGAAGGAGAACAGGTCGAGTTCCGCACCGAGCTTGCGGTGGTCACGGCGCTCGGCCTCTGCGATGCGCTCCTGGTAGGCGCGCAGTTCGTCCTTCGATGGCCACGCGGTTCCGTAGACACGCTGCAGGCTGGCGTTGGACTGGTCGCCCCGCCAGTACGCTGCGGAGGATTTGGTGACGGCAAAGCCGTTGCCGATGAGCTTGGTAGACGGCAGGTGGGGACCACGGCAGAGGTCTTCCCACACGACGTCGCCCTTGCGGTTGCGGTTTTCATAGATGGTCAGCTGGTCGCCGCCGACTTCGACGCTGGCGCCTTCGGCACCGTTGCCCTTGTCTTCGACGAGCTCGAGCTTGAAGGGCTCGTCGGCCAGGCGGGTGCGAGCTTCGTCGTCGCTGACTTCGGTGCGGTGGAAGGTCTGGCCTTCTTTCACGATCCGCTGGCAGCGTTTCTCAATGGCTTTGAGGTCCTGCGGAGTGAACGGCTCTTCAACCTGGAAGTCGTAGTAGAAGCCGTCAGTGATGTAGGGGCCGATGCCAAGCTTGGTTCCCGGAAACAGTTCCTGCACGGCCTGTGCGACAACGTGCGCCGTGGAGTGGCGAAGAATGTTGAGGCCCTCTTCGCTGCTGATGCTGATGGGCTCGACGACATCGCCGGGCTGCAGCTCACGGTGAAGGTCACAGGAAGCGCCGTTGATCCAGACGGCCACTGTCGTCGGATCGGATGCAAAGAGCTCTGTGCTCGTCATCCCTTCGGTGTAGGGAATCTCTTCTCCGGCGACGGTCAGCGTGTCAGACACGGCTTCTCCTTTTATGTGGTCGTTTCAGCGTTTCTACTGTACCCGTTGGCAGGTGTGGTCGTACGTCCGATTCAGCAGTCAGGAACTGCTGGCTCTTACGGGAACGAGCCCGGATCTGGTGACCAGGCACCTTAAAGACTGCGTGGGGTGGGAACAGTCTGCTCCCACCCCACGATCACGGCCCTTCTTCAGACTGGGTCACTTGATCTTGAATTCCTCTTCGTCACTCCAGTCCTTGCTCATGATCGAAATCGAGATCTCGGCGTCTCCAGCGCGATCGTATTCGATTGCCTGTGCTGTAACGAACTCGTGTTCTTTACCGGCTTTGATGGGTTTGGCACCTAGGTCGAGGGTCGGGACGTCAAGGTTCCTGTCGCCGATCTTGCCGTGCACATTCTTAGAACAGTCCTGACCGTTGGCAATGCAGTTGATGCGAGCAGCGCCGATTTTAGCGTCCTTGTCATTTGTGTTCTTCAGGAAGTACTTGATGACAAGAACCTCACGGCCGGCAAATGCGTTGGGAATCGAGTACTCATCAGGTTTGCCGCTTGTAATGTACGCACGGATCTCAATGCCTTCGTACGTTCCGATCAACGTGGCTTTGTCAGATCCGGCGTTGATGTCGCCTCCTTCAGCAGCACCGTCGCCCGCAGCTTCGCCCTTGTCGTCGGATTCGCCCGGGTCACCGTCGCCTTCTGGATCTGCCGGAGCTTCAGTCCCACTGCCGGGATCGGCCGGAGCGGGCGCTGGGTTTGCCGAACCTATGCCGATAACGACGAAGATCACGACGATCACAGTGACGATCAAGCCGACCACGGTCGTGAAGAAGCCCAGGATAAGACCGGTCAGACCAACGCCCTTGTTGTTGGCCTGGCCGTTTTTGACGGCCTTGAGGCTCATAAAGCCCGTGATGATCGCGACGATTCCGACCAGCCAGATGAAAAAACCAACGATGCCGGAAACCAGTGAAATAACGCCCAGACTGTTCTTTTCAGTGCTCGATGGACCACCCGGGCCTCCGGGACCGCCCGCACCATAGAGGTCACTGCCGCCGTACGCCTGCGGGTCTTGCTGGTAGTCGGCGTAGCCGCCCTGGCTGCCAACAGGCTGCTGAGCATCCTGCCCGTAGCTGCTGCCGAAGTCAGCCTGCGAATACTGGCTCCCGTAATCACCCTGGCTGCCGACAGGCTGCTGGTAATCGGCGTAGCTGCCCTGGCTGCCTACCGACTGCTGACCATCCTGGCCATAGTCGCTGCCGAAGTCAGCCTGCGAATACTGGCTCCCGTAATCACCTTGGCCGTAGTTTCCCTGGCCATAATTGCCCTGACCGTAGCTTCCGGAGCTGTTTCCCGAAGGGTCGTAATTGTTGCCGTAGGGGCTGTTCTGCGAGTTCGAGCCGTTATGCCCGGAGGGGTTCTCGCTCATGCGGTTTCCTTTTGTCTCTGTACGGTCACGTGCAATCGAGAATGATCTTCACCGATCATTCGAACTTCCAACAGCATAGCGCTGATACGGGCGGAAATTTCCAGGAGAACTTCATTTCACGTTCACCGGGGATCTCCAGCTACCGCAGACCACAGCCGCAAGACACAAAAAAGCCGGGGGCTTAAACCCCCGGCTGTCTGTGCGCGATACTGGGATCGAACCAGTGACCTCTTCCGTGTCAGGGAAGCGCGCTACCGCTGCGCCAATCGCGCCTATAGAAGGCTATTCAGTTATGGAGCGAACTCCGTGCGCGATACTGGGATCGAACCAGTGACCTCTTCCGTGTGAAGGAAGCGCGCTACCGCTGCGCCAATCGCGCC
>CABTZE010000183.1 GCA_902489215.1 uncultured Brevibacterium sp.
ACCGTTAGGCTTGGACGGAAGACATGCCAAGCAGTCACGGCAAGGAGTAATCTGCGCTCATGAGCATTTTCCAGCGGATCAAGATGATCTTCGGCGCCAAGGCCAACAAGGCTCTCGACCGCGCTGAAAACCCCAACGAAACCCTCGACTACTCGTACCAGAAGCAGCTCGATCTGCTGCAGAAGGTGCGCCGCGGTGTTGCTGATGTTGCCACCAGCCGCAAACGCCTCGAACTGCAGATCAACCAGCTTGAATCACAGTCGGACAAACTGCAGGGGCAGGCGCAGAAGGCTCTCGAAATGGGCCGCGAAGACCTGGCCCGCGAAGCCCTGACCCGAAAGTCCGGGCTGGCCCAGCAGATCCAAGACCTCCAGGTGCAGCATCAGAACCTGCAGGCGGAGGAACAGAAGCTCACGCAGGCCTCCCAGCGACTGCAGACGAAGGTCGAGTCCTTCCGCACCCGCAAGGAAACCCTCAAGGCCAACTACAACGCTGCTGAAGCGCAGACCAAGATCGGCGAAGCCTTCAGCGGCATTTCCGATGAATTCGGCGATGTCGGCCTGGCCATTCAGCGTGCAGAAGACAAAACCAACGAACTTCAGGCACGCGCCGGGGCGATGAACGAACTGCTCGAAACCGGTGCGCTGGAAGACTTCAGCGGCACGGGTGGAGACGACATCGACCGTCAGCTGGCGGCTATGAGCTCCGACAACGATGTCGAAATGGAGCTGCAGCGCATGCGCGATTCCCTGCCGGCAGCCAAGCCGCAGGGACAGCTCGAAGACGTCCAGGACGCAGAAGAGGCCGAAGTCACGGCAGAAGAGAACGACGCCCAGCAGGGCTGATCGCCAGCACGGTGGGCCGGGCGCACCGGCCCGCCGTGTTCACACAAGGAGCACAGTGGCCAGAAACAGGTTCGTCAAAGACCGCGGACTGTCCCTCCGTATGGGGTGGGCTATCTTCCTCAACGGGCTGATCTACGTCATCCTGATTCTGGCAATCTGGTGGATCCTCGGCCAGTCACTGGGCGGTGTCGTGATCGCACTGCTCATCAGCTTCGGCGCTTTCTTCTTCCAGTGGTACTCCTCCGACAAGCTCGCCATGCGCGCGATGGGAGCCTACGAGGTCTCGCCCGAACAGGCACCGGAGCTGCACGCCATCGTCGACCGTCTGACTCAGCTGGCCGACTCCCCCAAACCGCGGGTTGCATTCGCCGACACCAGCGTGCCGAACGCCTTTGCCACCGGACGCTCGCCCGATCACTCGGTTGTGTGCGTCACCCGCGGCCTGCTGGAAACGCTGGAACCCGCAGAGGTCGAAGTGGTGCTCGCCCACGAACTGGCTCACGTTGCCCACCGCGATGTCACCGTCATGACGGTTGCCGGTGTCACGGGCGTCGTCGCTGGCCTCATGGTCCGCTCCGGCATGTACGCCCGCTACGGAGGACGCAACAACGCCGCCGCAGTCATGATCGCCATGATGCTCGTGGGCGCCGTCGTCTACGCAATCAGCTTCGTGCTCATCCGCGCCCTCAGCCGCTACCGCGAACTCGCCGCTGACCGCGCCGCCGCGTACCTGACCGGGCAGCCGTCCACTCTGGCCAGCGCTCTTATGAAGATCTCCGGGCAGATGACCAAAGTCCCTGACCAAGACCTGCGGGCAGCCGGTGCCGCCAACCACCTCGCGCTCATTCCCGCCGTCAACGGAAAGTCCGTAACACAGCTCTTCTCGACACACCCCAGCCTGGAGAAGCGCCTGGCCCAACTGCAGGACATCGCCCGCAACCTGTCACAGAGGTGAGAAATGGGTTTCTTCGACGCTCTTCTGGGCCGTTCTAAGCCGGTCAAACCGAACCTTGACGCCCTTTTCGGCCTGCCTCCGGCGGCTCTGACGCTGGAAGCCGCAACAGACTATGCGCCCACCGGCGTTGCCTCAGTGGCCTACCGTGCGGTCGAAGGCGGCGCATCGGCGGATGCTGTGCGCGAAGCCTCGGCGCTGATCGCCAAAGATGCCGACCTTCAGGTGCGCACAGAAGACGACAGCTACGGCTATTCGTGGCACGTGCTGAGCAACGAGGCACGCGACATCCCCGGCCTGGTCACAAACCTGCACGCAGTCAACAGCTCCATTGAGAACGCCGGCTTCGGCCCCATGCTGCTGTGCTCATCGCTGTACTTCAGCACACCCTCAGGCACACGCGCGGCACTTGTCTACCTGTACAAGCGCGGCACGTTCTACCCGTTTGTGCAGACGGGACCGCACCGCAGGGACAACGCCGAGGAATTCAACATCAAAGCAGCAATCGGCGCTGATCTCCGCTTTGAAGAAGACACGTCAAAGTGGTCGCCGCTGTGGGACGCACCGGGCATGCTCGACTGAGATCGGCTCGGCCGACGCCCAGCGCATTAAACGCGCCCACGTGTGCGGCTGTCCGGCGGCTCAGCCGCGTGTGATGGTGAATTCGATGTCAAGGGCGGGAACAGCAATCACATCGCCCACATTGACGTTTGAGCTGCGCCGCGAATTGAGCTCTCCGTTGACGAACACCTGGCCGTCTTGAATGAGCTCTTTGGCCATAACTCCGTCTTCAACGAAGCCAGAGAGTTTGAGCACCTGACCTAGGCGAATGCTGTCGTCGCGAATCCAGACTTCTTCCACTGTTCTCCTTCTGATTCCCGATACCAGTCAATCAGAAGCCGAAGTCGAAATCGCCGAAGCCTCCGCCGAAGTCGCCCATGTCACCGGCATCGCCCGCGCCGCCATCAGCGGCCAGGCCGTCCTGGTAACCATCGGCGTAGGAACCGTCCCAGGCCCCCATGCCGCCCATCATCGGCCCCATGAGCATCGCACCCATGAGCACACCGGGAAGCATGCCGGAGCCGGCATAGTTCGAGTAGTAGCCGCGGTTGTATTCGGCGTAGGCAGGGCCTGCCTCCCAGTAGGCCCTGCGCGACATCCCGTCGGCAAGAGTCACTTTGCGCACTGACGGTTCAGCCCCGACCGCAACGCGTTCAGCGTCTGCGGTACAAACGGGAATGGGGCGAGGCTGACCGCCAGCGGGCGCCCAGTCGATGTCTTCGACACTGGGGCCGTGCTGCGGGTTGAAGAAGCACGGCGGACGGCGGGTGGGCAGCGGTTTGCCTTCTACGCGGGCACGCACACAGCTGGCGGCATAGCGGCCGTCTTCCAGGGCTTCTGTCACGTGGCGGATGTCTTCGGGACGAGTGATCTTGCCCAGGAGGTCCTTCGCAAGGTCATAGCAGCTGATGGCCTTCTGGTAGTCCTGACGGCCGCCGTCACCCAAATCAACACCTGCGGTTTCTAGGTCAAGGGCCCGAACTTCTTCACCGAACTGCGTGACGTCCTCTTCTGACGCTTTGGCAACGATTGCGAGTTCGCTCTGCCGAGCCGCCTCTTCGTTCTTCTTGTTGCTGCGAGCAATGGCAAACGCCGCAGCGCCGCCGGCAACCAGAATGACGAGGAAAGCGAAGCCCATGAATGTCCCTTCTCCGCGTGAAATGTACGGCCCCATTATGGTCGCCCAACCTGCGAAGACTCTGAATTGCAGATCAGTGGAAACCGTGTGAGCACACAGAAAAACCGCGGGGGCAGGAAAAGTGTTTGCGCCCCCCGCCTTTGGGTCCAAGGGCGGGGTTTAGGGCCGGGGGGGGGGGAAGCCCCCACCCCCCCCGCCGCCCC
>CABTZE010000184.1 GCA_902489215.1 uncultured Brevibacterium sp.
CCCCACCCCCCCCCCCACCCAAACCCCCCCCCCGGGCCACCCAGGCCCACCCTTCCGCCCCCACCCCCCAGGAAGCCCCCCCCCAGCCCCGCCGCCAGCGCCGCAGCCGTAAAGCCTGCTGTCCTTCCACTCTGTAAACCGCGTTGTCAGCGCTTGCCACCGGGCTGGTTTTGCCCTCTTGCCGGTGCAGATTTGCGCTTTAGTGCGGTTTCACGCGTTGTTGTAGCGCATTAAAGCGCAAATCTGCATTAGCGCGTGAGTCTGGCTTGGGTGGTGCGCCTGCATTATTGCGTGAGTCTGGGGTTGGTTGGGTGGAGTTGGGTTTGGTGGGCGAGGTGGGGCTGGGCTTCGGGCGGTTTCTATGGGTTGTCGGCGGTTGGGGTGGTGTGCTGTGTTGGCGCGTTGTGCCTGTTCTTCCTACGCTGCCGCCCGTTGGCTGGCGTAGTTTCACGCTTTAATGCAGAGTCACGCGTTGTTGTAGCGCATTAAAGCGCAAATCTGCATTAGCGCGTGAAACCGGGGCGGAAGGGAGCGAAAGCCGCCTCGACCTCGGCCCGAACACCGGCGCTAGCTCCTGCTGCAGCGCCAACGTCACCACCGGCGCCAACCCCGCCAGCCGCCAATGCCAGTCGCAGCTGCAGCCTTGCCTTATAGGGGTCGAGCACACCCGAGGGCACAAGCCCCATCTTCTGCAAGCCGATTTCAGCGCCGGGGTAGCCGTAGGTGTTCTCCAGCGCAGACCCCGAACCCGTGCGCGACGAATACACAACCGGCATCTGCTGAGCAAGCCGCTCGACCGCAGGAAGCGCCGACTGCGGCACGTGCCCACCGCCGACACCGGCAAGGACACAGCCGGCATACCCGGCATCGGCAACCCCATCGAGAATCGCCAGCGAATCACCCAAGCCAACGGCAATAACAGCCACCTGAGGGAAAACGTCGTCGCTGGTCAGGCCGGGGAACTGGGGACGAGGTGCCGCCCCGGCCGCTCCTGCCACTCCGGCCGCCGCAGCAACTCCAGCTGGCCGCGCCTCACCTGCGGCAGCAGCCTCGCTGCCGGCCCCCACAGCACCAGCCAAACCACCGCCTGCCGGAACATGTGGCAGGATGACGCGGTCTTCGCTTACCCAACCCAGCGGCCCAGCAGAAGGTCCGGAGGAAAAAGCGTGGATGAAGCTCGTGTGGTCTTTGCGCACGAAAACGGGATCGTGGATTTCATCGGCCATCACCAACGCACTTGCCAGACCTCGAGCCTGTGGCGAAAGTGCAGCAATGACAGCGGCACGCACATTCGCAGGCCCATCGGCACCGGGCAGCGACGGGTTGCGCATGGCCCCAGTGACCACAATCGGAATACCCGAATCGTTGATCCGCGACAGCACAAACGCGGTTTCCTCAAGCGTGTCAGTGCCCTGCGTGAGCACAACTCCGACAGCCCCTTCATCCGCAGCAGTCCGCGCCGACTCCACCACGCTCACCAGGTGCTCGACCGTGATCGAGCCGGAGCCGACCTGTGCCACCTGCTCGAAGGTCAGCTGCAGACCGGATGACGAGGCGCCTGCCCCCTGGCCACCGTCCTCACCCGCCTGCCCCGCGGGTGGGGCAACGTGGCCAACCACAGAACCGACGTCAATCGTGTCGAGGCGGGCGGCGCGTGCAATGTCTTCGCCGGAAACGCTGGGAGAAACCCCACCGGACTCAGTGGGAACAGACGCAATCGTTCCGCCCAGGGCGGCAATGTGGATCCTCATGCCTCCACAATAAGGCCCGGAACGACAGGGGCCGAGGCGTCCATTCGGCGCGCTTCACAGAAGCATGTGCCCATCCGCACGGGCGGGGCAACAACGCCAGCCGCACCCCTACAGCAGAGCCTGGGCCAGCAGCACCATCGTCAAGACGAAGCCCGCGGCATAGTTCAGCCACAGGAAAACCTGCCAGCCGGCGCGAGTCCGCTCGGCGGAGGCATCGTCAATACTCAAAAAGCGCACCGCGTTGGCGGTATAGGCCAGCCCGACGACCGCCATGATGTCCAGCGGGAACGAGGTGAGGCCCATGAGCACGGCTGCCGCCGCGTACAAAGCAACCGCCACAGCCACCGTTCCGCGCGCGCCGAATGCCGTGGCAATCGATTTGAGGCCGGCTTCCCGGTCGGGGCCGATGTCCTGCACCGCACCGAACGCCTGGCTTGCCATGCCCCACAGGAAGAATGCGACGAGCCCCAAGACTCCCGCGGCACTCACACCGGAGCCCAACACTCCCGAACCAGCACCGGCTCCAACATCAAAGACACCACCAACCCCGCCAGCCAGCAGCGTCACGCCGAACCAGGCGGGCGTGGAGAAGTGCAGAGAGCTGGTCACGGAGTCCAGCACGGGGATTTCTTTGAACCGCAGTCCCTTTGCCGAGTACGCGACAACCGCGAATAGGCTGAAAACCAGCATCGCCTTGGCCACCCATGGCGCCGTCACCAGGAAATACAGCACGAACGGCAGGCAGCTGAAGACGGCCGCAAGGAGGGTTGGCCGGTGCAGGGCGGGGTCGAGCACACTGCCCTCCACACCTCCTTTGCGCGGGTTGCGCATGTCGGATTCGTAGTCGAAAACGTCGTTGATGCCGTACATGGCCAGGTTGTACGGCACCAGGAAGAACAGGAACCCCAGCCAGAAATCCAGGCTTAACCCGCCGCCCATCAGCAGGTATGCCGCCCCGAACGGGTAGGCCGTGTTGACCCAGCTGAGCGGGCGGGATGACAGGAAAAGGTGCTTCAGCACTGCTCGTCACCCCCACTGACGAGGCGCCGCTCACCACTGCCGCCACGGGCGGCTTGGTCTGTTCTCGGCTGGAGCAGGTGAGCCCAGAGTGCGGGTAGGACGAGTACTGCGAAGACCGTGTAGGAAAGGTCTTCGATCGGCATGAGGCCAATCGTGATGCCCGACGATGTTTCCGGCGAATAGTAGAACAGTCCAACACCGATCATGATGTTGTCGAAGATGATCGTCAGGGCAATGAGCACTGCTGCCGTCAGCAGCCACGGGCCAGTGGGAATGCGCTTGCGGGCACTCCACGCAAGAAGTGCTGCGGGTATGAGGAAGCAGGCGTTGAGAAGCGTGTACGTCACGGCTGCCCCGCTTCCCGAGCCTTCCACCACTCAGCCAGCTTCGCAGCCCCGACAAAAACGTTGATGGTCAGCCACACCAGGAAGAACAGGAACAGCAGCTCTTCCATCGGCAGGTGCGGGGCCAGGTTGATGCCCGTCATGTAGGGCGAATCGCCGCGGAAGAACACGTTCAGCCCAATGCCGAGAATGTCCCACAGCAGGAACACCGCCCACACGCCGAAGTGAACTCCGGCGGTTCGGGCCCACACGCGTCCCGACTTGCTGCGCAGCGCGGCACCCCAGAACAGGCCGTGGCGAAAGTCGAGAATCGCCATGCCCAGCAGCGAAAAGCCGAGTGCTACCGCATACGCCCAGCTCATGTGCGCTCCAGTAGGTCGACGGCGTTTTCAGCGCTGATAAGGCACATGGGCAGGCCCACGCCCGGCGCTGTGTAGGCGCCAGCGTGCACGAGCCCGCGCGCACGCGCCTTCTGCGGGAAGCGGAACATGGCCGACTGCGATAGCACATTCGCCACGGCCTGTTCTGGGGTGCCGCGCTGCGCAGCAAGTCGGGACGCGTGTGGGCCCGAAC
>CABTZE010000185.1 GCA_902489215.1 uncultured Brevibacterium sp.
AGGGCAACAACAAACTCACCGTCAGCGGAATCGACAAGCAGCTTGTCGGCGAAGTCGCTGCGAACATCCGCAAGCTTCGCAAGCCCGAACCCTACAAGGGCAAGGGTGTCCGCTACGCAGGCGAACAGGTTCGCCGCAAGGTTGGAAAGGCTGGTAAGTAACCATGGCCTTCGGATTGAAGAAGAGCCGCGGCAAGTCCAAGACTGCTGCACGCAACCGTCGCCACGCTCGTCTGCGCAAGCACATCAGCGGCACGCCGGAACGTCCCCGTCTTTCGGTGACCCGTTCGTCGCGCCACGTGTTCGTCCAGGTCATCGACGACGAAGCCGGCAAGACCGTTGCTTCGGCTTCCACCATGGAAACCGAGCTGCGTTCGTTCGACGGCGACAAGACCGCAAAGGCTCGCAAGGTCGGCGAACTCATCGCCGAGCGCGCGAAGGCTGTCGGTGTTGAGGCTGTCGTCTTTGACCGCGGCGGCAACGCCTACCACGGCCGTGTGGCCGCAATCGCAGAGGGCGCACGTGAAGGAGGTCTGGCGCTGTGAGCAACGAAGAGAAGACAAACCAGACTGAGCAGCAGAACCCCGATCGCGGTCGCGGTCGTGGTCGCGGCCAGGGCGGTCGCCGCGGTGGACGCGGTGAGCGCGAAGACAAGAACCAGTTCATTGAGCACGTTGTCACCATCAACCGCGTGTCCAAGGTTGTGAAGGGCGGACGCCGTTTCTCCTTCACCGCCCTGGTCGTTGTGGGCGATGGCGATGGCATGGTCGGCATGGGCTACGGCAAGGCCAAGGAAGTTCCCGCGGCTATTGCCAAGGGTGTTGAGGAAGCGAAGAAGAACTTCTTCCGCGTTCCCCGCATCGAGAAGACCATTCCGCACCCGGTGCAGGGTGAAGACGCTGCCGGCGTTGTCCTGCTGCGTCCGGCTTCGGCTGGTACCGGTGTTATCGCCGGTGGTCCGGTCCGCGCCGTCCTCGACTGCGCTGGCATCCACGACATCCTTTCGAAGTCGCTGGGTTCGGCTAACTCCATCAACATCGTGCACGCCACCATCGCAGCGCTGAAGGGCCTGGAGCGTCCGGAGGAAGTCGCGGCTCGCCGTGGTCTTCCGGTTGACGAGGTCGCTCCGCACGCTCTTCTGCGCGCAGCAGAAAGCGGGGCTAGCGCCTGATGGCTAAGAAGCTGAAGATTACGCAGATCAAGTCGACAATCGGTGGCAAGCCACAGCACCGTGAAACCATTCGCACCCTGGGACTCAAGCGTCTTCACCACTCGGTGATTCGCGAAGACCGTCCTGAGGTCCGCGGCATGGTCAACGCTGTGCGCCACCTGGTCAAGTGCGAAGAGGTGGACTGACATGGCTGAAGAACGCGCACTCAAGCTTCACCACCTGCGCCCCGCTAAGGGCGAAAAGACCGCCAAGCAGCGCTACGGTCGCGGTGAAGCAGGTAAGGGCGGTAAGACCGCAGGCCGCGGAACCAAGGGCACGCAGGCCCGTTACCAGGTTCCCCACGGCTTTGAGGGTGGCCAGACGCCGCTGCACATGCGTCTGCCGAAGCTCCGCGGTTTCAAGAACCCGAACAAGGTGACCTACGCGGTCGTCAACCTGGACAAGCTGCAGACTCTGTTCCCGGAAGGCGGCGACATCACTGTTGCCGATCTGGTGGAGAAGGGCGCTGTTCGCGCCAAGCAGCCCGTCAAGGTTCTTGGTGAGGGCGAACTTACCGTGAAGATCAACATTACGGCTCAGAAGTTCTCCGGTTCTGCGATCGAAAAGATCAAAGCTGCCGGCGGTACCGCTACTGAAGCCTGATTGACGACAGCTGAGGCTGTCTGATTTCGCTGACGAGGCGGAGGTCATCATGACCTCCGCCTCGTCTGTTTTTGTGTGGGGCAGGAGGCGAGGTGCCGGTCGCCTGGTATCTCAGACTCGGGTTTGCTTGGTTAGGTGGACCAGAGTAAAGTACCTGCGGTATCTGTCTGCGGAATCGTCGTGCCTGAAATTATTCGGCACGGGGGTTTCTTATCTCAGGAGGACGTTTGTTCGGCGCTATCGGTAGAGCCTTCCGGACCCCGGATCTGAGGAACAAACTCCTCTTCACCTTGGGCATCATTGTGCTCTTCCGCTTGGGCAGCTTCATCCCTGCGCCTGGCATTGACTACGCGAACGTTCAGCAGTGTGTGTCGAATCCGCAGCTGAATTCGGGCGCGTTCGGCATGATCAACCTGTTCTCCGGTGGTGCTCTGCTGAAGCTGTCGATCTTCGCGCTGGGCATCATGCCCTACATCACGGCCTCGATTATCACGCAGCTTCTGCGCGTTGTGATTCCGCGCTTTGAGGCTCTACACAAGGAAGGCGCTTCCGGTCAGGCCAAGCTGACGCAGTATACCCGCTACATGACCATCGGTCTGGCGGTCCTGAACGCTACGACTCTTGTCACGACCGTCCGCACTGGCGCTCTGTTCGGCAACGTCGAAGGCTGTGAGAACATCATCGTCCGTGACGAGTGGTGGGCACAGCTCATCATTGTCCTGACCCTTACCGCCGGTACCGCGCTCATCATGTGGCTGGGTGAGCAGATCACAGAGCGCGGTGTGGGCAACGGTATGTCGCTGCTGATCTTCACCTCGGTTGCTGCTGGCTTCCCGACTGCTTTCGGACAGATCCTCAAATCGAAGGGGCCGGACGTCTTTGCGATTGTCTGCTTGGTCGGCCTGCTGGTTGTCGCTCTGGTTGTCTTCGTCGAGCAGTCGCAGCGCCGCATCCCTGTGCAGTACGCCAAGCGCATGGTGGGCCGTCGTATGTTCGGCGGAACTTCCACCTACATTCCGATCAAAGTCAACCAGGCTGGTGTTATCCCGGTGATCTTCGCCAGCTCGATTCTGTACCTGCCGCAGCTCATTTCCCAGTTCGGCAACCCCGAGTCCGGTTGGGTGCAGTGGATCAACACGTACTTGGCGCGCGGTGACCACCCGATCTACATGGCGGTCTACGCTGGTCTGACCATCTTCTTCGCTTTCTTCTACGTTGCGATTACGTTCAACCCGGAAGAAGTTGCCGACAACATGAAGAAGTACGGCGGATTCATTCCCGGCATTCGCGCCGGCAAGCCCACCGAGGACTACCTGCGCTTTGTTCTGAACCGCATCACGGCTCCCGGTTCGCTGTACTTGGCTTTTGTGGCCATGATCCCGCTGATCGCCCTGGTGCTTGTCGATGCGAACCAGGACTTCCCGTTCGGCGGCACTTCGATCCTCATCGTGGTTGGCGTTGGCTTGGAGACGGTCAAGCAGATCGATTCGCAGATGCAGCAGCGCCACTACGAAGGCCTCCTGCGCTGATAAGCGGGAAAGCTGACTTACACCTTTGACCAGAGCACAGGCCCGAATCCCGACCAGACCGGTTGGGGTTCGGGCCTGTGCGCTTAGGTAGCATTCGATTAGGAACAAATCGGAAGGACGCACATGACAAAGCGCATCATCCTCATCGGCCCTCCCGGTGCCGGCAAGGGGTTAGCGCAAGCATCGAGGAGGATCTTCGTGACCTCCTTACCGGCCCTCTCCACATCGCTGATGACGATGACGCGGTCCTCCCCAAACAGGGAGGGGCTGGTGGCTTCCAGGATTTCGCCCTCGCTCACCTCGGAGGCCTTGAGCTTGGTTAC
>CABTZE010000186.1 GCA_902489215.1 uncultured Brevibacterium sp.
CTTCCAGCCACATGACCATGTTAGCCAGCCGCGCCGTCGGCAAGGATGATGCCGTGGGCGGCGTGGCCTGCACGGAGTCACTGATATGGAAGCACTCATGCGGGTCGCGGCCGCGGCGTATGGCGGCACTGCGGCGGGTTACTCTTCGCGCAACAGCGCAAGCGAGTCCACGAGGTCTTGTGGGTATGGGGCCTCGAGGTACATCTCTTCCCCAGTTACCGGATGTGTGAAACCTAACTCCTTGGCGTGCAGCCACTGGCGGGTGAGCCCGAGCTGTGCCGCGAGCGTTGGGTCTGCGCCGTACTGTTGGTCGCCCACAAGCGGGTGGCCCATCGCGGAGAAGTGCACACGGATCTGGTGAGTTCGGCCGGTTTCGAGTTTGACCCGCATCATCGATGCGGTCCCGAACGCTTCTTCGAGCTTGTAGTGGGTCACCGCGTTGCGGCCCTCCGTCACGACGGCGAAACGCCAGGTTGCGTTCGGATGCCGGCCGATGGGCGCGTCGATGGTGCCTTCCATGGGGTCTGGTAGCCCCTGGACAACGGCGTGGTAGATCTTGGTTGGCGTGCGGTCTTTGAACGCTTGCTTGAGGCCTGCGTAGGCGGGTTCGGACTTCGCTACGACCATGAGGCCCGATGTCCCGACGTCGAGCCGCTGGACGATGCCTGCACGCTCTTGCGCGCCTGAGGTTGCGATTGCGATGCCTTGGCGCGCGAGCTGCCCCGTGACGGTCGGACCCGCCCAACCTGGGGAAGGATGCGCTGCGACACCGACGGGCTTGTTGATGACCACGAGGTCCGCGTCTTCATACACAATCGGGATGTCTTGCACCGGTTCCTCCACTTCTTCGGCCGCTACGATCTTGACGGTGATCTTTGACTCGGCGTCCGGGCGCATCGACTTCAAACCGCGTTGCCCGTCGACGCTTACGAGTCCGTCCTGAATCATGTGCGCGGCAACGGTCCGGGAGACGTCCGCGGCCTTGGCGACCACGACGTCGAGCCGCTGGCCCGTCCCCGGAACCGTGATGAGCTGTTCAGCGGGCTCGGTGCTGCTCATGCGTTCTCCTCGATCAGCTGGTCCTTGTGCCGCCCGGTAACGCGGGGACCCCCAGCGAGTGGGACGTTGCACCAGATGAGCAAGACCACCGCCGCGACGCTGCACGTAATCAGGGAGTCGGCGATGTTGAAGATTGCGAAGTCGCCGACCGAGATGAAGTCGACCACGTGGCCGTGCCCGAACGCAGGCGGGCGGAACAAGCGGTCGGTCAGGTTACCGAGTGTGCCTGCTAGCAGAGCCGCAAGCGCGGCCATCCACAACCGCGAACGAGCCTTCGTCAGCATCAGGACAACCACTGCTACGGCGACCACCGCCATGAACACAGTGAAGACCCACGTGAAGTCCTCACCCATCGAGAACGCGGCCCCCGGGTTACGGATCGAATACCACTTGAACCACGGCTCGATAACCCAGCGGATCTCGCCAACCTCCATTGAGGTCTCAACCCAGTACTTGGTCAGTTGATCAAAGCCGTACCCGATCACTAAAACGATGCCTGCGATGCTCGCGAGGCTTCCACGTGATGCGGTGGTCTTCGGCGTTGTCATAGGTACCCTTCTGGTGCCGTGTTCCGAGCGGATATGGATGGGTAGCGGATCTATCTGGTCCGGTGTGAATGGCTGTGGAGATAGTTCAAGGCGGCGACCCCGCGGGTCACCGCCTTGAACTGAGCTATACACCTTAGCTATTCACTTCAGTGATGTTCTGAAGCGACGCACCGGCTTGTCGCTGCAGGCCGGCTTGGAAAAGCGAGCCTGCTGGTGCAGAGCTAGATTAGACCTGCTCCGAAACCGGGGTCTGGCCGTCGAGGTCAGACAGCTGGTCTGCAATGTAGGTGCGCAGGCGCTCGCGGTAGCTGGTCTCGAAGGACTTGAGATCCTCGATTTCGCCTTCGAGCTTGGTCTTCTTCTCAGCCAAGTCATCGAGGGTGCGGCGCTTGGTGTCTTCAGCGTCCTCGGTGGTCTTCTTCGCGGCTGCTTCAGCATCGGAAACGAGGGACTGTGCCTTGGCCTGAGCCTCGGAGATGATGCGGTCGCGCTCGTTAGCACCCTGGGTCACGTACTCGTCGTGGAGGCGCTGTGCCATCTGCAGGACGCCTGCAGCCTGGTCTGCGGAACCGGTCGATGCGGCCGGAGCAACTGGCGCCGAGGTCTCAGCTGCTGCTGCAACTGGAACAGCAGGCTGTTCAACCTCTGGGGTCTCCTCAACCGGAGCAGGCTCGACGGTCTCTTCAACCTCTGGGGTTTCAGCCTCTGGAGCTTCAACCTCTGCCTCAGCGGTTTCTGAGGTTGCGGAAACTGGAGCTGGAACAACGTTGCCTTCCTGGCATTCAGCCAGCTGGCGACGCAGTTCAGCGTTCTCGTCGTTCAAGCGACGAAGTTCCTCAACAACCTCATCAAGGAAGTCATCGACTTCGTCCTGGTCGTAGCCTTCGCGGAACTTCGTAGGCTGGAAGCGCTTGTTGACTACATCATCCGGCGTCAGTGCCATCTGATCTCCTCGATTACTCGGGTACGGTCACCAGCGATTCTTTCGCTGGTCACGACATTTAGTGACTTTGAAACGCCCGCGCTGAAGCCCCGCTAGACGAATGCCTGATTACGACTCTATAACATGCTTCGGTTTTTCGCGATGCGCTGGCTGTAAGACGCGGCTTAGTTCACACCAATCCAACGCCCAGACGGAATACGAAGCCCTTGAGGATGGACACCACGAAGAACACCAGAATGAACGAAAGGTCCAGCTGGACGCCTCCGAAATTCACGGGCGGGATCACTTTTCGGACCCAGCCGAGCAGTGGCTCCGTGGTGCGGTTGACAGTGCTTGCAAAGACAAGCGCAGCGCCGCGTGGCCGCCAGTCACGAACGAATGAGTCGATGAAGCTGACAACGATGCGGGCCATCAGCAAGTACATGAAAAGGCTCAGCGCAAGGTAGATCGCGCCGAAAATCATGCCGTTTGCACCCATGTATCTGTGGCCCTATCCGTGTGGCGAGTTTCTATGTCTCAGAAGGTCGTGACCCGCAGCGTACGTGCGGACGAGCTTTAGCTCTGGTTGAAGAATGCTGACTGATCGTCGCCAGTGAGCTCTTCACCCAGGATCTCGACGCCGTGTGGCGTGAGCAGGAAGACCTTGTTGGTCACGCGCTCGATGTTGCCACGCAGCGCGAATACGAGGCCGGCCGAGAAGTCGACGAGGCGTTTGGCTTCAGACTCTCCCATGTCAGTGACGTTCATGATCACTGGAATGCCGTCGCGGAAGCTCTCACCGATCGTCTTCGCGTCGTTGTAAGAGCGCGGGTGAACAGTCGTAATCTGACGCAACTCAGTGTCCTCCTCCGGCGCGGACGCCGCGCGCTTGATAGGCGTCACCGGAGCGCGGAAGTCTTCCGCAACTTTCGGTTCGGTTTCTGGCTGTGCAACTTCGACCAGCTGCGGCTTAGCCTTCTGAGGCTGTTCTGCTACTGGTTCAGGCTTTACCTCGTGGCGCACCTGTTCCGAAGCGGCGGGGGTGACGTCCTTTGCCGGCTTAATGCGGTTGACGGCTTCGTCCTCCCCCTCCGCCCGGCCGAGGGAGATAACGGTCTTGCGGGGGGGTC
>CABTZE010000187.1 GCA_902489215.1 uncultured Brevibacterium sp.
AACCCACATGATCCATGCCGCTCTGCGCGAAGTCCTGGGTGAAACCGCAACGCAGGCCGGCTCGCTCAACCAGCCCGGCTACCTGCGCTTCGACTACTCCTACCCGGAGGCCATGACCGCTCAGATGCGGGCTGAAGTCGAAGAAGCCGCAAACCTGGCAGTGCGCAACAACTTCGAAGTCGGCTACGAGTACATGTCCTACGAGGACGCCAAGAAGTCCGGTGCGACCGCCCTGTTCGGCGAAAAGTACCCCGAGATCGTCCGTGTGGTCGATATCGGCGGTCTGTGGTCGCGCGAACTGTGCGGTGGTACGCATGTGAAGTCGACAGCTGAGATCGGCCCGATTTCGCTGTACTCCGAAAGCTCGGTCGGCTCCGGCACGCGACGTGTGGAAGCCAGTGTCGGCCTTGACGCGATTCGCTCGCTGTCGAAGGAACGCGCTATCGTTCAGGCGCTGTCTGACCTGCTCAAGGTGCCCGGTCCGGAAGTCTTCGACCGCGTCGGTGGTCTGCTCAGCCGTATCAAGGAAGCCGAGAAGACCATTGCGCAGCTCGAACGCGACAAGGTGCTGGCCGGTGCGGGCCAGGCTGCGCAGGATGCGCAGACCGTGGGAGATGTGCGCTTTGTCGGCGTCAACCTCGGCGAAGCCGGCGGCGGTGACGTGCGCACCTTTGCACAGGACGTCAAGCAGCGCCTGGGCGACACTGCCTCCGTAGTTGCCGCATTCGGTGCTGCCGGCGGACGCCCCACGGTTGTCGTGGCGGTCAGCCCCGCAGCGCAGGAGCTCGGATTTAAGGCTGGTGACCTCGTCAAGACCGCAACCGGCGTGCTTGGCGGCGGTGGCGGAGGAAAGCCCGACCTCGCCCAGGGCGGCGGTCAGGACGCCTCCAAGATCGACGAGGCGATCGCGGCTGTCCGTCGTGAACTTCAGGAGCGCGGGTGACGTTTCGACGAGGACGACGGCTGGCGGTTGATGTCGGCACGGTCCGCGTGGGCGTTGCCGCGTGCGATCCCGACGGCATCCTCGCAAGCCCTGTCGGGACGCTCTATCGACGCGAAGGCGACGAGGCCGTGCTGAAGCAGTTCGCGCAGCTGGTCGACGAATACGAGCCGATTGAGATCATCAGCGGCAAACCGACCTCGCTCGACGGCAAGCAGCGGGCCTCAGCCAAGAAAGCCCTGGCCTTCACGGAACAGCTGTCCCGAGCTGTCGGCATGCCGATCAAGCTCATGGATGAGCGGTTCTCGACTTCGCAGGCGCACGCACAGCTTGCCGAAGCAGGGCGGAACTCTAAGCAGCGGCGGGAAATCGTTGATGCGCAGGCGGCCGTCATCATCCTGCAGAGCGCACTCGAATACGAGCGATCCAACGGGCCGCTGACGGAATCCGTAGGCGTGGGGGAGGAGCCCGCATGAACAGCCTCGTGGACGAATTCGGCGCGGAAACGATGACTCGTGCCGAACGCAGAGCACGGGAACGCCGTAAGAAGTTCCGCAGGCGTCGCCTCGTGGCGATCCTCGTCATCGCCACGCTCGTGCTGGGCGGCGGGGCTGTCGTCGGTGTTCTCACAACGAAGAACTCTCTGGGCGATGCACTGCTGAGCCGTGGAGATTACGAGGGTGAGGGCAAGGACGAGGTCAAGATCGTGATCGCTCCGGGATCGTCCGCTCGCCAGGTTGCCAACCAGCTGGTTGAAGAGAATGTCATCAAAGCCGCCGGGCCGTTCCTCAAGCAGGTTGAGGAACGCGATATTGTCATCCAGGCGGGCACTTTCACCATGCGCCGCGAAATGAGTGCAAAGGCCGCAGCCGATGTCCTGGAGGAAGCCGAAGCGGCGAACAAGCTCACCATGGCCGAGGGCAACACCATCAAGGTGCTGAAGAAGAAGCTTGCCGAACATGAATTCTCTGAGGATGAGATCAACGCGGCTCTTGATGGCAAAAAGCCGAAGGACTACGGCCTTGATGTCGACGCGCCGAGCCTTGAAGGCTATCTGCACCCGGCGACCTATGAAATCCACGCTGACACGACACCGGAAAAGCTTGTGCAGGCGATGGTCGACGGCACGAAGAACATGCTCAACGAGCAGGCCATCACCAATGACGACGCCAACTACTTCATGACTCTGGCCAGCCTCGTGGAGATCGAGGCTACCGGTGATCCCGAGGTGCGCGCCAAGGTTGCCCGAGTGTTCATCAACCGTCTGTCCAAGGACTCCGAAACCCACGGCTACCTGCAGTCAGACGCAACCGTGGCCTATATCTTCGGCGCCCGCCAGGATCTGTCGACGACCGCCGAGCAGCGTAAGTCCGACAACCCCTACAACACCTACAAGCACAAGGGCCTGCCGCCCGGACCGGTGAACTCGCCGTCAGACGGTGCCTTCGCTGCGGCAAAGAACCCGGCAGAGGGCAAGTGGGAGTACTTCGTGGCAACCAACCCGGATAAGGGCGAAGTGAAGTTCGCCAATACCTATTCGGAACACGAAAAGAACGTCAAGGAATACCAGAAGTGGCTCAGGGAGCACCGCGAAAAGAATGGCTGACGCACAGCTTGCTGTCCTCGGTTCGCCGATAGCCCACTCTCAGTCGCCGGCTCTGCACGGCGCGGCATACCGCGCCTTGGGGTGGGACTGGGAGTACGGGCGATTCGAAGTCGCCGAGGCGGATCTCGCCTCATTTCTTGATGCTCACTCAAGCTGGGCGGGCTTCTCTTTGACCATGCCGCTCAAGACCGAGCTTGTTCGACTGGCCGAGCTGCGCGGCTGGAGCGTTGATGAAACCGCGCGATTGACCGGCGGGGGAAACACGTGGGTAGGCGGCCCGGTGCCCGGGGTTTTCAACACCGACGTGTACGGCATCGAACAGGCACTGCGGGAAGCGAACGCAGAGGTGTCTGCCTGTGCCGTCGTCGGCAGCGGAGCGACCGCGAAGTCTGCGGTGCTTGCTGCTGTGCGGTTAGGCGCTGAACGGATCGACGTGTTCGCCAGGTCTGCGGACAAGGCCCAGTCCCTTGCCGGCTTCGCTCAGTCCCTTGGCGCTCAGTCGCAGACAGCGGCAATAGGGGAGCTCCACCTCGCACCTTGGCCGACAGTCCTGTCGACCCTGCCTTCGGGAGTTTTGACAGAAGACTCCCTGGAACTGCCGGAGAGGTGCACGACAACCGTGTTCGAAGCGGGCTATGCGCCCGCCGGTTTTTCTCTCGCGCAGGCTGCGGCCCAGCGCGGCGGAATAGCGGTATCCGGGCAGCGAATGCTCATCCATCAGGCCATTCGCCAGATTGAGCTGTTCGGCACAGCGCAGGGGAAGCTCGCTGGCCCCTTCGACGCGCAGACACTTAAAGCTTTGGAAGAAACGATGACTCAGGAGGCGCAAGCACTGTGAATGACACTCTGACGCTCGGCTTGGCGCTGCTCATAAGCTCAGCTTTCAGCGTCGGAACGAGCTTTGTCATCCGCTTCCGCTTTGCCGACATTATCCATGACGAAGCGGGACTGCGCCTGCTGATCGGCCAAAGCACCTGGCCGCACAAACCTCCGCGCTTCCTCGCTGTGGTGTTCACCGCCATTGCCTTTGTACTGGCCTGGCTGGCGGCATTCATCACCCCGATCGTCTTCGGCGATGAACTGGGAACGCTCTTTCCCG
>CABTZE010000188.1 GCA_902489215.1 uncultured Brevibacterium sp.
CACCCTGGACATGCTGAAGATGGAACAGCAGATCGACTCCCTGACCCCAGTCGAGTCCAAGCGTTACATGCACCACTACAACTTCCCGCCGTATTCCACCGGCGAGACCGGCCGCGTGGGGTCCCCGAAGCGCCGCGAAATCGGCCACGGTGCTCTGGCTGAGCGCGCCCTGCTGCCGGTTATCCCGTCCCGTGAGGACTTCCCTTATGCCATCCGCCAGGTTTCTGAGGCCCTCGGCTCCAACGGCTCGACCTCGATGGGCTCGGTCTGTGCTTCGACCCTGTCGCTGCAGGCGGCCGGTGTGCCGCTGCGCGCACCCGTGGCCGGCATCGCCATGGGCCTGGTCTCGGACATTATCGAAACCGAATCCGGCCCGCAGCGCGCCTACGCTGCACTGACCGACATCCTCGGTGCCGAAGACGCCTTCGGCGACATGGACTTCAAGGTCGCCGGAACGGAAGACTTCATCACGGCAATTCAGCTGGACACCAAGCTTGACGGTCTGCCGGCCTCCGTGCTCGGTGCCGCACTGAAGCAGGCCAAGGAAGCCCGCCACGCGATCCTCGAAGTCATGAGCGAGGCCATCGACGGACCGGCTGCCGAAATGGCTCCAACCGCTCCGCGCATCCTGTCGGTCGTCATCCCGGTTGACAAGATCGGCGAGGTCATCGGCCCCAAGGGCAAGATGATCAACCAGATCCAGGAAGACACCGGTGCGGAAATCTCGATCGAAGACGACGGCACCGTGTTGATCGGCTCGACTGACGGCCCGTCTGCAGAAGCTGCTCGCGATGCCATCAACGCGATCGCCAACCCGCAGGTTCCGGAAGTCGGCGAACGCTACCTGGGCACCGTCGTGAAGCTCATGAGCTTCGGTGCTTTCGTATCGCTCAGCCCCGGCAAGGACGGCCTGCTGCACATCTCCGAGCTGCGCAAGCTCAACGGCGGCAAGCGCGTTGACGATGTCGAAGACGTTGTCGGCGTGGGTCAGCCCATCCAGGTTGAGATCTCGAAGATCGACGACCGCGGCAAGCTGTCGCTGGTTCCGGTTGTCGACGAAGAGCAGTCGTCCGACGAGGACTGACCTCACCCTTGACTGAACCTCTTCACCGGGAGGACAGCGCGGTAGCCCGCACTGTCCTCCCGTCTGGTATTCGCATCATCACCGAAACAATGCCGGGCTTGGGCTCGGAGACCTTCGGCATCTGGATCGGTTCGGGCTCACGCAGCGAAACCGACGACACGGCCGGCTCCACCCACTTCCTAGAGCACATGCTGTTCAAGGGAACCCGGCAGCGCACCGCGAAGGACATCGCGCGGGAATTCGACAGGCTCGGCGGGGAAGCCAACGCGGTGACCGCAAAGGAGTACACCGCCTACTACGCCCGCTGCCTCATTGACGATCTCGATCGCGCTGCCGAAGTGCTGTGCGACATGGTGTTCAATTCGCTTCTCGACCCCGTCGAGTTTGAACGCGAACGCAAAGTCATCATCGACGAACTCGCGATGGCAGCTGATGACCCGGTTGATGTTCTCTACGAACACTACGATTCGATCATCTACCGCGGTTCCGGCCTGGGCCGTCCCGTAGGTGCCACAAAGCAGCGCATCGCGCAGCTGGACCACAGCGAACTCGTCGACCACTACGCGTACGCCTACACGGGACCGCGGATCGTCATTGCGGCCGCCGGGGGAGCGGAACACGAAGCTGTTGTCGAGGCGTGCCGGCGCGCAGCCGAGCACCTGCCTGATGAGGTGGGCGGCACCTCGGCCCCGGTTGACGACACCCCGGCGGGGACAGCCGAACCGGCTCCCGTGTTCCATGCCGAGCGCGGCGGGCTGGTTAAACCGACCGAACAGCAGGTGCTGCTCACGGGTGTCCAGGGCCTGCACCTGGGGCACCCCGACCGCTTCACGCTTGCGGTTCTGCAGATGCTTCTGGGCGGCGGAATGTCGTCGCGCCTGTTCCAGAGCATCCGCGAAGACCGCGGCCTGGCCTATTCGGTGCACTGTGCGGGCTCCCAGTTCAGCGACATCGGCGACTTCGGCATCTACGCCGGCTGCGCGCCGGAAGATGCGCCGGAGGTTCTGCGCCTGATCCGGGCAGAATGCGCCGAACTCGCCGACAGCGGTCCCACTCCCGTCGAGGTAGCAGACACTGCCTCTGCGAGTGCGGCTTCCGCGGTGCTCGCCATGGAGAGCACGGCGGTTCGGATGAACCGTTTGGGCCGCAGCGAACTGACCGGCCAGCCGCTTCTGACGACTGACGAGATCGTCGAACGGACCCGCTCCGTCACCCCGGAAGATGTGCGCGAACTCGCCGCACGCCTGTTCGGACAGGAATGGGCCATGGCCACCGTCGGCCCGCGTGACGACCTGGACTTCCGATGATCCACCCCACCGACTGCATTCTGTGTATTCGACGCCACCGAGCGAAAGGACCACGATGAACACCACCGGCGGACGCCAGCTTGCCGCAGCTCTCAAAGCACACGGCATTGAACAGGTGTACGGCATTCCCGGCACGCACAATCTTGAGATCTTTGCGGGTCTGCACAGCGAGGGGATTCGCGTCATCACGCCTCGGCACGAGCAGGGTGGCGGCTATGCGGCCGATGGCTCTGCGCGTGTTTCCGGCAAACCGTCCGTGCTCATCACCACGACCGGCCCGGCAGCACTCAATGCGGCCGCGGCTATGCTGCAGGCGCATTCGGATTCAGTTCCGGTGCTGCTCATCAGCCCCGGCGTTCCCGTCCGCCACCCCGGCCTGGGCAATGGTCTGCTGCACGAAGTGCGGTCGCAGTCCGGTGTTTTCGACTCGATTGTCGAATCGTCGGTGCGCGTCACCTCGCCCAGCGAGATCCCGCAGGCGGTCGCGCACGCTTTCGCCACGATGACCACGGGCCGAAACAAGCCCGTCTACCTGGAAATCCCGCTGGACGTCATCGAAGAGGACGGACCGCACACTCCTGTGCTGCCGGTGTCCACGGACGTCCGATTGCCGCTGGACGAGGCTGTTGTGGAATCTGCGGCCGAGGCTCTTCGCTGTGCGAAGAAGCCGCTGCTCATTGCCGGGGGAGGCTCACGAGGTGCCGGTCGGGCCACAGCGCAGCTCGCGGAGGTTCTGGGCGCCCCTATTGTCGAAACGACCGCTGGAATGGGCGTTCTCGAATCGCCCAACCGGGTCGGCGCGATCGGCGGTCTGGCGGCATTCCACACCCTGCTGGGGCATGCGGATGCCCTCATTGCGGTCGGCACAGAGCTTGCCCCGAGCGAATTCTGGGATCCCGGTATGCGGCTGCCCGAAACAATTGTGCGCATCGACATTGACCAGCGTTCCATGATCACCAACGCCTCGCCGTCGCATCCGCTGCTGGCGCGTGCCGAAGACGCGGTGACCGCACTTGTTGACAAGCTCGGCGGACTGCGCGCTGAAGGTGAACTGTGGTCGGCCCCGCTGACACAGGAAATCGAAGCTGAACGCACCGAATGGCACAAGCCGTTTAAAGCCCTGACCGAAGCCATCAACACGCACAGGCAGACGATTGACGGACCGCTGACGCTCGTGGGCGATTCGTCGATGTCGTGCTATTACGGCCTGCAGCTGGGCGTGCAGCTGCGCGAGGGCGATCGCTACCTGTAC
>CABTZE010000189.1 GCA_902489215.1 uncultured Brevibacterium sp.
ATGCCTGAGGGAGGTTTGTGGCAGAACGCTGGTAGGTTTTTGTTCAGCACCGCCCTAAGCATCCGCCGGAGGTCACCGTCTATGAATCTGGACCCGACTGCTCTGCTGCTTGGCATTGGCATGCTTCTCGGTGGGGGTCTCGGCTGGACCTTCTACATGAAGGCGATACGAAAAAAGCCTGAAACCGAAGAGTGGTACGACTCGGCTGATGGTTGGGAGAGCGGCGTCACGGACCGCGATGCCTCCCTGTATTTGGTTCCCTTCGGTTCACTGTTCTTCTTTCTTTTCGGGTTCCTAATGCTGCTGTCCTGCTTCACTATCCCAGACTCGGTCAAACCGGTGCTTTTCTGTGTGTACGCAGTGGCTGCCGCCCTTCCGGTTATCGGCATGATCGGAATTATGGGAGTCCCGCTGCCGTGGCCTATTGTGCCGCGCTGGGTCGTCGACATCCGCAAGAAGAAGCGCGCCCGAGCCCGCGAGCGCCGAGCAGCCAAGAGGGCGGCGAAGAGGGCAGAAAAGAACAAGTAGGGCGGCCGAACGCTGGTAGGTTTTTGTTCAGCACCGCCCTTAGCATCTGCCGGAGGTTACCGTCTATGAGTCTGGATACCACTGAGCTGCTGCTTGGCATCGGCTCGGTGCTCGGCGGGGGTCTTGGCTGGACCTTCTACATGCAAGCCATACGAAAACACCCTGAAACCGAAAAGTGGTACGACTCGGCTAATGGGGCGGAGAGCGGTGTCACGGACCGTGATGCTTCCCTGTATTTGGTTCCCTATGGTTCGCTGTTCTTCGGTGTTGTCGGGATGATGATGCTGCTGGGAGGCATGAGCATCCCTGAGCCGCTCGACACGATCATTTCTGTTCCGCTTATAGCGGGTTTCGTCATTGCGATCATCGGCATGACCGGCATCCTGGGAATCCCGCTGCCATGGCCTTTTGTGCCGCGCTGGGTTGTTGACATCCGCAAGAAGAAACGTGCCCGAGCCCGGCAGCGCCGAGAAGCCAAGAGGGCGGCGAAGAGGGCAAAAAAGAACAGGTAACCCCGACAACCCCGCCCTTACAGAACTGCCCGCCCCACCTCTAGCATTTGGTGCCTAGCAGATAACCCGATACTTGGGGCCGTCGAAGCGTTCAACGGTCATCGAAAGCTCGGGCGGTGGCGCTCGCGGCCGCTCACATCACAGATCTGTAAAGAAACTGAACGTGTCTTGCGAAAAGAATGAATTTTCATGCTTAAATTGTGGGTCAGATCACAAATAATGATGTTTGTGAGAAACCAACGCAATGCAGGGTGTGGTGAACGGCTCCATGTTCGACATCAGGATTGTCGGCGGAACAGTTATCGACGGCGAAGGTCAACGCGGGGCTTTGCGAGATGTTGGGATCGTTGACGGCAAGATCGCCGCAGTCGCGACACCTGGGTCTATTCCCCTTGAAAGTGCCGCCGAAACGGTCGATGCCACGGGCCGGTTTGTAACGCCAGGATTTATTGATCTGCATAATCATGCAGACTTTACGATTCAAGGATGTCCGCAGGCACCGTCACAAGTTGCTCAGGGCGTCACGACACTGCTGTTGGGCAATTGCGGTTCATCTCCGTTCCCAGCGCCAAACATGGATGAAGTAAGGCGAACCTGGGGTCACCTGGACCCGGTATTCACAACCGAATCCACCGAAGCCGAGGGCTTTATCGAAGCAACCGCCGAACTGCCACTGGAAATCAACGTTGCTTTTCAAGTGGGCTTTTCGGCGCTGCGCAGGATGGCCATGGGCAACGAATCTCGTGCGGCTTCTCCCGCCGAGGTTCAACACATGATTTTGGAGCTTCGCAAAGCGGCTGAAGCGGGTGTTCGCGGCTTCTCAACGGGACTGATCTATGCCCCGGGCGCATATGCGCAGGATGAAGAAATTAACCAGGTCGTAGCAGCAGCCGTGGAATGCGGACTGCTGTATTCAACGCACATGCGAGACGAGGCCGACTACGTGCTGGACTCCGTGCGCGAATCGATCAATGCAATCAGAGACACGGGCGGTCGACTGCAGATCTCTCACATCAAAGCGACAGACTTACATAACCACGGTCGCGTTTCACAAGCGCTTGAGTTGATTGACGCGGCTCGGGCTTCAGGCATAGACGTTGCCGCGGACGTGTATCCCTACACAGCCTCAAGCACAACAATGACAGCCCTTCTGCCCACATGGTTGCTTGATGAAGGACGAGAGGCAATCCCCGGCCGTTTGGTTGATGCGGATGTGCGTGCCCGTGCTAAGCAGGAGCTTGCTGACATTCTCTGCGGAAGGTCGGGTGCGGAGACTGTTGTCGTTGCATCTGTCAGTGACGCCGGCACCGGCGGCTACGAGTGGACGGTAGGGAAGAATCTCGCTGAGATCGGTGAGGAGGACGGCTGCGACCCAGCCGAAGCCGCATTGCGCGTCCTTGAGGCACACGCTGCGGGGGTAGCCATCATCCACCACTCGATGTCCGAAGACGATGTCCGTTCGGCCCTGACTCATCCGCACGTGGCGGTGGCGTCGGACGGCAACAAAATGGCGGCCACGGGTGCTGGCCGCCCACATCCGCGCAGTTTCGCTACTTTCACTCGAGTGCTCAGCCACTATGTCCGTGACGAAGGCCTTCTGACAATCGAAGAGGCTGTGCGCAAAATGACATCGCTGCCGGCTTCTCGACTTCAATTGACCGATCGAGGGGTTATAGCCGAGGGGAAAGCCGCTGACATCGCTGTTTTCGACCTCGAATCACTCGTCGAGCATTCAACATTCGATGATCCATGGCAGCTCACGGAAGGCGTCGACGACGTCATCGTGGGCGGCCGGTTTGCTACACGGAACGGCAGCTTTGTCTACGAGGCCGGAGGGAGCGTCCTATGACAGCACTTTGCAAGCCGCTGCGGGGGATCGTCCACCGCCTTGACCCCCGGGGAGGCACTCCATGTTGAGTTACATCATCAAACGCATCGCGTCACTCATTCCGGTGCTTGCCGTTGTGGCGGTCGTTGTCTTCTCCCTTGTTCACCTGACTCCTGGCGACCCGGCGTCAGTCATGCTCGGGCCCAACGCGACCACCGAGCAGGTAGAAGCACTTCGGGCAGAAATGGGTCTGGCCCAGCCGCTGTTTGCACAGTTCTTTGGCTGGCTGGGCGGAGCGATTACCGGCGACCTGGGATATTCGCACTTTATGGGAGCCAATGTCTCAACCGTTCTACTGGACCACTTGGGCCCTACCTTGTCACTGGCAATACTGGCTGAGGCGGTAGCCCTCATCATCGCTATCCCCGCAGGAATCGTGGCAGCGCGCCGCAGAGGCACCGTCATTGACCAGGGATTCATGGCGTTTTCGCTTCTGGGCATCTCAGTGCCGAGCTTCCTTCTGGGCCTCCTGCTTATTCTCGTATTCGCGGGAACTCTCGGGTGGCTTCCCGTGGCCGGTTACCGCGGCATCGAAGAAGGTTTGGGTGAACACCTGCGGTACCTCATACTCCCCGCAGTGGCGCTGGGAGCAATGCAGGCAGCACTGACAGCCCGAATGACTCGGTCGTCCATGCTCGATGTATTTCGCGCCGGCTATATGAAGACGGCACTTGCAAAAGGTGTGTCCGAACGCAGCCGTGTTTACAAACACG
>CABTZE010000190.1 GCA_902489215.1 uncultured Brevibacterium sp.
TGGAAGCAAACTGTGGCCAAGATTGTGCGTTGGCGCGCACCAAGTTCCTCGGGCGAGAGCCGGCCCACAGCGTGCGAAGCAGAGAGAGCGCGGATGTCATCGTCGCGGTCGTGGTCTGACGCGCGGATTAGCTTCCGGTCTGGGCTGTTGTCGTCGGGGGGCCGGTGATCAGTCATTCTTCAACCATAATGCGCAAGCCGGATGCGCGACATGGAATAAATGCGGAGAATGAGCGAATCCCAGGCAAATTCGGTGCAAAACACCTCTCCAGGCGCGTTACAGGTGGAACGCTTGAAACAGCCAGGTCAAGCACCGAATGACCGTGTTTTGACCGAGTGGCTCGCAGAGGGTTACCCTAGGTGCATCTGCGATTTTTCGGCAGACGGTGTTGTTGTCCGTAGACGATGGGACATTCATCATGACACGGGCATTGCCCACACCGGCGGTTGTTCGCCATAAACCGACAAACAGCGCATCTGCACTGGTTGCGGCGGCGAAGAACTGCATCTGCAGTCGGGCATGCAGCTTCACCCGGCCGCAGAAGGATATGCTCCTGAATCCTCAGGAGATTAGGAACAACGAGAAGCATCGGAGAACCTACTAAGTGCCTACAATTCAGCAGCTCGTCCGCAAGGGACGACACGACAAGCCGGCGAAGAACGCTACGCCTGCTCTTAAGGGCAGCCCGCAGCGTCGCGGCGTGTGCACCCGTGTGTACACGACCACGCCGAAGAAGCCCAACTCGGCACTGCGCAAGGTCGCACGTGTCAAGCTCTCTTCGCAGATCGAAGTGACCGCCTACATCCCGGGTGAAGGCCACAACCTCCAGGAGCACTCGATCGTGCTCGTTCGCGGAGGCCGTGTGAAGGACCTCCCCGGTGTCCGCTACAAGATTGTTCGCGGTGCACTCGACACTCAGCCCGTTAAGGGCCGTCAGCAGGCTCGCAGCCGCTACGGAGCGAAGAAGGAGAAGAAGTAATGCCGCGTAAGGGTCCCGCACCTAAGCGCCCGGTCGCCATCGACCCGGTCTACAACTCACCGCTGGTCACCCAGCTCATCAACAAGGTCCTTCTCGACGGTAAGCGCTCCACCGCTGAGCGCATCGTCTACGGCGCACTCGAAAGCGCTTCGGAGAAGGCCAACGTCGAGGCTCTGACCCTTCTGAAGAAGGCCCTCGATAACATTCGCCCGTCGCTGGAGGTCCGCTCCCGCCGCGTCGGCGGTGCCACCTACCAGGTGCCGGTTGACGTCCGCCCCGCCCGTTCCACCACGCTGGCTCTGCGCTGGCTGGTTCAGTTCGCTCGCCAGCGTCGTGAAAAGACGATGACCGAGCGTCTGATGAACGAAATCCTCGACGCATCAAACGGCCTTGGTGCTGCTGTGAAGCGCCGCGAGGACATGCACAAGATGGCTGAGTCCAACAAGGCCTTCGCTCACTACCGCTGGTAAAAATCAAACGGTGCCCGTTTCGGCGGGTACTGCTTGTCCAGGTACTTCTTACGAGAGAGGGACACCGTGGCACTTGAAGTGCTGACTGACCTTAGCAAGGTCCGCAACATCGGCATCATGGCTCACATTGATGCTGGTAAGACAACCACCACCGAACGAATCCTGTTCTACACCGGCGTCAACTACAAGCTGGGCGAAACCCACGACGGCGCTTCGACGATGGACTGGATGGAGCAGGAACAGGAACGCGGCATCACGATTACGTCGGCCGCGACGACCTGCTACTGGGAAGACAACCAGATCAACATCATCGACACCCCCGGGCACGTCGACTTCACGGTTGAAGTGGAGCGTTCGCTCCGCGTTCTCGACGGTGCAGTTGCTGTGTTCGACGGTAAGGAAGGCGTCGAACCGCAGTCCGAAACCGTTTGGCGTCAGGCTGACAAGTACGACGTCCCGCGCGTCTGCTTCGTCAACAAGATGGACAAGCTCGGTGCTGACTTCTACTACACCGTCGGCACCATTAAGGACCGCCTCGGCGCTAAGCCGCTGGTCATCCAGCTGCCCATCGGCGCTGAAAGCGACTTCGAGGGCGTTGTCGACCTCCTCAAAATGAAGGCATACGTCTGGCCGGACGAAACCAAGATGGGCCAGGACATGCAGGAAATCGAAATCCCTGCTGACCTGCAGGAGCGTGCGGAAGAATACCGCGCTGCTCTCGTCGAAGACGTTGCCGAAGCCGACGAAGAGCTCATGGAGAAGTACCTCGAAGAGGGCGAACTCTCCATCGACGAAATCAAGGCCGGCATCCGTCAGCTCACCATTGCTTCGGAAGCTTTCCCCGTCATGTGCGGTTCGGCTTTCAAGAACAAGGGTGTGCAGAAGGTCCTCGACGCCGTCATCGACTACCTGCCCTCGCCGCTCGACGTTCCGCCGGTCACCGGCCTCGTCTACGGCAAGGAAGACGAAGAGGTCGTGCGCAAGCCCTCGAAGGATGAACCGTTCTCGGCTCTGGCCTTCAAGGTTGCCACCCACCCGTTCTTCGGCTCGCTCACCTACATCCGCGTGTACTCCGGTCACGTGAAGTCCGGTGACACGCTGATGAACACCACCACCGGCAAGCGCGAACGCGTCGGCAAGCTCTTCCAGATGCACTCCAACAAGGAAAACCCTGTTGAAGAAGCAATTGCAGGACACATCTACGCGTTCATCGGTCTGAAGGACACCACCACCGGTGACACCCTCGCAGACCCGGCCAACCCGGTTGTTCTGGAATCGATGGCATTCCCTGAGCCCGTCATCTTCGTTTCGATTGAGCCGAAGACCAAGGGAGACCAGGAAAAGCTCTCGTCGGCTATTCAGAAGCTCGTGAAGGAAGACCCGACCTTCACGGTCAACCTGAACGACGAAACCGGCCAGACCGAAATCGGCGGTATGGGTGAACTCCACCTCGACGTCTTCGTCGACCGCATGAAGCGCGAATTCAAGGTCGAAGCCAACATCGGCAAGCCGCAGGTTGCGTACCGCGAAACCATTCGCAAGGCTGTCGAAAAGTACGACTACACGCACAAGAAGCAGACCGGTGGTTCGGGTCAGTTCGCCAAGGTTCAGATCACCATCGAACCGATGGAGGTCGAAGGCGACAAGATCTACGAATTCGACAACGCGATCACCGGTGGCCGTGTGCCCCGCGAATACATTCCGTCCGTCGACGCAGGCATCCAGGAGGCCATGCAGGTCGGTGTTCTCGCCGGCTACCCGATGGTCGGCATCAAGGCCACGCTGGTCGATGGTGCTTACCACGACGTCGACTCGTCGGAAATGGCGTTCAAGCTCGCCGGTTCGATGGCATTCAAGGAGGCCGCTCCCAAGGCGCGCCCCGTGCTGCTCGAGCCGCTCATGGATGTCGAAGTCCGTACCCCTGAGGAGTACATGGGCGACGTCATCGGCGACTTGAACTCGCGTCGCGGACAGGTCCAGTCGATGGAAGACGCCACCGGCATTAAGGTTGTCCGTGCACTCGTCCCGCTGTCGGAAATGTTCGGCTACATCGGTGACCTGCGCTCGAAGACGCAGGGACGTGCCGTGTACGGCATGCAGTTCCACTCGTACGCCGAAGTTCCGCAGAACGTTTCGGACGAA
>CABTZE010000191.1 GCA_902489215.1 uncultured Brevibacterium sp.
CCCCGCCGCCCCCGACCGCGCGGCAAAGGCAAAGACGCAGAACGGGGTGCCGGCACCCCGTCAGGGGAACCGCGGTAGGGACTCCGGCCCCTTCCCCCAGCAAGTTGAGGCGGACGGCCGCCGATTCTTCCCAGCACTCGTTGACGAGGGAACCTCGGTGACCCTGCGCTACTCAGCAGACGAAACTTGGGCGCACCAGGCAACAATCCTGGGGGTCACACGGCTGCTGAGCTTCGGCCAGAAAGAAGCCGCCCGCTACTGCCAAGACGCGCTGAACAACACGGCAAAGCTTGTGCTCGGGGCCCGCCGCACCAAGGACTCCGACCCGCTGGAAGACGCCGTTTTCACCGCGGTCGGCAGGGTCGTGCGCACCGCGCAGTGCCTGAACCGCACTGACGACCACGGGCTGCCCGGCGGCGGTGAGCACCCGCGGACAGAAGAGGAATACAAAGCCCTCCAGCGCGAAGTGGCCAGCCGCATCACCGACGAACTAGACAGGGTCTACCAGGCGCTGACCCGCACCTACACGCTCGCGGCCGATGTCGAACGGACCATCAAGAACACCAGCTCGCTGACGGTGCTCGCCTCAATAACGGACGAACAGGCCCACCTGGCGGCCCTCCTGCGGCCGGGCTTCCTGACACAAGTCGCACCCGACTACGTCCTGCGCATGCCGGCCTACCTCGAAGCCGCCCAGAACCGTCTGGACAAACTCGGCACACAGGCCAGCCGCGACCGCCAGTTCATGGACCGTATCCAGCAGGTGCGCACCCAGATCGACGACAAGCTCGGCCGGGTGCTCGGCAGTGCGGCCCGGGACGACGCTGAGCGGTTCAGCGCCGTCCTGCCCGCCGAATGGCAAAAAATCCTCTGGGACGTCGAAGAGCTGCGCGTATCACTGTGGGCACCCCACGTCGGCACTGCACACACCGTGTCCGAACAAAGGATTGCCAAAGCGCTCGCCAAACTGTAGGGCCTCTCAGGTGAGAACAGCGGCCCCGCACGGGGCAGCGCGAAGCCGGCGGCGCCTCGTGAATCAGATGTAGAACAGAACCCAGGACGCTGGGAAGAGGGCGGCTGTGCAGACCGCCGCAAGCGCCCAGCGGATGCGCTTCTTAGCGGTTTTGCGGGTCAGTGCGACCCAGTAGACGATGATCGTCGCCGCCGTCATCAGCCAGCCGGCGGAAGCTAAGAACCACATGCCCAGAAGCTGAGTGTTCGGCACACCCAACTGCTGCATGGGCTGCATGAAGTGCGCGGCCATAAGCGACATGGCGATGCCGAGCAGACACAGCGCCAAAGACACGACGGCCGAGGCGATGAACACCCACAGCACCCGCCGGTCGCTCCTGACCGGGCGGGCAACAACCGAATATTCAGTGTCCTCGGTGCGCTGTCTGCTGGTTCTGTTCCTCTTGGCCACGGAACCATCCTACGGAACCAAGTACGAGGTGCCGCCCACCTTCCGCCTGAGAGCTCAGTAGGCTGTCCTAGACTGGCCGGGTGACTCCCACCCCGCAGACCATTCGTGACGAAGCCGCCAGACGGCGCACTTTCGCCGTCATCGCCCACCCCGACGCCGGTAAATCAACCCTGACCGAAGCGCTCGCCCTGCACGCGCGCGCCATCGGCCAGGCCGGCGCAACCCACGGCAAGGCCGGTCGTCGCGCCACCGTGTCCGACTGGATGCAGATGGAGCAGGACCGCGGCATTTCGATTTCCTCAGCCGCGCTGCAGTTCGAGTACCGCGACTGCGTGGTCAATCTCATCGACACCCCCGGCCACGCCGACTTCTCAGAAGACACGTACCGCGTTCTGTCATCCGTTGACTGCGCCATAATGCTCGTCGACGCGGCAAAGGGCATGGAAGAGCAGACCATGAAGCTGTTCGAAGTCTGCTCCCACCGCAACATCCCGATCATGACGGTCATCAACAAGTGGGACCGCCCCGGTCTGGAATCGCTGGAGCTCATGGACGAAATCCAGCAGAAGACCGGCATGCTGCCCACACCACTCACATGGCCCGTGGGCGACTCCGGTGACTTCCGCGGCGTGCTCGACCGCGAAACGGGGGAGTACACCAAGTTCACCCGCACCGACGGCGGCGCCACCATCGCGGGCGCTGAAACCATGGATCCAGCACGTGCCGAAGAGGTCGAAGGCGACGTGTGGACGACCGCGGTCGAAGAATCCGAACTGCTGGAACTGGAAGAGCAGAACTTCGACTACGACGAATTCCGGGCCGGCAAACACACCCCGGTGATGTTCGCTTCCGCCGTTCTCAACTTCGGTGTGGCCAAAATCCTCGACACGCTCATCGACCGCGCCCCATCAGCAGAGCCCCGCATCGACCGCGACGGCGAACCCCGTCCCGTCGAAGCGCCGTTCTCCGGATTCGTATTCAAAGTGCAGGCCGGCATGGACCGCAACCACCGCGACCTGCTGGCCTACATCCGCGTGTGCTCCGGGGTCTTTGAGCGCGGCATGGTCGTCACCCACGCTGAAACCAAAAAGCCATTTGCAACCAAGCACGCTCAGCACGTCTTCGGCCGTGACCGCGACTCAGTGGAAACCGCCTACCCCGGCGACGTCGTCGGCCTGGTCAACGCATCGGCTCTGCGCGTGGGCGACAGCCTCTACGTCGACGAGCCCGTGCAGTTCCCACCGATTCCGTCCTTCAGCCCCGAGCACTTCATGGTCATCCGCGCGAAAGACCCGTCGAAGTACAAGCAGTTCCGCCGCGGCATCGACCAGCTGGACCACGAAGGCGTCATCCAGGTGCTGCGCTCCGACCTGCGCGGCGACCAGGCTCCCGTGCTCGGAGCCGTCGGGCCCATTCAGTTCGAAGTGGTCGAAGACCGCATGGTCAACGAATTCAACTCACCGTGCCGCCTGGAGTCCCTGCCCTACACGCTGGCCCGCCGCACAGTGAAGGACGACATCCCCAAACTGGCGAAAGAACGCAGCGTCGAAGTGCTCGAACGTTCCGACGGAACGCTGCTGGCACTGTTCTCCGACCGGTGGCGTCTGGGTGGTGTGGAACGGGAAAACCCCGGCATCACGCTCGAGCCGCTGGTGGTCACCTGACCGACTGCGCTGCTCCTCAAGGAGGGGTTTAGAATAAAAAGTCGGGCAGACTCTTGTCCTGAGCGCGTGGCTGCGTCCAGGTCGCTGCCCGCAGTCATGTCTGCAATAAGGAGCTAAGACAAGTGGGAAACACGTCGATCCGCGTCGCAATCGCGGGCCTGGGAAACTGCGCAACGTCACTCATCGAAGGCGTTGAATACTACAAGGACGCAGATCCCGAATCGAAGGTTCCGGGACTCATGCACGTGCAGTTCGGCGACTACCACATCAGCGACATCGAATTCGTCGCAGCGTTCGACGTCGACGCTGACAAAGTCGGCAAGGATATCTCCGAAGCCGCCTACTCCAGCCAGAACCACACCATCAAAATCACCGACATCCCGCACACCGGGGTCGAAGTGCAGCGCGGCCCAACACTTGACGGCCTTGGCAAGTACTACCGCGAAACCATCACGGAATCCGACGCCGAACCGGTTGACGTCGCGCAGG
>CABTZE010000192.1 GCA_902489215.1 uncultured Brevibacterium sp.
CCGCATCGCCCGCCGATTCAACGCTGATTTCGGCGGGCGCGCGGTGACCGCTTCTTCACCCCAGGGACGCTTTTCTGACGGTGCTGCGCTCATAAGCGGCACGCGTCTGGGGGAGTGTTATGCCGTCGGCAAGCACCTGTTCCTGCCTTTCGAGGGCGAGCGCACGGTGCGTGTTCACCTGGGTATCTACGGCGCCTGGGATTTCCTCTATGCTGCCGGCACCTTTGACCGTGCCGGGCAGACAGGGGAGTATGCGGGATCACTAGGGGCACCTCGGCGGGTGCGCGCCGGTGAGATCGAAAAGGCGGAGGAACTCGACGCTGTATGGCCGCCGGAACCGGTCGGCCAGGTTCGACTTCGCCTGCTGACCGAGGACGTGTGCGCTGATCTGCGCGGTCCGATGGTGTGCGAGGTTCTCGCTCCTCACGAGGTGGAGGCTCAGCTGGCTTCTCTCGGCCCCGATCCGCTGGTGGACGGCAACGCACGAGGTGGCCGCAGGTTTGCCGAGAATGTGCGCAGGCGCCGTCCGATCGGAAGTCTGCTCATGGACCAGTCCGTTGTTGCTGGGATCGGCAATGTGTACAGGGCTGAAATGCTGTTTCGGGCTGGACTCAGTCCGTTCAAGCCGGGTATCGAGTTGACCGAGGGCGAGGTCGCTGCGCTGTGGTGCGACTGGGTTCGCCTGCTGCCCGTCGGTGTTGAAACGGGTGTCATGCTCACCCGCACGAGACTGCGAGGCGCTAGTCGGCAGCGCGCAGTGGATGACAGTGAGTTCCGCCATTTTGTCTACGGTCGTACAGGGCTGCCCTGTCGTGTCTGCAGAACTCCTGTCGCGATGACGGAAATGGAGGGGCGTAAACTCTATTGGTGCCCCGAGTGTCAGAAATGACGAGGTTGGACGCGGCTTGCACTGCGCCCAACCTCGCCTGTGACAGAGATTCGATCAGCCGGGCAGCAGCCCCAGAAGGTCAGCCAGCTGGTAGCTGCCGATCCCTATGACAATCAGAGTCACTGCACCGCCGAGGATATTGGCCCAGAGGCCATTTGCGTGTTCGCCGACGACTTTCTTGCTGTTCATTGTCACCAGCAGGAAGATGGCGATGATCGGCAGGAGCAGGCCGTTGGCCGCCTGCGCAACAACGATGAGCTGAATCGGCTCAAAGCCCGTCAAAGCAATGACTGCGCCGACAGCGAGCACGGTAATCCACACTCCGCGGAACAGCGGGCTTTTCATATCTGTGCTCTTGCCGAGCATCCCCGTAATGGCATAAGCCGCCCCGAGCGGACCAGCAAGTGCCGAAGTGAAGCCGGCCGCGAACAGCCCGAGTGCGAATACCCACGTCGATGCTTCTCCCAGCAGCGGCTCGAGGGAGACCGCAAGGTCTTCAGCCGTTTCAGCGCTCATACCGTGCATGAACAGCGCGCCAAAGGAGGTCGCCATCACCGCCAGAGTGATGAGCCCGCCGAAGGAGATCGAAGCGACGGTGTCTATGCGCGCTTCTTTCAGCGCTCTCTCCTGCGGAACATTCGCCCAGTTTTCCTGTACGAGGCTGGCGTGGAGGAAAACGTTGTAGGGAACCACTGTCGTTCCGATGAGTGCAATTGCAGTCAGGGCGGATCCTGGCGGCATCGAGGGGACAAAGACCCCCTTGAGGATGTCGCCGATTGGCGGTCGCACGACGAAGACAGTGATGACGAACAGAACTGCGAGGATGACCACCATGACCATGAGCACGCGCTCGATGATCTTGTAGCTGCCGGTGATGAGCAGGGCGAAGATCGCGATGATGATCGCGCCGACAATGATCCTGAGGTCAACGGGCGCAACCGCCGAAACAGCCAGCGACGTACCGGTCGTGTCTCCTCCGGCATAGGCTGCCCCGCCGATTCCGATTGCAGCTATGACAAGCACGATCATCAGCGTTCTCAGGACGGGGTTCTCTAATGCACGCCGCATGGCCTCACCAAGCCCCAGCCCCGCGCCGAGGCCGAGTCTGACTGACATCTCCTGCAGAACAAGGGTGGCGATGATTGAGAAGATGACCGACCACGCGAGTGTGAAGCCGTAGTCTGCGCCGGTGACGATTGCTGTGGTGATTGTGCCGGGGCCGATGAATGAAGCCGCGATCATGAGACCAGGGCCGAACAGCGCTCCCGTGCGCTTCTTTTTGATTGTATTTGTCGAAGAGGGGTTCACAGGGTACTCCTCTCGGCCCGGGGAGGCTCCCCGAAAGAGTGACCGTGAACACAACGGTAGTGACCTAAGTGACAGACGCTGGGATGTTTTCCTGTGTATTGCCTGAATGGTGTGGTGTGGCTTCTGGCCGTGTTCCAATCAAGAACGCCGGTTCTGGTCAGAAATGACCCAAATCTGACCCAATCTCATTTTCTGTGAAGACAAAGAAAGCCGGGATCCGCGATGAACAGCGGATCCCGGCTTTCTTTTGACGGGTGGGCCCAGAGGGACTCGAACCCCCGACCCTCTCGGTGTAAACGAGATGCTCTAGCCAACTGAGCTATAGGCCCTGACCTGGATAAGGATACAGTCAGTCGGCGTTCCTGCCAATTCGAGTAAGAGTGGCGGCGAGGGCGGCTCGGCTGTCAGCCGGTCCCGCGATCGAATCAAACAGGGAGCGGTTCTGTTCAAACGCGACCGTCCCACAGGTGAGCACAACTGAAGAATGGCGCTCCGCCTCGTCAGAGATCTGGGTTCGGACAGCGGTGGGCAGAACAGAATCACCCGAATGGGCGTAGGCGAGCGAAAAGATGTCCGCGCCATCGCGGTAGCGCAGAAGAACATCGTGCATGTGCAGCAGGATTTCGGTCGGGGCAAGGTTCGTGCCGTCTCCGAGGGCCTCATCAATTTCACCGGCGATGCGCCGGGCAACGAGGACGAAGATCTCCTGTTTGTTCTTCACGTGCCAGTACAGGGCGGAAGGGCCGACTCCGAGGTCGCGAGCAAGCCTGCGCATAGATAGGTCACCCATGCCGTAGTCAGTGAGAATGGCGACCGCGGCATCGGCAATGCGGTGAACAGACAGGCTCATGAGGTCCATCATGGCAGGTTGGAGTCACGATTTCGCAATCAGCTCCGGGTGGGCTATAGTTGTCCCCGTTGCCAATCACGGGATATGGCGCAGTTTGGTAGCGCGCCTCGTTCGGGACGAGGAGGTCGTGGGTTCAAATCCCGCTATCCCGACAGACAGAAACCCGCTCATCGACTCAGTGTCGAGAGCGGGTTTTTCGCTGTTGTCGACTTATTCTGCAAGCTGATTTCTCGTGCGCTCGGTTCCAGTGCCCGCACTGTGTCGAATAGCGGGGGGTTAATGCTCAAAATGTGTGTATGGGTTCGGCGTGTCAGTGGTGTCTGCCGGCCCATCCTTGTTGGATTCCGATGCCGTCTTCGTAGCTGAAAGTGGTGTCGTAGGCGGCTGGCCCGATGAGCTCATCGGTAGGGGCTTGTGGCCTTGTTCTGGGCGGGTTCCAGTGGGCTTCGGTGACGAAGCTCCAGGGGTCGCGGGGGTGTTCGGTGTGCTGGTAG
>CABTZE010000193.1 GCA_902489215.1 uncultured Brevibacterium sp.
CGCTCGCAAGCGCCCGGCCCCGGATTATCAGAACTGTGCGGCTCAGTGTCCGCGGTCAATCCATTCCTGCAGGTGCGGTTTTTCCGCGCCGATGCTGGTGGAATCGCCGTGTCCGGTGAGCACAATCGTGTCCTCCGGCAGGGCGAAGAGGCGCTCGCGAATCGACTCGATGATCGTGTCGAAGCTCGAGTACGACCGTCCTGTCGCTCCCGGGCCCCCGTTGAACAGAGTGTCACCGGAAAGCAGGACCGGCACCTCGGCGTCCGGGCCGGTGGTTCCCCGCACGTCCTCGGGCACACCGGCTCCGGTGAGGCCCTCGGCAATGTAGAAGCACGTGGAGCCGGGGGAGTGCCCCGGCGTGTGGAGCGCGCTCAGGCGCAGGCCGGCCACCGTGAACGTGTCGCCGTCGTCGATCCGGCTGGTGGGCTGACGGTCCTCGAAGACCTGGTCCCACAGGACCGAGTCGGCGGGGTTGAGCAGAATCGGCGGATCGCCGAGCTTGGCCTGTGCGTCGAAGACGTACCGAATGTGGTCGTCGTGTCCGTGGGTCAGCAGGATCGCGCTGACTTCGCGTTCGCCGACCGCTTCGGCAATCGCATCTGGGTTGTGTGCCGGGTCGATGACGACGACGGTCGAATCGTCGCCGATGATCCACACGTTGTTGTCGACGTCGAAGGTTTCGCCGTCGAGTGAAAAGGTTCCCGAGGTGATGAGCCGCTCAATGCGGACTGCGCTGTCTGTCATGTGAACTCCACTACCGATCGGAGGACTTCTCCTCGTGCCATCTTCTCAAAGGCCTCTTCAACCTGCTCGATGCTGATCCGCTCGGTGACGAACTTCTCCAGCGGCAGGCGGCCCTGGTTGTACAGCTCGGTGAGCATAGGGAAGTCGCGTTCGGGCAGGCAGTCGCCGTACCACGAGGACTTGAGCTTGCCGCCTCGGGAGAACATGTCGATGAAGGGGACGGTCAGCTCCATGTCCGGAGTGGGCACGCCCACCAGGACGACCGTTCCGGCGAGATCGCGGGCGTAGAATGCCTGGCGCCAGGTTTCGGGGCGGCCAACCGCGTCGATGACGACATCAGCGCCGAAGCCGCCGGTGAGGCTCTGGACCTTCTCAACGACTTCGTCTTCGCTCATGTCCTTTGACGAAAAGCTGTGGGTTGCGCCGAGTTCTTCTGCCGTGGCGAGCTTCTTGTCGTCGAAGTCGATCGCGATGATGGTCGATGCGCCGGCAAGCTTCGCGCCGGCAATGGCGGCACAGCCCACTCCGCCGCAGCCGATGACGGCCACGGAATCACCGTGCTTGACCTCACCGGTGTTCATTGCAGCGCCGATGCCCGCCATGACACCGCAGCCCAGGAGGCCCAGTACGGCCGGGTCGCCTTCGTCGACTTTGGTGCACTGGCGTTCGGCCACGAGCGTCTTTTCGGCAAAGGATCCGATGCCGAGCGCAGCTTCGAGCTCTGTGCCGTCGGTCAGTGTCATCTTCTGCTTGGCGTTGTGGGTGGCAAAGCAGTACTGCTGTTCGTTGCGCTTACATGCGCGGCATTCACCACAGGTGGCGCGCCAGTTGAGGATGACGAAGTCGCCGACCTCAACGTGCACGACGCCCTCGCCGACCGCGCTGACAACACCGGCGGATTCGTGTCCCAGCAGGAACGGGAAGTCGTCGCTGACTCCACCCTGACGGTAGTGGAAATCGGTGTGGCAGACACCGCAGGACTTCACGTCGACGACGACTTCGCCCGGACCGGGGTCGGGGATGACGATGTCGACAAGCTGTACGGGTTCTTCCTTTGCGAAGGCGACAATGCCCTTCACGGTCTGGGACATGGTGACTCCTATAAGCAGTCGTTGATGTGTCATGTCCCACGCTACCGAAAACACGGCACAGATAAAGGCCGGGCTTCGCGGTGTGCGAAGCCCGGCCTTTGACTAGTCAGCGGGTGGCGACGATTCAGTCGATGTCGCCGGCCGCCTCGTCAGGGTGCGCCTTGAGGTGCAGGATTGCGGCTCCGAGACCGCCCCAGACGGTGACGATGGCGATGAGCATCATGATGACTGCGGATGCGCTCATGGCGTAACTCCGTTCTCGTTGTGCGGTGTGGCTTCCGGCGCGGCCTGCGGTTCAGTGGTCGCATGTGGCGCGGCGGCCGGGGAGCTGAGCTGCTGTTCGAACTCAGCCTGCGCTCGTTCGACCTTTTCGAGGCTCTTGCGCGGCCACGGTGTGATCGACAGGAGAATCGACACCACCAGGATGAGCCCGAGGACGCCCCAGCCGAGCAGGTTCAGCGTGATCTGCGGATAGCCTTCGTAGCCTTCCTTGATGGTTGTGATGATGACCTGGACGAGCATGACGACCAGGACGACCGGGGTGATGACGCCGACGAACGCCATCCAGACCTTGCCGAGCTTGAACGTTGAGACCGCGTTGAGGTGGTCGCGCAGGAACGGCAGGCGGCGCAGCACCCAGGCGACCGTGATGACCGCGATGATGGCGATGCCGACGATTCCGATGTTGTTGACGAAGTAGTCAAGCGTGTCCAGTGTGATGAGGCCCGAGGTGGTGGAGAAGCCGACCACTGCGAGCAGCGCCATGCCGCCGCCGACGAAGCCGGTGGACTTGCGCTGCGAAATGCCCAGCTTGTCCGAAACAGCTGAAATCGGCACCTGCGCCAGCGAGATCAGCGAGGACAGACCCGCGAAGATCAGGCTGACGAAGAACAGCACACCGAAGATCTCGCCGAAGGGCATTTCGGAGATGATCAGCGGGAACACCACGAATGCCAGGCCGACACCGTTGGCAGCCACTTCGCTCACCTCGGTTCCAGCAGCAGTGGCCATGAAGCCCAGTGCGGCGAACACGCCGAGGCCCGCGAGGATTTCGAACGCGGAGTTCGACAGGCCGACGACCAGGCCGGAGCCGGTGAGGTTGGTGCGCTTCTTCAGGTAGGACGCATAGGTCAGCATGATGCCGAAGGCAACAGACAGCGAGAAGAAGATCTGACCGTAGGCGGCAATCCACACGCTGGGCTGGGCGATCTGACTGAAGTCCGGCTTGAACAGGGCGTCGAGGCCGGTGATGGCTCCGTCCAGTGTGAGGGCTCGGATGACGAGTGCCACGAACAGGACGATGAGCAGCGGGATGAAGACCTTCGAGAAGCGGGCGATACCGCCCTGCACGCCCAGGAAGAGAATGATGAGCGTAATGACCCACACGCCGATGAGCGGGCCGAGAACTGCGGGCACGATATCCGCGGTCGGCAGACCGCCGTCATCCAGCTGCAGGTACGAACCGAAGAGGAAGCCTTCGGGATCGTCGCCCCAGGCCTTCGACAGGGAGAACCAGGCGTAGCTGGCCGCCCAGGCGATGATTGCCGAGTAGTAGATGGCGATGACGGTGGCGATGCCGACCTGAATCCAGCCGATGGGTTCGGCCGCCCGGTTCATCGACCGGAAGGCCAGCGGAGCCGAAGACCGGAACCGGTGGCCGATTGCGTAGTCGAGGAACAGCAG
>CABTZE010000194.1 GCA_902489215.1 uncultured Brevibacterium sp.
CGGAGCGGACCCCACCCCCAAAAATCCGTCCCGGGGGGAGCCTCTGCGGTTCCCCACCGGGCCGACGGCTACTGGTTCAATAGCCCCAGCCGATTTCACCAAACAAAGTGAGAGCCATGGAGCGCTTCATCATCACCGTCGCCTGCGCAGACGTGCCGGGCATCGTCCACGCCGTCACGGAAGTCCTTGCCCGCCTCGGTGGGAACATCGTCGAATCCCAGCAGTTCACCTCGCCGGACTCCGGAACGTTCTTCCTGCGGATCGAAGTTGATGCACCGTGCGACCGTGACCAGCTGGAAGCCGCAATGACGCCCGTCAAGGAGCGCTTCAGCATGAAGCTGGGCCTGCACCGCAGCGCCGACAAGGTGCGCACGCTCATCATGGGCTCAAAAGACCCGCGGACACTCAACGAGGTGCTGTTTGACCACCACCTGGGCCAGCTCAACATCGATGTGCCGCTCGTGGCGTCCAACCACATGGACCTGAAGAAGCACGCTGACTTCTACGGCGTGGACTACGAGCACGTCCCGATCGCCAAAGACACGAAGGCCGAAGCCGAAGCCCGACTGCTTGAGCTCATCGAGGAACACGACATCGAACTGGTAGTGCTTGCCCGCTACATGCAGATCCTGTCGGACGGACTAGCTGAAAAGCTGGCGGGGCGAGCCATCAACATTCACCACTCGTTCCTGCCCGCGTTCAAGGGCGCACGCCCCTACCATCAGGCGCACAGCCGCGGCGTGAAGCTCATCGGCGCCACGGCTCACTACGTGACGGCTGACCTCGATGAGGGGCCGATCATCGAGCAGAACGTCGTCCGAGTCGACCACACCAAATCACCGGACGAGCTCATTGCGATCGGACGCAATGTTGAGGGCCGCACACTGGCCCAAGCGGTCCGCTGGCACGCCGAGCACCGCGTTCTGATGGATGGGACCCGCACCGTCGTGTTCAGCTGATTCGCACTTCCTGCAGGCCTCGCCGGGAAACTGGAACTCCTGCTTTCCGGCGACGAAACCGCACTTCCGGCCATTGCCATGCGGCGCCTGCTCGTTCAGGACCGCGGAGTCCCATCGCCAGTGCGTGTCGTTCATGGGCTATTGGAAGAAGGGCGTTGCCCACAAGGGGTGAGGAAGGCACTCACGGTTTGCACAGCACAGCGGCCGGGCTCTGCATGTCCAGAGCCCGGCCGCTGGCTTGTTCACGCTGCAGGCAGCGCTCACCGGGTCACTTCAGCAGTGACTTCGGCAGGCGGTGGACCGTCACCGCGCCTATTGCTGTGAAAGGGTGCAGCGGGTCGGGATCTTCCGAACCGGTGGGCCCGCCCAGCTCTGAATGTGCAAGAGCGCTCATAACGACGTAGGCGTCTTCGCGGGAATAGCCGTTGTCTTCAACGAGGAAGTCGAAGACGTCTTCGTAGCCGCGCTGGATAGATTCCTGTACGGGATTGCCCAGGCCGATGAAGATCCATTCGTCCTCTGTTTCAATGCGCGGAGCGCGGTGCTTCACACCTTTGATGAGGTCGACGGACACGATGGCCGTGCCCTGCGCTTCGATTGCGACGAAGCTGGATTCACCGCGGGACATGATGGCGTGGATGTCGCCGATTGACAGCAGCGCTCCGGGCACGTCGACAGGCAGGTAGACGGTCGAGCCGGGCTTGGCATCCGTGAGGTCCATGTTTCCGCCGTTTGCGAAGCTCGGCATGACGACCGAGCCTTCACCTGCGGCAGGGGCGGTGCCGATGCAGCCGATCATCGGCAGAGCATCGACCTCCACACCGTCGAGCAGCGTGACCTTGCCGTCTTTCACTGGGATGCGGCGAGCCATCTGATCTTCACCCATACGCCCGGCCAGCGCTCCGGCACCGGGCAGGTACACCGAGTACCCAAACTCGGTCAGCTCGATGTCGTGGATGTGGACGGCCAGGGTGTCGCCGGGCTCTGCGCCTTCGACGAAGACCGGGCCGGTGACGGGGTTAATCTGTGCTGTGATCTGGTCGAGGGTTTTGCCTTCGTACAGCTGGTCGTAGACCTCGTCATCAGTTTCAAAGCCGATGGTCTCACCGGTTCCCGGTTTGATCCTAAGAACGGGTTCGATGTCGGCGCTGAAGGAGCCTTTGCCGTTGTCGTTGGAGAGGAAGTGGTCAATCGCTGTCATGACCCAATCTTCTCCGATTTCACGGCAGTGCGGCCTGTGGACTCGCCATACGGACCGTCAATGCTCACCGGGCACAATCAGAGCGCACAGCCTTTCCAGGCGCGAGCGCACCTCTTCAAAATCAGCCTCCCCCGCTGCCAGCTGCAGCATGAAGCCGTCACAGGCAGCTGAGAGGATCGAAGCCGCTTCGGCAACCTCGCCTTCATCCAGGTGCCCCTCTGAGGCAAGGGCGCCCAGCCAGGCCTCAAACCGACCAATACCCAGCCGATACAGCCGCTCCAAAAGGCGCCTCGAGGTCTCGCCTGCTTTGAGGCCGAACCCCTCGCCGATCTGTTCCGCCCAGACACTGGCCAGATACGGAACCTCGTCAGCACTCGGCGGCAGAAACTGCATCGCACACTCCACGAGTCTCTGTTGCGGGGGCAATGACGAGTCTTCAATGTCGAGATCGGGAACCGTGTGCAGCATCATTCGCTCCGATACGGCAAACGCAAGATCGCTCTGCGCTGGAAAGTAGTAGCGAAGAGTGCTCGCGCCAATCCCCGCACGTTCAGCTACCGCACGCACGCTGAGCGCACCAGGCCCGCTCTCATTCGCCAGCTGCAGGGCCGCTTCGAGAATCTGCTCACGCCGATTACTCACTCCAGCTCTCCTCATCTATCTGAAGAATTGCCTCCACCATTCCCTTGACACTGTAGTACATCGTGCTAGTACGCTGAACTAGTACGATGTACTACATACGGAGGAACCATGATCGAGGCACTTCAGAACTTCACGCAGTCACTGCCCGAATGGGCGCGGTGGGCCGGCGTTATCCTCGTTGCCGCACTGCCGTTCGTCGAGTCATACTTCGGGTCGACAATCGGGATCATCGCCGGCGTCCACCCGGTTGTCGCGGTCACCGCCGCAGTCATCGGCAACACCGCATCGATGCTTCTTCTGGTCTTCGGTGCGCACAAACTGCGCAGCCGCTTTGCCAAGCGTGAGCCCAAACGCAGCACGCAGCGCCTGAGAAAAATGTTTGACCGCTGGGGCGTACCCGGTGTCAGCCTCCTGGGACAGGCGGTGCTGCCCAGCCAAATCACATCGATGGCAATGGTGTCCTTTGGAGCTTCCCGCAACGCTGTTGCCGGATGGCAGATTGTCTCCATCGTCATGTGGGGCGCTCTGTTTGGAGTTCTGACAGTCGCTGGCGTCAACCTTCTGGGCTGAACTCCTACTTAAGAATCCCCACGCTAGAAACAGGCCCGA
>CABTZE010000195.1 GCA_902489215.1 uncultured Brevibacterium sp.
GACATGGAATCGTCCTCGCCGTCGTTCTGCACAGCAGGAACGTTGATCGTGCCGACCTTGGTTTCATCACCTGCGACGATCACGTGCTTCTCGAAAGACTCCCACGACACCGTAATCGGGTTACATTCGATGTTCTCGCTCGGCCACGGGTTCACAGTAGCGCCAAAAGCAGCGCTGTCCCCCTGGGTGGCATACGGGCCATAAGGATTGTCCTTCTTGTAGTTGCTTTGCCAGGCGTAGCGCACGGGATTGTCGGCGCCAGCTTCGGCGAACTGCTTGACCTTCTCCTCGGTCAGCTCTGCGAAGATATTCAGGTTTCGTTGTACGCGAAAACCATCAATGACGATGCTTTCGTCGGCCTTGTGAGTGACGCTCTTGTCAAGGAAGGTCTGGCCGGCCTCCATGGAAGGCACCTCGCCGGTATTCAAGAGTGCGCCAAGGTTCCCCGTATTGGTGAAGTACCAATCGGCAAATGTGCGGTCCTTCGAGTTATCAAAGGAGACGCTCAGACCCCACAAGGTCTTGTCGGGGCTGGTCGCACTCGGCTCCAGGGTGTTCCAGCTAAAACCCGCCTGGCTGCCGCTCGGAGAACTCTCCTCAACAACACACGACCCGGCCGGCAGGTCGGACGCCTGCTGGGCGTCCTTCTCCACAGCACCGGACTTGTCGCGGATGCCGCCGGAGAGTTCTGCGGCGGACGCCGGTGAGGCCGTCATGAGGCTGGGTACGGCAGACATGCCCGCTGTTAATGCGAGGGCCGACAATGCGGCAATGGGGGCGCGCATAAAGCGCCTCCGCAGCGTCGAGGTTTTCGGGGAATCCATCCCTCAGTCCTTCCATGTATTTCGAGCGATACTCACAGTGACCCCAGAAGCCAGGGGTGTCGCTCCTGTTGGCTTGGCGCTGCAGATGACTCAACACGGTCGGCTGCAGGCTAGACACTCGCTCCCAAGGATAACTCAGGAGCGCGATCGGAGGGATGCGGTATTGGAAACTGCGCCCCGGCGTGTGCTGAATGTCACCGAAGGCTGTTTGACAGTGAGAATAGGATCACTTTAGATCCCTGACCCCACTGCTGAGGAAACGAGTGACTATGACTAATTTCCAGTTGCGCAAGCGCCAAGACCTCACCACGCCGGCCCTCCGGCAGGCCGTTCTGGACAAGCCCGGATTCGGCGAATACTTCACGGACCACATGTCGCACGTCCGCTACACGCAAGACCAGGGGTGGCACGCGCACGAAGTCATTCCGTACGGCCCGCTGACACTGGACCCCGCCGCCGCGGTCCTGCACTACGCACAGGAAGTCTTCGAAGGCCTCAAGGCATACCGCCACGCCGACGGCTCCATCTGGACCTTCCGCCCCGAGCGCAACGCGGCGCGCATCAACCGCTCCGCCGAACGTCTGGCTCTGCCGCAGCTGGATGAGGCAGACTTCCTTGAATCAATTCGCGCACTCGTCAGCCTCGACCGCGACTGGGTGCCCACCCCAGCCGACCCTGCCGACGAAGTTTCGCTCTACCTGCGCCCCTTCATGATCGCCTCGGAATCCTTCCTCGGCGTGCGCGCCAGCCACGAAGTCGACTACTACGTCATCGCCTCACCCGCCGGCGCCTACTTCAGCGGCGGCATCAAGCCGGTCAGCATCTGGCTGACTGAAAAGGTCAAGCGCTCCGGCCAGGGCGGCACCGGCTTCGCCAAGTGCGGCGGCAACTACGCAGCCTCACTCGCAGCATCCGCTGAAGCCGCTGCCAACAACTGCCAGCAGGTCATGTTCACCGACGCCGCAACCTCCACCCACCTCGAAGAGCTCGGCGGCATGAACCTCATGCTCGTCACCAAGGACGGCGAACTGCTCACCCCGCCGGTCTCCGAAGCCATCCTCGACGGTGTCACCCGCCGTTCGCTGCTCGAACTGGCCCCGCAGATCGGCCTGACCCCGGTCGAGCGCCCCATCGAAGTTGCTGAATGGCGCGACCGCGCAGCAGCCGGCGAAATCGTCGAAGCCTTCGCCTGCGGCACCGCCGCGGTCATCACGCCCATCGGCCAGCTGAAGTCCAACAACTTCACCATCGACATGGGTGAGGAACCGGGCGAGACCACCATGAAGCTGCGCAGCACCCTCCTGGACATCCAGTACGGCCGCGCAGAAGGCCCCGAAGGCTGGATGGTCAAGCTCGCCGACAGCTGAATCAGGCTCAAACACAGCAAATCTTCGGGCCGTCTCCGTGACAGCGGAGGCGGCCCGAAAACGTGAACGGACACATGTGTGACAAAACAGATGCCCACCCCCGCTCAAGTCATCGACTCCCTGCCGTGGAAATGGAACACGCAAGGAGCCGTGTTCATCATCGGTGGCCTCGGCTTCATGTTCGACGCCTGGGACGTAGCGCTCGGCGGTCTGCTCATACCGCTGCTGGCCGCCGAATGGGACGTCCCCCTTGGCACAGCAGCATTCGCGGCGACAGCCAACCTCATCGGAATGGCAGTCGGCGCAGTCCTGTGGGGTGGCATTGCCGACCGGCTGGGACGCCGCACAGCATTCTCCATCACCCTGCTGATCTTCTCGCTCTTCACTGCCGCCGGAGCCTTCAGCCCCAACATCGAAACATTCTTCGTTCTGCGCTTCATCGCCGGCGTCGGCCTCGGCGGAGCAATTCCCGTCGACTACGCGCTCGTCACTGAGTTCACACCCGCTAGGCATCGTGGACGGGTGCTCACCGCCATGGACGGCTGGTGGCCGATAGGTGCAACCGGTGCAGCTGTGACAAGCGCCTGGATCCTGTCGTTCGGCAGCTGGCGCACCATGATGCTGCTTATGGCAGCACCCGTCATCCTGTTGTTCTTCATGCGCCTGTTCGTACCCGAATCACCCCTCCACCTGGCCGCCTCCGGCAAACACACGCAAGCTGACGCTGTCCTGCGCAGACTCATCAACCGCACCGGAGCACAGATAGACATCTGGCAGCACCCAGAACACAGCCCCAAAGAGTCAGCCGCACAGCCCACCCTGCGCAGCCGCATCAGCTCAGCTCTCGGGCAGCTGGGTCTCCTGTGGAAACACTCAGCCACACTGACTGCATCAACGTGGGCCGTGTTCATCGGTATCCTCCTGCTGTACTACGCGGCACTGACCTGGCTGCCGAAAGTTCTGCGCGAACAGGGCCAGACCGACCAGGCTGCGTTCCTCGTCACCGGTGCCATGACGGGAGCCGGGCTGCTGGGTGTTGTTGTAGCCGCGCTCGTCATCGACTACGTGGGACGCAGACTGCTGCTGACGCTGTCAGGCCTGAGCTCCGCTGTACTTCTCACGCTGTTCGCCATCGAGCTGACATCCCACCCGGGTGAGCTGACAACGGCAGCCAAGCTCCTCATCGTCAGCTTCGGCTTCA
>CABTZE010000196.1 GCA_902489215.1 uncultured Brevibacterium sp.
GATGCGCTGACGATGTCGATGCTGAACAGCACACCGCACATGAGGATGAACGCAAGCGCCATCTTCGACAGCGGGTTGGCGCGCACAAAGGCGGTGCGCCGGCGAATGGGCACCAGCAGGTCCACCTGGACGGGGGCTGTGGAGCGGGGCAGGATCACGGCACGAGGCGCCGCCTGGTTGCCCGCTGCACCTTCACCTGGGGTGGGGGTCGGGCCGGCGGTGGTGTTGTCAGGCGAATTCACAGCGCACCGCCCCCAGGGTGTCGATGAAGGTTTCATCGTGGCTGACGGTCACGACTGCTTGGCCGGCACGCAGTTCGTCGATGACGAGTTCGGCGAGCGCTCGCCACGTACGGGCATCTTGGCCGAAGGTGGGTTCGTCGATGATGAGGATGCGCGGCCGGGCAGCGAGCATTGCGGCCACTGACAGGCGGCGCTTTTCACCGCCGGAGAGCTGCTGCGGATGGATGTCAGCCAAGTGTTCCAGGCGCAGTGCGGCCAGGAGCTGTTCGGCGCGGTCGTCTGCTGCTTGCGGGTCCCAGCCGGCGCGCTGTGGGCCAAACCGCAGTTCGTCCAGCACAGTTGGCCGGAGGAATTGGTGTTCGGGCTCTTGGAACACCATGCCGATGCGGGGCACGAGTTCGCGGGAGCTCCACCGGAAAGGGTCACTGTGCTTGGGCGGGCGGACTGTGCCGTTGAGGGTGCTCAGCTGGTCTGTCGCGGTGAGCTGGCCGTATGCGGGTTTGAGCAGACCGGCCAGGGTCAGCGCGGTGGTGGATTTGCCTGCTCCGTTGCGGCCGGTCAGGGCGAGCGCTGTGCCGGCGTGAATCGCCGCAGTCAGTTCGGCAACGGATTCGCTGTTTTCGCGCTGGACGCCCAGGCCGTCGGCGGTCATGAGAACGTCGCCAACAGTCGGTGCGTACGGGGTGGGCAGGGCTGCATCGGGCAGCCACAGGCCGGCTGCATCCAGTGAGGGGCGCAGAGTTTGGTCGGCCAGGATGGTGTCGGGGCTGCCGTCGGCAAGCACACCGCCGGGACCCAGGACCACGATCCGGTCGACGTGCTCAGTCCACACCGGCAGGCGGTGTTCGACGATCAGCATCGTCGCGCCCGTGGCTTCTTGCGCGGCGATGATGGAGTCGCGCACGGATTCGACGGCTGCCGGGTCGAGGTTGGCGGTGGGTTCGTCAAGCACCAGCAGGCCGGGCTGCATTGCGACGACCCCGGCGATGGCCAGGCGCTGTTTCTGCCCGCCGGACAGAGCGGCCGTCGGGTGGGTCAGTGGCACGTCAAGGCCCACAATGTCGAGGGCTTCGGGGATTCGGCGGGCGATGTCTGCGGCTGGGATGCCGACGTTGGCCATGCCGAAGGCGACGTCGTCGCCGACTTCGGCGAGGATCACCTGCGAATCTGGGTCTTGCAGCACAAGACCGGAGATTCCGCGGGCGGGGTCCGGTGGGAGGCCGTCAACAAGGAGTTCGCCGAACTGTTCGCCGGATTCATCAGGCAGGACACCGGCAACAGCGTGGAGGAACGTTGATTTTCCAGCGCCGGAACCGCCGACCAGCAGAACTTTCTGGCCGGCTGGGATTTCAAGGTCGAGGTCGGAAACGGCCGGTTCGGCTCGGCCGGAGTGGTACCAGGTGAACCCGCGGGCGGACACTTCCGCGGGTCGGGATGACGAGGAGGTGGTCACGAATCTGCGGAACTTTCGCTTTCTGAGGGGCTCCCCCGGTGACCCGCCCCTTCGGGTGAGGAGGCGGCGTGAGGTGGGCGGCGCCTCGGGCGCGGGTCGGTGCCGGATGCGAATCCGGTCAGCACTCCGGTCCGGCGGATGGCGCGGTAGACGAACCAGCCGCCCAGACCGGCGAATACGGGGCCGGAGACCAGGGCGCAGACAGCGAACACCAGCTGCCATTCGAAGGCCCAGCCGGCGTTCCAGAAGATGTTGTCGGTGATGGACACCGAAATGGCGGGTGCTAGGCCGGCGAGCACGGAAATGCCGAGGGTGTAGCGGCGGTAGCGGGTCAGGGCGAAGACGAGTTCGGTCATGATGCCCTGGCACAGGCCGGTGAACAGGATGACCGGGCCGAAAACGGAACCCAGGAGAGCTTCGGTTGCTGCGGCGATGAGTTCGCACACGATCGCGGCGCCGGGTTTGCGGATGATGAGTGCCCCCACGGGCCCGGCCAGCAGGTAGAGGCCGCCGACTAGGCCCGTGGTTGGTGGGAACACGAGGTTGAACGGGACGTCGATGACCGGCCGCAGGGACGTCCACGCGAAGTACACGGCACCGAGTGCGACGGCGAGTACTGCCGCGACAATGATGTCAACGGTGCGCCATGTGAGGCTGCGTGTGGGCGTGGTGTGTGCGGTGTGGGTCATCGGGGTCTTTCAGCTCATGTGCGGTTGGGGGTTGTGTGCTGGCGGGGTGTAGTTGTCGTCCGCCCGGAGGCGAAGGCTGACAGTGCGCCGGTGGGCACGATTGCCTTCCACAGGAGCCATGCACCCAATCCGGAAATGATAATGCTGGATGCGATTCCGCACACGGCGTAGACGACCTTGAATGTCATAGCCCATTTGGCGTAGTACATGACGATTTCGCCGACCACCAGGGCGACACCTGCGCCGAGGCCGGACAGGAGCATGACGGGCAGGTTCCATTTGCGGTAGAGGAAGGCGAGGAACACGATTTCGGCGCCGGCTCCCTGCAGGAGGCCGGAGATGATGGCGGTTGCGCCGAAGTGGGAGCCGAGCACTGCTTCGACGGCTGCGGCGAGTGTTTCGGCGATGATGGCGGCACCGGGTTTGCGGACGATAATTCCGGCGAGTGGGCCTGCAAGCACCCAGATGCCGCCGAACAGGCCGACCAGTGGTGGGAATGCGACGGTCCAGAGTTCGAAGACACCCCAGATGGCGGCGACTCCCCAGAAGATGACGCCGACTGCTACTGCGATGACGACGGTGACGATGATGTCTACGGTCCGCCAGCGCAGGCTGGTTTTTGTCTGCGGGCTCTGTGGCTGTGGGTTCTTCGTCTGTGCTGACGAGGTGGTTTTCGGATTGTGTGGGTTGGTGTGGTGTCCGGTGTGGACGCGGTTGTCCTGTGTCATGAGTCCTCCTCAAGGCAAGGAGGGGTCAAGAGTGTGCTCGACTTCCTTCGCCGGTGCTAACCGGGCAGGTTCGAGGGTCTGCGGCATCGCACTCTCAGCGCCCTTGTTCGGATCTCTACGTTTGATCCGAGGCGCTCCCCTGTCGTACGGCCGATACCTTAGCAAGGACAGTGCGCTGCCGCACAGGTTGCGACGAGGCAAACCATGAAGGGTGCTGGATGACCCACCAAAACCGCGAAGA
>CABTZE010000197.1 GCA_902489215.1 uncultured Brevibacterium sp.
CCTCTTCATTGACGAAGGCTTCGGCAGCCTCGACCCCGACTCACTGGACGCGGTGCTCACCGTGCTCGATGAGCTGCGCAGTGGCGGTCGCTGCCTCGGAGTTATTTCACACGTCGAATCAATGCAGAGAGCTATACCAGCCAAGATCGTCGTCGACCCCGGTGCCACCGGTTCTGCAATCAGCACCGCGGGACTGAAAGATTCCCCGGGCGCCTCCAGCATGTAAGCAGCAGAATCGGATACCGTGGAACTGTGCTTGTCCTCAGTATTTCCAGTCTCAAAGGCGGCGTCGGCAAGACGTCGGTAACTCTCGGCCTGGCTTCTGCCGCGCAGAGCCGCGGGATCCCGACCCTCGTGGTCGACATGGACCCCCAGGCCGACGCTTCAACGGGCCTCGACGTTCCGATTTCCACCCCGTTGGACATCGCCGACGTCCTCGCCGCACCGAAGTCGAAGCTTGCGCGCGAAGCCATGGTGCCCAGCGGATGGACCGACAAGGGATCCAGCCGACTTGACGTCATTCCCGGCTCCCCGCGTGCTGCCGAGTTCGATCGCCCAAGCCTGTCGGAGCGCTACCTCAAGAGGCTGCGCGACGCACTCGACCGGGTGTCGGACGTCTACAGGTTGGTCATCATCGACTGCCCGCCGTCGCTCAACGGACTGACGCGCACGGCGTGGACCGCCAGCAACCGGGTTCTCGTCGTCACTGAGCCCGGCCTGTTCTCAGTCGCTGCGGCTGATCGCGCACTGCGCGCCTCAGACGAGCTGCGCAAGCGAACCGCCAAAGAGCTTCAGCCGCTGGGCATTGTGCTCAACCGCGTGCGCCCATCGTCACGGGAACACAGCTTCCGCATCAACGAGCTCAAGGACATGTTCGGACCGCTGGTCATCAATCCGCCGCTTCCCGAGCGCACTGTTCTGCAGCAGGCGCAGGGTTCCGCACGTCCGGTTCATCAGTGGCCCGGCCGTCCCGCCAGCGAACTAGCCCGCGCTTTCGACAAGATTCTCGATCGTGCGCTGCGCAGCGAAAACATTCGCGGCCGACGCCCCGCCGAAGAACCCCCGGCTGTGCCAGACGCACCGACTTCGAACACAGCCGCCCAGTCACCACAAAGTGCTGGTGCCGGTTCTCATGCCCAGCCTGCAGCGCCGAAGCTCGACGAGCCCAAGGGAACGAACACTGCTCCGTCCGCCCCTGCTGCATCGCAGACGCAGAACGTAGGCACCGCGCCCTTCGGAAATTCCAGCAAACCGGAAGCCCCGCAGTCCGACAAGCCCGCGCCCGCAGCAAAACCCGGCACTGCAGCAGAACCCGGCACGGCGGCGAAAAGCGCTTCTGCAGCGAAGTCTGGCCCGAGCCAGAAGACCGCAGCGGCAGAGCCAGCTGAAGCCGGAAAGCCGAAATCCGAGTCCGCAGCGTCCCAACCGGCAGCTGGAGCCCCGAAAACTGAGAACACTGAACCTGAAAAGCTGACCGGCCCGCGCCCCGATGGCACCTACCCCAGCCGGCGCGAGCTACGTCAGAGGCGCTCCTCTCACTGAGTGACACCTAAGGACGACACAACAGAGGCGGCCAGGAGATGATCTCCTGGCCGCCTCTGTTTATCAGGCCTCAGTCCCCCAGGGGGCAAGTCAGCTTGACTTGCGAGCCCTCCGAAGCGCGAGTTCGTCAATCGGCAGCTGTTCCTGTTCGGGCCTTTCGCTGGGAAGCTCGGACAGAGTTCCCTCGACTTCGCGCCACACCTGGCCAACGGCGATGCCGAACACACCCTGACCACCCTGGACGAGGTCAACGACCTCATCAGCGGAGGTGCATTCAAACACCGACGCTCCGTCACTCATCAGAGTGATGCGCGAGAGGTCATCGATTCCGTGTTCACGCAGGTGGCCTACGGCCGTGCGAATCTGGTTGAGGGCGACACCCGTGTCCAGCAGGCGCTTGATGACCTTGAGCACCAGGATGTCGCGGAAAGAGTAAAGGCGCTGCGAGCCCGATCCGGTCGCAGTGCGAATAGAGGGTACGACAAGGTCCGTGCGCGCCCAGTAGTCAAGCTGGCGGTAAGTGATGCCGACGACGCGGCACACAGTGGGACCGCGGTAGCCCGCATCTTCGTCGAGCTCCGGAAGATCGTCGTCAAAAAGCAGCCCTTGAGCTGCGCGTGGAATCGGCTTGACCGATTCTTCTGTTGAGTGGCTCACGCCATCTCCTCCTTAGACCCCTGGGGGAAGTAAGGGCACGTTGTCGAAGTCCTCTGAGTTTACCGTATAGGACGGACACGAGCCCGGGGCTGTCTTCAAGAAGAACCTATGCGCTGGGCGGAATCGTTTCAAACATTTAGAAGATAACGTTTCTGCGTGTCGTCGTTATCCTAAGAATCGAAACTCTGTTCAGCTGTCCTGTTCGGACTTCTTCTCGGTCAGCAGTCGAGTCTTCACCGTAGACGCGTATTTGTCTTCGTACTGCTGTCCGGACAGGCGCAGAATCTCGTACATCACCTCGTCAGTGATCGAACGCAGCAGAAACCTGTCATGCTCCAAATCCTGATAGCGGCTGAAGTCCATCGGCTCACCGAAGACCACGCCAACGCGACGCAGCTTGGGAATGATGTTGCCGGTCTTGAGCACCTTGTCGGTGCCGATGACAGCAACCGGAATGACCGGCACACCGGCCTCCAGGACCAAGCGGGCAACCCCAGTGCGACCACGGTAGAGCTTCCCGTCAGGACTGCGCGTTCCCTCAGGGTAGATGCCCAGGAGAGCACCGCTCTTGAGAACTTTCAGACCGGCCTGCAGAGACGCCTCGGAAGCCGATCCTCCACCTCGGTCCATGGGGAGCTGGTTCGTGGCCTTGAAGAACCACTTTGTGAAGAAGCCGGTAATGCCGCGGCCCATGAAGTAGTCCTTTTTCGCCAGATAGACAACAGGACGCGGGGCAACAAGCGGGGTGAAGATCGAATCGACAAACGAAAGGTGGTTGCCGGCGATGATTGCGCCGCCTTCCGCGGGTATGTTCTCGAGGCCGCGAACCCAGGGACGGAAAAGAGCCTTCAGCAGCGGACCGACAAAGATCCGCTTGAGCAGCCAGTAGAACACTCAGAGCCTTTCGGGACGCACCGCGCTTGTTTGCGTTTCCGAGTATAGGTCCTTTACGGCCGGTGGCTGTGGCATCCTGGAAACATGACCGCCGACCACGCCACAGACTTGACGAAGCCCCTCCGCCTGACTGGCTCGGGCGACATCGGGATTCTCGCAGTACACGGCTTCACCGGGGCCCCCCCCGCAATGCGGCCCCCTGCCCAGACACTCTACGACGCAACAGACGCGCCCAACTCCCTTTCCC
>CABTZE010000198.1 GCA_902489215.1 uncultured Brevibacterium sp.
GGCGCCTCGTTCTGTTGTTGGGGTGGGGTCCCTGGCCTCAGCCGCGCAGAGTGCGTGCCAGCTTGCGTCGGCTTTCCTGTTCTACAGGATCAGGCACGGGAAGCGATGCAATGAGGCGCTGCGTGTAGGTGTGCTGCGGTGCGCCGAGCACCTGTTCGCCGGTGCCCTCTTCGAGCAGGTCGCCGTGGAAAAGCACACCCAGGCGGTCTGACAGCATGTCGACAACGGCGAGGTCGTGGCTGATGAACAGTGCGGCGAAGCCGAACTCGTCCTGCAGCTGGGTGAACAGCTCCAGGACGCGAGCCTGGACCGACACGTCGAGGGCGGACGTGGGTTCGTCGGCGACGACCAGTTCAGGCTGCAGCGCCAGGCCGCGGGCCAGCGAGCAGCGCTGACGCTGACCGCCGGACAGTTCGTGCGGATAACGGTCTGCGTATTCGCCCGGCAGCTGCACGGCATCGAGCAGACGCACGACTTCGCTGCGGCGGTCGCGTTCGCTCATGCGCGGCCTGTGCACCCGGAAGGGCTCGGCAATACAGTCGCCAATCGACAGGTGCGGATTGAACGATGCAGCCGGGTCCTGGAATACGAAGCCGATCTTTTCGCGCAGCGGCTTGAATTCCTTTTCTTTGAAGCCGACCATTTCCTGACCGAACACCTCAAGGGAACCGCCGCTGGCGCGGGTCAGACCGGCGATTGCACGGCCGATCGTGGTTTTGCCTGAGCCGGATTCGCCCACCAGACCGTAGACCTCGCCTTCGCGGATGTCGAAGTCAACGCCCTTGATGGCCTGGAAGTCCGGTTTGCCGAAGCCGCCGCGGTACGTGATCTCGAGTCCGCGCGCCTTGACGATGGTCTTGGCATCGGCAAAGGGGTCTGCCTGTTCCGCCGCCGCACGGTCCGCTGTCGAGGCGCCTGTCGGCTCAGTACCGGTGGCCGGGCCACCGGAAAGGGTGCGGATCTTCGGCACTGCCGCCAAGAGCGACTTCGTGTACTCGTGTTGCGGGTTGGCAAACAGCGAGCGCACGTCGGCAACTTCGACGAGCTCACCGCGGTACATGACGGCAACGCGGTCTGCGAGGTCGGCGACAACACCCATGTTGTGCGTGATGAGCACAATTCCGGTGGAGAATTCGTCTTTCAGCGACCGCATGAGGTCGAGGATCTCCGACTGGACCGTAACGTCGAGTGCTGTTGTCGGTTCGTCCGCAATGACGAGGTCGGCACCGAGTGCGAGGGCCATGGCGATGACGATGCGCTGCTTCTGTCCACCCGAGAACTGGTGCGGGTAGTAGTCGAAGCGCTCATCGGCCTGCGGGATGCCGACCTTCTCCATGGCCTCGACGGCGCGCGCCCGAAGGTCTTTTTTCTTCGCCTTGGGGTCGTGCGCGCGCAGGCCTTCCGTGATCTGCCAGCCGACGGGGAACACGGGGTTGAGCGCGGTGGACGGCTCCTGGAACACCATGGCGGCTTTGCGGCCGCGCATGGCAGTCAGCTGAGCAGGCGTCATCTTCAGGACGTTGTCGCCTGAAACGAGGACAGCGCCGTCGGCCACCGCTGTTTCCGGCAGCAGTCGCAGGATCGTCTTTGCAGTGACGGTTTTGCCCGAGCCGGATTCGCCGACGACGGCAAGCACTTCGCCCGGGTCGACGGAGAGGCTTACGCCCTTGACGGCGTCGACATCACCGGCATCGGTGGTGAAGGTGACGTTGAGGTCCTCAATAGACAGCAGATGTTCAGACATTCTTGCTCTCCTTTGCCTTCCGGCTGCGGCGGGATTTCTTGCGCAGGCGCAGGCGCGGGTCGTTGAGGTCGTTCATGGATTCGCCGACCAGCGTGATCCCGATGACGGTGAACACGATCGCAAGGCCCGGGAACAGGGCCGTCCACCAGATGCCCGAGGTGACATCTGAGAGCGACTTGTTGAGGTCATAGCCCCATTCGGCTGCCGAGGTCGGCTCAATGCCGAAGCCCAGGAAGCCCAGAGCGGCGAGCGTGAGGATCGCCTCGGAGCTGTTGAGGGTGAAGATCAGCGGGATGTTGCGGGTGGCATTCGGATAGATGTGGCGGGCGATGATCCGCAGGTTGGAGTCACCGAGAACCTGCGCGGATTCGACGAAGGGCTCAGCCTTCAGGCGCACCGTTTCCGACCGGACCACGCGGAAGTACTGCGGGACGAACACCACCGTGATCGAAATTCCGGCTGCGACAACACCGCCGACGACGGTCGACTGACCACCGGAGATGACGATCGTCATGACGATTGCCAACAGCAGCGACGGGAACGCGTAGATCGCGTCGGCCACAACCCCGAGCACGCGGTCGAGCCACCCGCCGATGTAGCCGGAGAGCAGACCGAGGATCACGCCGAGAAACACGGATGCGATGACTGCCACCACGATGACGAACACCGCTGTGCGCGCACCCCAGATGACGCGGGAGAAAACATCGAAGCCGGTGACGGTCGTGCCCCAGATGTGCTGGGCCGAAGGCCCCTGCTGCGGGGCGAAGCGACCGTTTTCATCGCCCAGGTCGGCGTAGCCGTACGGGGCAATGAGCGGGGCGAACACAGCGCAGATGAGCACAACGCCGCAGATGATGAGGCCGGTGACCAGCATTCCGCGCTGCAGGCCGGAGGACTGCAGCACGTGGCTGATGACGGGCAGCTTCTTCCACCAGGGTTTCTGTGCGTAGCTGCCGGAGTCCTTGCCGGCAGCGGGTGCCGCTGACGGGGTTTCGGGAGTGTTGAGGGTGCTCATCAGTACCTCACTCGGGGGTCGATGAAGGCGACGATGATGTCGACAATGAAGTTGGTGACCGCGACGATGACCGCCAACATGACCACAATGCCCTGCACGGCAACGAAGTCACGCGCCTGCAGGTACTGGAACAGCTGGAAGCCCAAGCCCTTCCATTCGAAGGTCGTTTCGGTCAGAACTGCGCCGGCCAGCATGAGGGCGATCTGCATGCCCATGACGGTGACGATCGGAATGAGAGCCGGCCGGAACGCGTGGCGAGTGGTCAGACGGAACTCGCTGACACCTCGGGAGCGGCCCGATTCAATGTACTGGGCACCCAGGGTGCCGATCAGGTTGGTGCGCACCAGGCGCAGGAACGTACCGCCCGTGATCAGCCCCAGGGCGATCGCCGGGAGAACCGCGTGGGACAGAACGTCGTTGACAGCGGCGAAGTCGCCGATCCGCAGCGCATCGATCAGGTACAGGCGGGGGGGGGCAACAACGCCGGGCAGTAAAAACTCCGTGGCTCCCGAGGGTCGGCGTCGCACCGGCGGGCCCCGGCCACAAAAAC
>CABTZE010000199.1 GCA_902489215.1 uncultured Brevibacterium sp.
AGTGGTTTCCCACTCGGCCACAGCCGTTTCTGCAGTCAATAGCACCCAACGCTTCTAGCTTGAGCGCCCGGACGGTTCACTCAACCGCCCACAGCCGCCGCATCAGAGCGACTTCATGATCTCCTGCATGTATTCGGCGGTCTGGGTCGGGGTCTTGCCGACCTTCACGCCAGCAGCTTCGAGAGCTTCTGCCTTGGCGGCTGCCGTACCGGAAGAACCGGAGACGATGGCACCAGCGTGGCCCATGGTCTTGCCTTCCGGAGCGGTGAAGCCGGCGATGTAGCCGACAACCGGCTTGGTGACGTGCTCCTTGATGTACTCAGCAGCGCGTTCTTCAGCGTCACCGCCGATTTCGCCGATCATGACGATCGCCTTGGTGTCGGGGTCATTCTCGAATGCTTCGAGAGCATCGATGTGGGTGGTGCCGATGATCGGGTCACCGCCGATGCCGATGCAGGTGGTGAAGCCGATCTCACGCAGTTCGTACATCATCTGGTAGGTCAGCGTGCCCGACTTCGACACCAGGCCGATGGGGCCAGCCTCGGTGATGTTTGCCGGGATGATGCCTGCCAGCGACTGTCCGGGCGAGATGATGCCGGGGCAGTTGGGGCCGATGATGCGGGTCTTGTTGCCCTTTTCGGTGGCGTAGGCCCAGATTTCGGCAGCGTCCTGTGCGGGGATGCCTTCCGTGATGATGACCAGCAGGCCGATGCCTGCGTCGATGGCCTCAATTGCGGCGTCCTTGGAGAACGCCGGCGGCACGAATGCAACCGAAACGTTCGCGCCGGATGCTTCCATGGCTTCGCCGACCGAGCCCCACACGGGCAGTTCGACGTCGTTGCCGTCAGCGTCCTTGTGGTTGACGGTCTGCCCGGCCTTGCGAGCGTTGACACCGCCGACCACATTCGAACCTGCAGCGAGCATACGGGCGGTGTGCTTGGTGCCTTCGCCGCCGGTGATGCCCTGGACGATGATCTTGGAGTCCTGGTTCAGGAAAATCGACATGAAGAAAGTCCTTTCGGGCGATCAGGCGTTGTTGGCGAGTTCAGCGGCCTTGTCAGCGCCGCCGTCCATCGTGTCGACGACGGTGACCAGCGGGTTGTTGGCCTCTTCGAGGATCCGGCGACCTTCTTCGACGTTGTTGCCGTCCAGGCGGACGACCAGCGGCTTCGTCGCGGAATCGCCGAGGATTTCCAGCGCCTTCACAACGCCGTTTGCCACAGCGTCGCACGCCGTGATGCCGCCGAAGACGTTGACGAAGACCGACTTGACCTGTTCGTCACCGAGGATGACGTCCAGACCGTTGGCCATGACCTCTGCCGAGGCGCCGCCGCCGATGTCAAGGAAGTTCGCAGGCTTCACGTTGCCGTGGTTTTCGCCGGCGTAGGCCACAACGTCGAGGGTCGACATGACGAGACCAGCACCGTTTCCGATGATGCCCACTTCGCCGTCGAGCTTGACGTAGTTGAGCCCCATGCCCTTTGCCTTGCGCTCCAGCGGGTCCTCAGCGTCTTCGTCTTCGAGCTTCGCGAGGTTCTCGTTGCGGAACTCTGCGTTGTCGTCAAGCGTCATCTTGCCGTCGAGGGCAACGATCTTGCCGTCGCCGGTCTTGACCAGCGGATTGACCTCAACGAGGCTTGCGTCTTCGTCCTTGTAGACCTTCCACAGGCTCTTGAGGACGGGAACGATCTTCGCGCCGGTTTCAGCGTCGAATCCTGCTTTGTCGACGATTTTCTGCGCGGTGGCGTCGTCAATGCCGGTCAGAGGGTTGACTTCAACCTTGGCGAGCGCTTCGGGGCGCTCTTCGGCCAGCTGTTCAATGTCCATGCCGCCTTCCTTGCTGCACATAGCAAGGTAGGTGCGGTTAGCGCGGTCGAGCAGAACCGAGAAGTAGTACTCCTCTGCGATATCTGCGCCTTCGGCAACCATGACGCGCTTGGTGATGTGGCCCTTGATGTCGAGTCCGAGGATTTCCTCTGCGCGGGCTGCGGCTTCGTCAGGGTTTTTGGCGAGCTTCACACCGCCGGCCTTACCGCGGCCGCCGACCTTGACCTGTGATTTGACGACAACCGTACCGCCGCCGAGTTTTTCGGCTGCGGCCCGAGCTTCTTCTGGAGTCTGCGCAACTTCGGCGCGCAGCACGGGAACGCCGTACTCCTCGAAGAGGTCACGGGCCTGATACTCGAAAAGATCCACGTGTAGTCCTTCTGTTGATTCTGCCGAGCCTCATGACCCGGCACGGGGTTCAGACAATCTTGCAGCTTGTCAACGCTTCCCACCTTAAAACACTGATGTGCTTAAGGACATCCGGGACGTAAACAACGTCCGAAACTTTGGGTTTTCCCAGGAAAACAGGCTTCAAAAGGTGTTCCAGGTCATTTCTTTCGGCTTCTCAGCTATTTATTTCGTTGTTAAGAATCTTGAGATCGAACTATTATGGGGCTATGGACGAAGTCGACCGGATTGTCAGCACTTGGCAGCGTGAACGGCCCGACCTCGATGTTGCCCCCATGGAGGTTGTGTCCCGCGTCAGCCGACTGGCAAAGCTGCTTGATCGGGCGCGCAAAGACATCTTTGCCTCGCACGGTCTTGACGTGTGGTCCTTCGACGTCCTTTCTGCTCTGCGCCGTGCCGGCACCCCCTACCAGCTGTCCCCGTCAAAGCTGACGGAGCAGATGATGGTCACCTCCGGAACCATGACCAACCGGATTGACCGACTGGTGTCGGCCGGTCTCGTCACCCGCAGTCCCGATCCCGGGGACCGCCGAGGTGTCAGAGTGCAGCTGACCGAGGACGGGCTCGCCAAGGTTGACGGGGCCATGCTGGACTTTCTGGAGCGCGAACACGAACTCATGAGCAGCATGACCGACGCTCAGACCCGCCGTCTGGCTGACCTGCTGCGCACCATGTCTGCGTCCTTTGACCTGCAGATGATGCGCGACTCAGAAGACTGATCCCCCAAAGCTGAACCGCTCGCCGCATAGAATCAAGAGAAACTGCCGTCTTCCTGGGAGGCCATCGTGAAGCGCCTGCTCGCAATTGGTGCCGTTGCCGCATTCAGCTTGGTCGGATGCACTGTCGTCGACAGTGAACGCCCCGTAGAGGGAGCATCGACTGCCCCAAGCGCCACTGAGCAAACCGAAGAAAGCACTGATGACAACGCGGACGGCAACCAGTTTGTCGACGTCAGCCCCGGCGGGCCTAAAAACGAAGACCCCCTGTGGCAGAGCCTCGCAGAGGCAGCTGATTCGGGAGGCCCCATCTACCTGTGG
>CABTZE010000200.1 GCA_902489215.1 uncultured Brevibacterium sp.
CGGCCCCCCCGCCGTCATCGACACGGCGGTCACCAGGTAGCCCTCGTGCGCGCCGTAGTGGTCGATGACGATACCCGACAGCGCCGAACCGACGGCAACGCCGAATCCGATGGCCGTTGAAATCCAGGCAAGGGCTTCCGTCATGCGCTTAGGCGGAGCCAAAGACTGCACAACCGAACTGCCGGTGATGAGCGTAGGCGACACCGCAAAGCCCACAAGCAGCATGAGCAAGGTCAACACCACCATGTTCGGTGCGAACACCAGCGGCCACGACAGCACCGCCAGGGCACCCGCGGCAGCGGCGTAGCGTACGCGAACCGGCGCACGGAAATTCACCGCACCGTAGATGATGCCTGCAATGAGCGAGCCGAGTGCATAGGCGGCAAGCGCGATGCCGGCAGCACTCTTCACCCCGTGCTCTTCGGCGCTGGCGATCGTCGAAACATCGACCGCACCGAAGTTGATGCCCAAGAAGAACTGGCCGATGACAGCAAACAGGATGCCGCGATTGCGCAGCACTTTGCCCCGCATTGCCCGCGGCTCGCGCTTGCTGGTGGGAGGTTCCGTGGCTTTCTGCGGGTAGAGGAGCATGGCGCCGATCGTGACGGCGACCATCGAGAGAACAACACCGGAAGGGGCCCACAGTGCGGTGGCCAAAGCGGTGACAACGGCCGGTCCGGAAACGAACATGAGCTCATCGGCAACCGCTTCCCACGAAAACGCGGTGTCGAGCTCTTTCTGGTTCCTTGTCACCGCGGCCCACCGAGCACGGACAAGAGCCCCAACGGAGCCGACCGTTGCGCCGGCAACAGCGGCCGAGGCGAACAGCAGTCCCGGCCACAGCTGCAGGTACACCACCAGCAGCAGGCCTGCCAGGCCGATGACGTGGATGATCGTCGCGGGCACCATGACCTTCGCCTGGCCGTGCCGGTCAATCTGCTTGCCCAGAAGCGGGTTCGAAATCGCCTGCGCGGTCATGAAGGTGGCGGCCACAATTCCCGCCTGAGCGTAAGAGCCCGTTTCTGCCTGAATGAACAGCACCACGCCCAAGCCCAGAAGGGCAATCGGCAGTCGGGCGATAAGACCTGCCGCGGAGAATTTCAGAGCGCCGGGGATGCCGAAGATATCGCGGTAGGCAGAGAACATGGTCTCATCCTAGACCGCGACACAACGGGCCAAACGCCCGCCTCACGACAACGCCAAACGCCGCCTTGCGACGCACCCAAACGCCCGGCTAAGGCACCGTCCTCACTCACCCAAAACGGAGTCTACGAGTGCTTGCGCTTCGTCAATGACCAGCTGCAGGTGTTCGCTGCCGCGTGCCGATTCCGCGTAGATCTTGTAGATGTCTTCCGTACCCGAAGGGCGCGCAGCAAACCACGCGGATTCGGTTTCGACCTTCAGACCGCCGATCGCCGCCTCGTTGCCGGGAGCGTGTGAACGCACGGCCGTGATCGGTTCGCCGGCCAAAGAATCAGCCGTGACGCTGTCAGCCGAGATCGACTTGAGCTTCGCCTTCTGTTCGCGGTCGGCAGCAGCTTCCACACGGCGGTAGGTGAATTCGCCGTGCTTCTGGATGAGCTCAGCGCAACGCTGCGAAGGCGTCTGTCCCGTCACAGCCAGCATTTCCGCGGCCAGGAGGCTCATGATGATGCCGTCCTTATCAGTACTCCACGGGCGCCCCTGCTTGTCGAGGAACGAAGCACCAGCGGACTCTTCACCGCCGAAGACCAAGCTTGAGTCCAGAAGACCCGGAACAAACCACTTGAAGCCGACAGGCACCTCGTACACGGACCGGCCGTGAGACGTGATGACCGCATCGATCAGTCGCGAGCTGACCAGTGTCTTGCCCACCCCGGCAGTGCTCAGGGCCTCGGCGGAGGTCCAACCGGGCCGGTGGGTGAGCAGGTAGTCGATCGCGGTGGCCAGGTACTGATTGGGGTTCATCAGTCCGCCATCCGGGGTGACGATTCCGTGGCGGTCGGCATCGGGGTCGTTGCCCACCGCAATGTCGAAGTTCGAACGAGCGCCGATCAGGCCGGCCATGGCATACTCAGACGAACAGTCCATGCGGATCTTGCCGTCCCAGTCCAGGTGCATAAACGACCACGTGGGGTCGATTGTGGGGTTGATGACGGTCAGATCGAGGTCGTAGGTGTCGGCAATCGCCGCCCACACGTCGACAGCCGCACCGCCCAGAGGGTCAGCGCCGATCCGCAGACCAGCCGACTGGATGGCGCGCATGTCGACAACATCGTCAAGCGCACTGACATAGGCGCCGATGTAGTCGAAGTTCTGCGTGTTCTCCAGGTGGAACGCTCGCTGGAACTGGGTGCGCGGAATGTTCTGCCACTGGGGAAGGAGTTCGTTGGCGCGGTTCTCAATCCACGCGGTTTCCTCCGCACCGGCCGGGCCGCCGTGCGGCGGGTTGTACTTGATGCCGCCGTCGGTCGGAGGGTTGTGGCTGGGGGTCAGGATGATGCCATCGGCCTGCCCGTGGGTGCCGGCTGCATCGCGGTTGTGGCGCAGCACCGCGAAGCTCAGCACGGGAGTGGGCGTGTAGCCGTCACGTTCGTCGATGAACGTGGGTACATTCGCTGCCGCCAGAACTTCGTTGACCGTGAGGAAAGCCGGTTCGGACAGGGCGTGCGTGTCGCGGGCCAGGAACAGCGGGCCGGTGATGCCCTGGGTCTGCCGGTATTCCACGATCGCCTGAGTGATGGCCGCGATGTGGGCTTCATTGAACGAACCGGCAGAGCTGGTGCCTCTGTGGCCCGAGGTGCCGAACGACACCCGCTGAGCCGGATCGTCAGGGTCCGGGACGATGTCGTGGTAGTCATCCAGCAGCTGCGGGATGTCGGTGAGGTCGCTTTCGGAAGCGGGAAGTCCAGCTCGGTCGTTCATACAGCAGAGTGTGCCGAAGTTATCGGCTCAGTTCCACCGTGAGGGCGGGAAATCTTGAATAGCGGATTCCGGATGCTCGGAATTGGTCCGCAACGGAGGCTGTAAAGTTTCGAAAATGGCACCGTGTCGTGCATTATGGGCAATGCTCCGAGGCCATCCTCAGACTGGCCGTGAGCCCCAAAAACTGGCTGTCGGCACGCCGGAAGCATCGCTGACAGCCCTGGTGAGGGCGGCGTCAACGACTGCTTGCCTTGACCAAACAGAGCGGGCCGGAAGGTTTTCCTTC
>CABTZE010000201.1 GCA_902489215.1 uncultured Brevibacterium sp.
GAAAGGTGAGCGGCACCTCGTCATTTATGCGGTGGGAAGCACCGCAGCCGTGTTCGGCCGGTCAGTTCTTGAAGTTGTCGGCGACGTCCTTGATGTCGCCCTTGAGCTGGTCGAGCTTGGCCTTGCCCTGGTCGCCCTTGCCTTCGGCCTTGAGGCCGCTGTCGTCAGATGCAGCGCCGGCAGCTTCCTTAGCGCGGCCCTTGAGTTCTTCGGCCTTGCTCTTGATGTCGTCTCCGAGACCCATGTCTTCTCCTTGAGCTGTCAGCGGCGCCACTGGTGCGACGCCTGGTCTTTTCACCCTTTCGCACCAGCGGTCGGCTTTCAAGCGAGGTGACCGCATGCGACGGTATGCCAAGGCTTTTCCCAGGCTGCAGCCAAGCACGCCAGATTTGCGCGGTAATGCAAACTCACGCGCAAATGCGCTGCAACAACGCGTGACTCTGCATTAAAGCGTGAATCTACGACGGCGGCACCCACTGCCAGTACGCAGCTTGACTGCGACGGAGGACACCGCACCGCCTCGGGCACGGAATACTCGCCTGGGCTGCGTCGTTGTGCCAGATGTGGTGAACGCACCCAATGGAAGGAGCACCATGGCCCTGTCCGATAAGAAGGTTGCATTCCTGCTCACGCGCGGCGTCGAGCAGATCGAACTCACCAGCCCGCGTAAGGCGCTTGACGAAGCCGGCGCCCAGACATTCATCGTGTCCCCCAGCGAGGGAACTCTGCAGGCAATGGAAGGCGACTGGGAGCACGCCGAGGTCTTCGACGTCGACGTCCCGATCGCGGATGCTAATGCCGATGACTACGACATGCTCGTACTGCCCGGCGGCACGCTCAACGCCGACTCACTGCGCCTTGATGCAGATGCAAGCAAACTCGTTGAGGCGTTCTTCGCAGCCGACAAGCCTGTCGCTGCGATCTGCCACGCTCCCTGGATCCTCGCCCAGACCGGACTTGCCAAGGGACGCAAGCTGACCTCGTACGAGTCGATCAAGGTCGACATGCAGAACGCTGGAGCAGCTTGGGAGGACTCCGAACTCGTCGTGGACGGCAACCTCATCACCTCTCGCAACCCCGGTGATCTGGAGGTTTTCAACGCAGCACTCGTCGAGGCCCTCTCGAAGTGACATTCAGCTGCTGACCGGCGACGGCTCAGGACTGCAAGCGGCTGCGGTGGACGAGAGTGAGCACAGCGATCGTGTCACGGTCAGCATCAAGCCGGTGGGTCTCCTGTGGGATGTCCGCGGTCTCACCGGAGTCGAGGGCGATCGTCTCACCGGATGCGCCGGTCAGGGTGGCGGCTCCGCGGTGGATTGTGATGACCGCCTCACCGGGGTTGGGGTGGTCGGACAGCTGCGCGCCCGCGCGCATCGCGATGAGCATGCGCACGATTGCGGCATTGTCCGAGGGGATCCGTTTGGTCGCCAGCTTCGTCGGTTCGTCGGCGGCGCGTTCGAGCAGCTCGTTACCGACGTCGGTGATCGAGAAGGACATACCCATCAGTCTAGACAAGTCCAAACCCTCCCCTAGGGTGGTGCCATGCCGTTCGCCATCATCACCCCACAGGCCAGTCCACAGCCCGACGTTGAGCTCGGGGCCGCAATTGCGCGCGTGCACGTCGCCGGATGGCGGGAGGCCTACGGCCACCTGCTGGATGAGCGCTTCTACGACGATGCGGTGTTGGCCACCCGCACCGAGCAGTGGGCACGGTGGCTGACGCAGCCGGAGTCATGTGCGCGCACGCGCCTGGCCGTTCGCACCGATCCCAGCACCCCGGTCACGTCACCGGGCCTGTTGCCGAGCACCGATGTCGTCGGGTTCGCGAGCGTCGGCGAGGCCCGCGATGACGACCGCACAGGGTTGGAGCTGTGGGCGCTGTACATCCTCAGCAGCCACTACGGGACAGGCCTCGGCCAGGCGCTTTTGGATGCGGCGATCGGCACTGCGCCGGCCACCCTGTGGGTGGCTGAGGACAATCCGCGTGCCCGCAGCTTCTACGCCCGCAACGGCTTCACACCCGACGGCACCCGCAACGTCGATGCAGCCGCTGATGACCTGGCTGAGATCCGCATGACCCGCGGCGGCCAATGACCTGGAAGCCCGGTCACCGCACCAACCAGTCACCATCCAACCCGCCCACCGCACCAGCGGGCGGAACCGCAGGAACCGCCTCGGCCGTGGATCACCTGGCGCCGACTGGACGTAGACTGCGGCCATGCGTTCTGCCGCTCTAACTGCCCGGCTTGTCATCCCTGCCATCTGGCTGGGCCTCATCATCGCCATCGACCTCATTGAGGCGCCGCTGAAGTTCCAGGCCCCCGGCATCACGATCCCGCTGGGGCTGGGCATCGGACGGCTTGTGTTCACTGCGATGAACATCGCCGAAGGCGTGCTCGCGCTCATCCTCATTGCAGCCGTCGTCACGACCCGGCACATCCGCCCGGCCTGGACACTGCTGGCGACGATCGCCGGACTGCTGATCGTCAAGGTCGCACTCGTGCGCCCGCTCTTGAATGCGCGCACCGAAGCCGTGCTCGCCGGCACTGCAGAAGCGGGCAGTTCAGTGCATGTCATCTACATAGCCCTCGACGCGGCACTGTTCTTTGTGCTCGCCGCCTTCACCTGGGTACAAGCTCGAGCACTCATCGCACCTGCTGCCGCAGCCGATGTCTCCGGCAGCGGTGCTGTCACCGAGTCAGAGCGGAGATGACGACCGAGACAATCATCGCGAGCACGAGCGAGTTGAACCCGAAAGCGACGATGACATTGGTGCGCACCTGCTTCCAGGCAGCCTTCGTGCGGATCTCTGCTGAAAAGCCGGCAGCCATCGTCGAGGCGAGCACTGCCAGGGTGAGGTAGTCGTCGAAATCCTCGGGCGGTTCGCTGTGGAAGCGGATGTGGCGCTTGTCGGCATCGGGCACGTTTAGGTGCATGTAGGCGGAGGCGAAGGCGAGAACCATGAATGCCCAGGCCGCGGCAACAGCGACGATGCCGAGTGCTAAGTAGAGCGGTGACTGGCGCACTACCTCAGTCTGGGCGAGCACTACGGTCAGGAAGATGGCGAAGGCGGCAGCGGTGACGGCGAAGTTCGTCGCACCAGTGA
>CABTZE010000202.1 GCA_902489215.1 uncultured Brevibacterium sp.
CCAGCCCCGCCCCTGCCGCCAGGCTCAGCCTGGCCAAGTGACCCATAAAACCAGAGCGCAGAGCGTCCGGGGTCTGTGACAGTTCGTCGGCGACGGCAGCCACCCGCACCGCGGCGGTCAGCTGCACACCCGACATATCGTCAGTGACTTCGCGCCCGGCGCCGATGACTTCGCGCACATAGTTCAGCGGGTACCGAGCACCCTCCAGCGCAGCCGAGGTGCGTGCGGCCCGCACGGTCGCTTCCGCGCGGCATTCCGCCATCCGCTTGCGCAGCGCGTTGTGCCAGCGCAGCTGCGTGCAGGCGGTGCGGACCCGCTCGACGGCCTCTTCGACCGCCGGGACCTGCGCCAATGCGCGCAGGGCCTGTGAAAGATCCGTCATCAGCCGCGCTCAACTCCGCGGACGTTGCGCAGTTCGCCAATCCGACCGTCTTCGCTCTGCACGGTGAACGAATCACCGTTGTCCGCAACTGCCAGAATCCATTTTCCGGGCTCCAGCTGGAATGCCGGGTTGCCGGCCGGGTCAACGGCCACGCGCGGTTCCGGAACCGCAAACCAGAACGGGGTCTGCTGCGGCTGGGGGCGCTGGGACTGCTCGAGCAGCTGAGTCTCTTCCTGCACCGGTTCCTGCTGGGCCGGTTCTTCCTGTTCCGGCTGGGCTTGCTCGGACTGAGACGTGGGGAACGCCCGGAACAGCTGAGTCTCTTCCTGAACGGGCTCTTCTCGTTCCGACTGGGTCTGCTCCTGCCTGCTCTCGTCTGCCGAGGCGCCGCTGAGCTCGGTCGCGTCCTGCCGGCGAGCGCCGTCTTCCGAAGCGGTCAGATCGGATTCGCGGCCGTAGTGCTTCTCCGCGTCGCTTCCGGTGGAGTCGGCGGTAGTGGAAAGTCCCGCAGCCTCTGAGGGGGACGCTTTCTCAGCAGCGGGCGTGCCGGAGTCTTCGGGAACAGGTGTGAAGGCTGCCGGGGCAGCAGGTTCTGCTGTTTCCGATGCAGCGGGCGCAACGGGATCTGCCGACTCCGATGCCGCAGCAGCTGCGGGCTTCGCAGTTTCTGCCTGCGAGTTTTCGCCCGTGGGCGCCGGCGCTTGTGCAGCGTCTGCTGGCTGCGGCTGCGCACTGCTGGCTGACGGCTGCGAGTAAGCCCCGGTGTGTCCTGTACCGGCGTGCGAGCCACGCGCGGCGTCGCTCTGGTTCGGCTCCTGCTGAGCGGGCGCAGATTCAGCCGGCGCGGGCTGAGCGAAACCAGGGCGTGCCGGTCCGCTCTGTGCCTGCACCTGCTGGCCGGATCCGGGCCGCTCTTGGCTCTGCTGGGCAAAACCAGGCTGTGCCGGTCCGCCCTGAACCTGACCGCTCTGAGCAGGGGCACCCGGTACAGGTCCGGGCTGACCGAAACCGGGCTGCACAGCGGGGGCCTGCACCGGGGCGCGACGCACGGGGCGGGCCTTGGGATGCGCGGGAACGGATTCGCGGGCGTCGAATTCAGAAGCTCCGAGCGCCGGAATCATGGTGAATACGGTGACGAACGCTGCCAGCCCGGCTCCGAGCAGACCAATGAACGCACCCCACGACGGAGTGGAAAAGGCGAACAGGTGGATGAACCGCACAAACTGCACTGCCGCACCGGACACAGCCAGGGCCGTAACGAACTGGTCCGGGCTGAACGAGCCGATGCGCTGCGGGAACGAACGGACAGTCTTGTTGAGAACGCCGATGAGACCGGCAGCGAGAACCGGCAGAACTCCGAGCATCAGAACGCCCGAGCCGTTCAGGCTGAACGACCAGAGCCATTCATAGCCGTCCGAGTAGAACGAGTCCGTCCCCCACTTGTACTGCGGTAGGAACATAGAGACGAAAACCAGAAAAGCGCCCGAGGCCAGCAGGATTTCGCGAAGCCCAAACGCGGAAGGCTGTTTGGGTGTTTGAGGCTGTCCGAAGCCTCCGACGCCACCTGCGGCAGAACCGCTGACTGCGCCGGGAGCGGATGCGTCCGATGCTCCGGGGGCCGCACCGGCGGGCGGGTTCTGGCTGAACGCCGGCTGACTCGCGGCGTACGGCTGTCCCTGGCTGAAGGCCTGCTGCTCTGCTGCCGAGCTCGCACCGTACGGCTGTCCCTGACTGAACGCCTGCTGATTTGCAGCCGGGCTCGCACCATAGGGCTGTCCCTGACTGAAGGCCTGCTGTGCGGCCTGAGGATCCTGCGGGCTGTAGTGGGGCCCGGGTTGCGAGAAGCCGCCAGCGTAAGGCTGCTGGTCGCCCGATGGACTGCTCATTGCTCAATGACTCCTTAATCGCGGATGAGGGGCAAGCCTGAAGATCAGGCGGGCCCCATCAGTGCACACCGGCTATGTTTTCACACGGCGGCATGAACGTGAACTGCAGAAGACACACTGGATTTTTTGAAGAAACAGCGAACAATTCACCCCTTTCGCACCCGACGCGTCCGGCGTTAGTGTGAAGAACACAGCGGCCCGCGTGCGCAAGGAAGCTCACCTGGGCCGGAACACACATACGAAACGAGGATGTTTTGGCAGACGAAAACACACAGAGCCTTTTGCAAGAAGACCGCACCTTCGCTCCCCCGCAGGCTTTCGCGGAGCAGGCCAACGGCACTGAGGAACTCTACCGTCGTGCCGAGGCCGATCGTCTCGGCTTCTGGGCCGACCAGGCCCGAGAACTCATTTCCTGGCACAAAGACTTCACAGAAGTTCTCGACTGGACCAACCCACCGTTCGCCAAGTGGTTCCAGGACGGCGAACTCAACATCGCCTACAACTGCGTGGACCGACACGTGGAAGCCGGCAACGGCGACCGCGTTGCCCTGCATTTCGTGGGCGAGCCCGGAGACACCCAGGACATCACCTATGCGGAGCTTTCACGCCGCGTTAACCAGACGGCCAACGCTCTGACCGAACTAGGAGTCAGCCGCGGTGACCGCGTTGCCATCTACATGCCGATGATCCCCGAAGCGGTCATCTCGATGCTCGCGTGTGCCCGTCTGGGCGCCGCGCACTCAGTGGTGTTCGGTGGGTTCAGCCCCGATGCCCTGCACTCGCGCATTATGGACGCCCAGGCAGAAGTCGTTATCACAGCCGACGG
>CABTZE010000203.1 GCA_902489215.1 uncultured Brevibacterium sp.
TCAGACGTGTGCTCTTCCGATCTTTTTCGTCCATGACGGAGTCAATCCGGTCGACGATGAACTGCGCTTCTGACTGTTCGCTGTCGGCCACCCAGCCGGTGATGATGTCACCGTTGCCGGAGTCCGTCCACAGGCGCTTGACGCGTCGGTCGGCGTTGTTGGAGATGACGGCGTTGGCAGCAGAGAGGATGTTCTGCGTGGACCGGTAGTTCTGTTCGAGCAGAACCGTGGCCGCCTGCGGGAAGTCTTCTTCGAATTCTTCGATATTGCGCACCGTGGCGCCGCGGAAGGCATAAATCGACTGGTCGGCATCGCCGACGACCGTGAGTTCGGCCGGGTTGTCGTCCGAATCAGTTCCGGCGAGCGCCCTGACCAGCTGGTACTGCGCGGGGTTGGTGTCCTGGTATTCGTCGACGAGGATGTGGCGGAACCGCGCCCGGTAGCTGGCGGCGATGTCCGGAAACGCGCCGAGCATGTGGACCGTTTCCATGATGAGGTCGTCGAAGTCGAAGGCGTTGGCGGTGGCCAGCCGCTGCTGGTAGCGGGTGTACACGGACGCGATCGTTGAGTCGTACGGGTTGTTCGCTGACTGCGCGGCGAAGTCTTCAGCCGTAATGAGTTCGTTCTTGACGTTCGAAATCCGGTGCTGAAGCGACTTGGGCGAGAACTTCTTGGTGTCGAGGTCGAGTTCGCGCGCCACCTGGGTGATCAGCCGCAGCGAGTCAGCGGAGTCGTAGATGGTGAAGTTCGAGCTGCGGCCCAGAGCTTTGGCTTCGCGCCGCAGAATGCGCACACACGCGGAGTGGAAGGTTGAAATCCACATACCGCGGGCCTGCGTGCCGATGAGCTGTTCGACGCGCTCCTGCATTTCCCGGGCCGCCTTGTTGGTGAAGGTGATGGCAAGGATCTGCCCGGGGTGTGCCCGCCCGGTGCGCAGAGCGTAGGCGATCCTGCGGGTGAGCACAGCTGTTTTGCCCGAGCCCGCCCCGGCCACGATCAGCAGGGGACCGCCTTGGTGCACGGCGGCTTTGCGCTGCTGGGGATTGAGTCCGGCAAGCAGCTCTTCGGGGTCCGAGGTGCCGGGCGCCAGACCCTCTGCGGGTGCGGGGGATTCCGGGGGCGACGAGGCCGCTGCACCCGTGGTGGCAGAAGCGTGTGGATTGAGGAAATCGAACGGTGAGCTCATGGTGCTTCCCAGTATGGCAGGAGGGACTGACACAGGGCCTGCGAGTCTGATGCTGGTGCCGAAAATCGGCACGGAAAAGGGGCGCCGTGCTCACGGCGCCCCTGGAAGTCCGACGAAATCAGAGGGTGAAGACTGCGATGATCACAGCGAGCACAGCCGCGCCGAAGCCGATGTGCGCCATAGTGGCTGACGGAGCAGCGGTCTTGACCGCACTGTCAGCGGCAGGCGCGGTGCTGCCTGCGGCTGCGGCCTTTTCGCGCTTGTTGCCGATGATGAACACAACGAGTGCAACAATTCCCAGGAGAATCTTGATGCCGGCGCCACCGCGCACCGCCATGGTCGGGGTGCCCATCATTTCGAGCATTCCGAACAGCAGAAGGCCGGTGACGACCTGCAGGCCGGCGGCGTGCAGCATACCGGGCAGAACACGCGGTGCTTTGACCGTGACGAGGTAGCCGCCGACGATCATCGCCATGCCGATAAGGTGGAGAAGAACGAGGATATTCTGAACGATTTCCATAGCCCAGATTCTAGTGGCAAGATATGAGAGCACCCTGAGCGGGCCAGCTCGGGGCCGTATCCCACGTTGGATCGATCCGCCCTGGTGTAATGGCAGCACGCCGGCCTTTGGAGCCGTGCAGTTTAGGTTCGAATCCTAAGGGCGGAGCTGAAGCGGAAAACCGCACGCAGTCAACACCGAGGAGCAGCATGGCTGACCATCCCGCAGCTGTCATCGTTCTGGCCGCAGGCGCCGGAACCCGGATGAAGTCCGCAACGCCAAAGGTGATGCACCAGATCGGCGGGAGGTCCCTCCTCCACCACGCGGTCAACGCGGCAGCAGGGGTCGCCCCCGAACCCCTCGTGGTCGTCCTGCGTCACGAGCGCGAACTCGTGGCGGGCCACCTCGACCAGGTGACGGCAGCCGTCGACCGGTCGATCATCGTCGCCGACCAGGACAGTGTGCCCGGTACGGGGCGGGCCGCCGAATGCGCTCTTACCCAGCTTCCACAGGACCTGCGCGGCACCGTCGTCGTCACCTACGGAGATGTCCCGCTGCTGACCTCGCAGACGATTGCGGACCTCGTGCGCTTCCACGAAGAGAACTCGCACGCCGTTACGGTCCTGTCCGCTCACGTGGACAACCCGCACGGCTACGGCCGCATCATCCGCGACGCCGCCGGCGCGCTCGAGAAGATCGTCGAAGAAAAAGACGCCGACGACGCGCAGCGCAAGATCACCGAAATCAACTCCGGCATCTACGCCTTCGACGCGGGCGTCCTGCGCTCCTCTCTCGAACAGGTCAGCACCGACAACGCGCAGGGCGAAAAGTACCTCACCGACGTCATCGGGCTGGCCCGTGATGCAGGTTCATCGGTCGCCGCGATGGTCACGGATGACCTGTGGCAGGTCGAAGGCGCCAACGACCGCGTGCAGCTGGCACAGCTGGGCCGTGAACTCAACCGCCGCACCGTCGAACACTGGATGCGCGAAGGCGTGACCGTCGTCGATCCCGAAACCACTTGGATCGACTCTGACGTATCGCTCAGCCCCGACGTCACAATCCTGCCGAACGTCCAGCTGCACGGAGCCACCGACATCGGCACCGGATCCGTGATCGGGCCGGACACCACACTCACCGACACCGAGGTGAAGGCAGGCGCTCGCGTCATCCGCACCCACGGCGAGCTCGCGGTCATCGGCGAGGGCGCCTCGGTCGGTCCGTTCGCCTACCTGCGCCCCGGCACGGAACTGGGTGCTGAGGGCAAGATCGGCACCTTCGTCGAAACCAAGAACGCGCAGATCGGGACCGGCACCAAGGTGCCGCACCTGACCTACGTGGGGGACTCCGGCAACGGTGACATCATCACCGGCTGGGTGGCCGACAGCGAACAGTCAGAAGCGCA
>CABTZE010000204.1 GCA_902489215.1 uncultured Brevibacterium sp.
GCCCACCGCCGAGGCGGAGCTCGCCGAAGCCGCTCACCGTCGCCTCGGCCGGCCTCTCACTCGGCTTCTTCGAAGCCCGCGGCGTGCAGCCGGGCGTAGAGCCCGCCGGCCGCAAGCAGCTCCTCGTGCGGTCCCTGTTCGACGATGCGGCCCTGGTCCATGACGACGATCGTGTCGGCGCCGCGGATGGTCGACAGACGGTGGGCGATGACGAAGCTCGTTCGTCCGGCCTGCAGGCGGTTCATAGCCTCCTGCACGAGCACCTCGGTTCGGGTGTCTACGTTCGAGGTCGCCTCGTCGAGGATGAGAATCGTCGGCTCGGAGGCGAAGGCGCGCGCAATCGTGATGAGCTGTTGTTCACCGGCCGATATGTTGTCCGCCGTCTCCGTGATGACGGAGTCCAGCCCGTCGGGGAGGTGCTTGGCGAAGCGATCGACATAGGCGGCCTCGGCCGCAGCCTCGATGGCCTGCCGGTCGGCGTTCTCGTTGCCGTAGGCGATGTTGTCCCGAATGCTCCCCTCGAACAGCCAGGTGTCCTGCAGGACCATTCCGATAGGCCGGCGCAGATCCGCCCGGCTCATATCGCGCACATCCCGGCCGTCGATGCGGATGGCTCCGGAGTCGACGTCGTAGAAGCGCATGAGCAGGTTGACGACCGTCGTCTTGCCTGCGCCGGTGGGCCCCACGACGGCGATCGTCTGGCCCGGCTCGGCGGTGAGCGGCTTCGGCGAGCTCCGCCTCGGCGGTGGGCGAACCGGTCTCAGGCGCAGGCGGACATAGACAAGGGGCCGCGGGATTGAATCCCGCGGCCCCTTTCTCTCAGATCAGGGAGCTCATCCGATGAACGGGTTGAGGAACGGGTCGATGGCCACTGCGAGGAACAGGATCGACAGGTAGGTGATGGATCCGTGGAATACGCGCATTGCCTTCAGCTGGGTTCCACTCAGGCCCTTCTTGGCGCGCTTGAGGAAGGTGATGCACTCCCACAGGAACCAAGCACCGGAGCCCAGAGCGACCACCGCATACAGCGGCCCCATGGGTGCCAAAGGAATGACAGCGAGGGATGCTGCGATCATGGCCACGGTGTAGCCGATCATCTGCACGCCGACGGTCTTCGGCGGAACCTTGTTCGGAAGCATCGGAACATCGGCAGCTTCGTAGTCCGCCTTGTACTTAATGGCCAGCGGCCAGTAGTGCGGCGGGGTCCAGAAGAACACCACGAGGAACAGCGCGACGGGAGCCCAGTCGAGCGAACCGGTGACAGCGGACCAGCCGATGAAAACCGGCATACAGCCAGCGGCGCCTCCCCAGACGATGTTCTGGGTGGTGCGGCGCTTGAGGATCATGGTGTAGAAGACGGCGTACAGGAGGATCGCGGCGGCGGTCAGACCGGCCGCAACCCAGTTGGTGAAGCCGCCCATCCACAGAATCGAGCCGATGGCCAGCGTGAACGCGAAGATCGTCGCTTCCTTCACCGAAATTTCACCCGTGACGAGCGGACGGGTTTCGGTGCGTGCCATGCGGGCGTCGATGTCGCGGTCGAAAATCGAGTTGAAAACAGACGCCGATGCGGCGGCAGCCGAACCGCCGATCAGGGTGGCGATGATGAGCCACAGGTTGGGCAGTCCGCGTTCGGCAAGGAACATCACCGGCGCCGTCGTAACGAGCAGCAGCTCGATGACGCGCGGTTTGGTGAGCGAAACGAAGGCCATGAAGCGGCTGCGGTTCTCAACCGAAGCAGCCGGTCGCTGTTCATCCCGAAGACGCTGCAGCGGACGTTCTGCTTGGTGCTGCTGATGAGCGCTCACGCATTCACTTCCTGTTAATCGACGCGAAGATTCTCACTGGGTTTTCCCAGCGTTCGCCCATTCTATCTGCTGTGCCTGTGAATACCAGCTCCCACCCGGTGCGCGCGCCCGTTACAGTTGGTGTGGACGCACGTCAACAGGAGGAACCTACGCATGAGCCCGCTGAACTGGTCTGCCGAAGACCAGGCTGCTGTCAACACCGCTCGACTTCTCGCCGCTGATGCCGTTCAGGCCGCCGGCAACGGCCACCCGGGCACGGCTATGAGCCTCGCCCCGGCCGCGCACTACCTGTACCAATACGCGATGACCCACAGCCCGGCTGATCCCGACTGGGTGGGCCGCGACCGTTTCGTTCTGTCGGCCGGCCACGCCAGCCTCACGCAGTACGTTCAGCTGTTCCTCACCGGCTATGGGCTGGAACTGGACGACATCAAGCAGCTGCGCCAGTGGGGTTCACTCACTCCCGGCCACCCCGAGGTGGGGCACACGGCGGGTGTGGAAATCACCACCGGCCCGCTGGGCTCGGGTATCGCAAGCGCTGTCGGCATGGCAATGGCAGCACGCCGCGAACGCGGCCTGTTCGACCCGGAAACTCCGAAGGGCGAAAGCGTTTTCGACCACAACATCTTCGTCATCGCCGGTGATGGCGATCTTCAGGAAGGCGTGTCCGGCGAAGCATCGTCACTTGCCGGCACACAGCGTCTGAGCAACCTCATCGTCATCTGGGATGACAACCGCATCTCCATTGAAGACGACACCTCGATCGCGTTCACAGAAGACGTCGAAGCGCGCTACGCCGCATACGGCTGGCACACCCAGCACGTCTCCTGGGTCAAGGAAGACGGCACCTACGTCGAAGACCTCGACGCCCTCCACCTCGCCGTGGAAGCAGCGAAGGAAGACGACCGCCCGTCGTTCATCCGCCTGTCGACCATCATCGCCTGGCCCGCCCCGAACGCCCAGAACACCGGCGCCTCGCACGGCGCGGCACTGGGCGATGACGAAATCGCCCAGACCAAGACGATGCTCGGATTCGACCCAGAAGAGAAGTTCTCGGTTGCCCCGGCTGTTCTCGACTACACCCGGAAGGCTGCCGAACGCGGCCGCGAAGCACAGCGGGAATGGGACGAGCGCTTCCAGCAGTGGCGTTCTGCCAACCCGGAAGCCGCCGAACTCTTCGACCGCCTGCAGGCTCGCGAACTCCCCGAAGGTTTTGCAGACACC
>CABTZE010000205.1 GCA_902489215.1 uncultured Brevibacterium sp.
CGAGCCGTTTTTGCAGGAGGACCCCGGCGTCTTCCGCCGCCGGACGGTGCGGCACGCGGCCGTCTCGCTGCCCTCGTTCTCGATCGGCTTCCCGGCCGGGCCGGGGGCGGATCTGATCCCTCAGGCCCCGGGCCGCACGCCGGCGGGCCGGGCGCGGCCCCCCGGCGGGCCGCCGTGGCGCCCTCCGCCCTGGTTTGGGGGGCGGGCCCGCAGGACCCCCGCCAGCCACTCAAGTTCGCGGCCGCGTGCGATGAGATCATCGCGCAGCTCTGCTGAACGACCGCCGTTGCGGATGTACCACTGGCGGCTGGTGACGACTTCGAGCGGCTTTTCGCCGCGCTCGTAGAACGGCACGGGGTGGGTGATCGGCTGCGGAGGCTCGATGAGATCGCCGGACTCTTCGAGCAGTTCGACGATCGTCTTGCGCGCCGTGAACGTCGTCATACCGGCGAGCTTCTGGTACTGCTCGGCGGCGTCGGCCTTGGCGGAGTCTGCAATCCACTCGGGGGTTTCCAGCTCGAGGCGGCCGGCGCGGTTGACCACAGCACGCAGCGGCAGTTCGAGTTCGCGCCACCACGTGACGTCGGTGAGGTCACCGAACGTACACACCATGGCGATGCCGGTGCCCTTGTCCGACTGGGCGAGTTCGTGGGCGCGGACTTCGACTTCGACACCGAAGACGGGGGATACGTACTTTGTGCCGAACTTGTCCTGGTAGCGCTCGTCATCCGGGTGGGCGACAAGTGCGACCACGGCGGGGATGAGTTCGGGGCGCGACGTGAGAATGACAATCGGCTCTGCCGCTGTGTCGGCAAGGCCGTCGGATCCCGCGGGGAAGAACGTCACCTTGTGGTAGGCGCCTTCGCGTTCGCGGTCTTCGAGTTCAGCCTGGGCGACGGCGGTGCCGAAGGTGACGTCCCACATGGTGGGGGCGTCCTGCGAGTAGGCCTGGCCTCGGGCGAGTTCATCAAGGAACGCCCGCTGCGAGACTTCGCGGGAATGGTCGTCGATCGTTCGGTAGGAGTGCTTCCAGTCGACCGACAGGCCGACCTTGCGGAAGAGGTCTTCGAAGATCTTTTCGTCTTCGCCGGACAGGTCAAGGCACAGTTCGATGAACTTCTGGCGGGACACGTGCTTGAAGTCGCGCGGGTTGCGCGGGACCTTGGTGGGCAGTTCGAAGTCGTCGCCCTCGTACGGCAGGGACGGGTCGCAGGTGACGCCGTAATAGTTCTGCACGCGGCGCTCCGTGGGCAGGCCGTTGTCGTCCCAGCCCAGCGGGTAGAAGACGTTTTTGCCGGTCATCCGCTTGTAGCGGGCCAGGACGTCCGTCTGGGTGTAGGAGAAGACGTGGCCGACGTGCAGGGATCCCGACGCCGTCGGCGGGGGAGTGTCGATCGAGTAGACCTCGTCGCGCGTTGTGTCGCGGTCAAAGGCGTATGTTTGCTCTTCCGTCCAGCGTGCGTCCCACTTTTCCTGGAGACCTTCGAGGGCGGGCTTGTCAGGCAGATGCACCGAGTCATGTGTGCGAGAACCAAAATCCATAGCGTCATTGTCCCAGACCGGGGCGAGGATGAAAGCCGGGGCGTGTTCTGGCCAGGTTTCCGGGCACGAGGCGGAGCTCGTCTGGGGAAGTTCCGGGCACCTTTTCTCAACTACAGTGATCGGGAGGGCCCTGATGGGCCGGGATCTGAGAGAGGAAGCTATGAGTCAACTGCGTGCTGTTGTGACGGGAGCGAGTTCGGGAATCGGCGCTTCGACGGTGGAGAAGCTCACAAAGCTCGGTTGGAGCGTTGTTGCTCTGGCTCGCCGTGAGGATCGCCTGCGGGAACTTGCTGAGCAGACCGGGTGTGACTACCTGGTGTGCGATGTCGCCGACGACGATTCGGTGGCCCGTGCAGCCGAGCAGATCATCGCGGAGGGCCCCGTGCACGCGCTTGTGGCGAACGCTGGCCTGGCCATCGGCAACGACTGGGTGGAGAATGCCTCGCCGGAGAGCTGGGCACAGGAGTACAACATCAACGTGCTCGGCATTCTGCGCAGCGTCCGCGCGTTCCTGCCGGCCCTTGAGGCCAGTGGGCGCGGAGACATTCTGCTCATGGGATCAACGGCCGGTCTCATCCAGTACGAGGGTGGTGGAGGCTATGTGGCTTCCAAACACGGCGTGCACGCGGTCGCCGGCACTCTGCGCCTGGAACTGGCAGGCCGTCCGGTGCGCGTCATGGAGATCGCGCCCGGCATGGTCGCAACACCGGAGTTTTCGCTGAAGCGGATGGGTTCGCAGGAAGCCGCTGACACCGTCTACGAGGGGGTCGAGAACCCGCTGACAGAAGACGACATCGCCGATGCTGTCGTGTGGAGCCTCACCCGGCCCCACCACGTCAACGTCGACCTCATGGTGCTGCGCCCTATCGCCCAGGCCGCCCAGCACAAGGTGGCTCGCAACGCGGGGCTGTGATCAGCCGTCGGGTGCTTCCGCGGTGAGGTAAGATCAGACCTGCGTTGATCCGGCTATCACCGGGGAGCATCCGGAAGAAAAGCCTGCGAAGCTTTGGCGAGCTCCGCCTCGTCATCCTGAAGGCCCAGTAGAACCGGACGGGTGGGCCCGTCACAGCCTTTGAGCGATCCGCGTCAGCGGATAAGCGGGGTGGTACCGCGGCAGCCTTCGGGCAGTCGTCCTCGCACGGATGAAACCGTAAACGGGTTCGGTGCCGCCGGGCCCGCGAATAAAGGACGCTCATGACTGAGAACATCTATCCCAAGCAGACGACCTCTGCTTTCGGCATGTCCTCCAGCCCCGACTTCCCGGCGCTGGAAAAGGACGTTCTGAAGTTCTGGAACGACAACAACATCTTCCAGGAATCCATTGACAACCGCGAAGCCGGCAAGAACGGCGAAAACGAATTCGTCTTCTACGACGGCCCGCCGTTCGCAAACGGTCTGCCGCACTACGGTCACCTGCTGACCAGCTACGTCAAAGACGTCGTACCGCGCTACCAG
>CABTZE010000206.1 GCA_902489215.1 uncultured Brevibacterium sp.
CCAAAGCCGTTCAAGCCGAAAGAGCTCATCGCCCGGGTGCGCGCTCGACTGCGCATCACCGAGCCGACCGCTCCGGAACACCTGACCGTCGGGGACGTAGTGATCGACGTGTCCGGTCACAACGTGACCCGCGACGGCGAGCCGATTTCGCTCACACCCCTGGAATTCGACCTCCTGACCGCGCTGGCCCGCAAGCCGTGGCAGGTGTTTTCGCGCGAACAGCTGCTGGAAGAAGTGTGGGGCTACCAGCATTCGGCCGACACCCGCTTGGTCAATGTGCACGTGCAGCGCTTGCGCTCGAAGATCGAGCGCGACCCTGAGAATCCGGAAATCGTCGTCACCGTCCGCGGTGTGGGCTATCGGGCCGGTCACGCTGCGTGAGACTCTGGAGGGCCGTCCGTCGGCTGGCGCTGCGGGCATACCTGTTTGCGGTTCGGCTGTTTCGCCGTTCGCTGCAGGTGCGCGTCGTTGGGCTGACGCTCATCTTGTCGATAGCGGCGGTTCTTTTGGTGGGGTCGTACGTGTCGCGGGAAATCGCCCGCGGTCTGTTTGAAGCCAAACTGCAGTCGATCACCTCCCAAACCTCCGGCTACGCGTCCGAGCTCGAAGCCACCGCAGCATCGGAGGGCACCGCACAGCTGGGTGAAACCGTCAATACTCAGCTGCGCTCCATGATGGCCCGCTCGTCGACTCCGCTGCGCAGCATCGCCCTGGAGCCGCGGGATCGCGGACGCTCGGTCGCGCCGATCATCGCCCTGCCGTACGGTCAGGAGCCCGTGCGCCCCGCAGAGCTCGACGAAGCTTTTCTCAATCGGGTGCAGGAAACCCCCGCGGGCAACCAGACCTACCAGTCGATCACCCTGCCTGGCGCGCAGCACTCTCCCGGAATCGTGGTCGCACAGACAGTGTCACTGCCCGGCAGCGGAAAATTCGACCTGTACGTTGTCGCCGACCTGCAGGAAGAGCAGAACACGCTGAGCTTCATCCAGCGCGCGCTCACGGTTGCCGGCATCGTCATGGTCGTCCTCGTTGTGGCCGTCGCCTGGCTTGTGACGGGCCTCGTCGTCGCCCCCATTCGCTCAACCGCGAAGGCGGCAACCCGCTTGGCCGACGGGGACCTCGACGAGCGTGTGACCGTCACCAGCCACGACGAACTCGGCGCATTGGGCCGCAGCTTCAATGACATGGCGGACACACTGCAAGACCAGATCGTGCGCATGAAAGAGCTCACCGTGCAGCAGCGCCAGTTCGTGTCGGATGTTTCCCACGAACTGCGCACACCGCTGGCCACGATCGGCGCGGCCACCGAAATGCTGTACGTGGAAAAGGATGAACTCGACGAAACAGGGCAGCGTTCCCTTGAACTGCTGAAGTCCCAAGTCGAGCGCTTTGAGATGCTCCTGTCGGATCTTCTCGAGGTTTCACGGCACGATGCCGGATTCGTCAAGCTGGAAACCACTGAACAGGACATCACCAAAATCGTGTCCAATGTGGTCGACGGGCTGACCTTCGTGGCTGAGCAGTCCGGCAGCCAGATCGTCATGCACACCCCCTCCACACCCGTGACTGCGGAAGTCGAGCAGATCCGCATCGGCCGGATTCTGCGCAATCTCATCGTCAACGCGATCGAACACGGCGAAAAGAAGAACATCGACGTTTATGTTGCGGCGACCGCAGAATCGTGCGCGGTCAGCATCCGCGATCACGGAATCGGGCTGACAGCAGACCAGGTCGAGCACGTGTTCGACCGCTTCTGGCGTGGTGATCCCTCCCGCCGGCGCACGCTTGGCGGCACTGGCCTGGGCCTGGCGATCGCCCTGGAGGACGCGCACCTGCACGGCGGGTGGCTTCAGGCGTGGGGCAGCCCGGGCGACGGAGCCTGCTTCCGGCTGACGCTTCCGCGCAAACAGGGAACCGAGCTCACATCCTCACCGCTGCCGCTGCCGCCGGCGGACGCCCCGAGCAGCGCGCCCGCGCTGATCGCAGGGCCGGCAACCTCAGACGGTGCGGTGCGCGTGCAGACCGGCTCCATACCGATTGTCGTCGAAACCGCCGCACCGGCTGATGAGGCAGACGAGGACGGAGGACAGCCATGACCAGCAGACTCCAGAAGCTCACGGTAGCTGTGACCGCCTGCCTTCTGACCTTCAGCGCGGCCGGCTGCGCCACGATTCCCCACAGCGGGCAGATCGGCACGGTCCCCGTGGAGGACGCCGGCAACGACGTCCAGTCCCGCACCGACCCGGACGGCCCAATACCCGGCGCGAGCCCTTCCGCGATCGTGCGCGGATTCCTGGCCGCCGGTTCGAGTTCGGCCAGCAGCTTTGCAGTGGCCCGCTCCTTCTTGACGGATGATTTCTCCGGAGAGTGGAGCCCGCTCAAGAGCGTCTCGATCGTCGAATCCGGTCTGTCATTGGAGAGCCTCACGGCTTCTGTGACTACGGATTCGCGCAATGTGTCGTTTACGGTTCCCGTGCAGGCTTCCCTCGATTCCGCACACATCTACCGCGACAGTCCCTCGGGCACAGAGACGAAGCTGAAGTTCAGCCTCCGTCAGGTCAACGGCGAGTGGCGGATCTCGGATGCCCCCAACGGCATTGTCCTTTCAGAGGCGAACTTCAACCGGCTGTTTCAGGCTTATCCGCTGTACTTCTTCACACCGGACTATTCGTACCTCGTGCCCGACGTGCGCTGGTTTGTCCGCGGCAACAGCACGCTGACAGAAGTTGCCCGCCAGCTGCTCAAAGGACCCGCCGATAATCTGCGCGGGGCAGTCGTCTCAGCCGTCCCGGAGGGCACGACGCTCGACCCGTCCGTCGTCACGGCAGAAAGCGGCACAGCAGACGTGGGACTGTCGCAGGAAGCCGGCGATCTCGACGACAAGACAAGCAAGCGCCTGTACTCCCAGATCTCCCAAACCCTGCGGGCCAACACCTCGATCTCTGATGTGCGCAGATCGGAAGAGCACACGTCTGA
>CABTZE010000207.1 GCA_902489215.1 uncultured Brevibacterium sp.
AGCCATTGCCGAACTCCAGAGCCAGGGCTACGACCTTCCGGAATTCCCGGAAGAACCGAAGACCGATGAAGAGCGCGACATCCGCGAACGCTACGGCCGCGCCCTCGGTTCGGCAGTCAACCCGGTTCTGCGCGAGGGCAACTCTGACCGTCGCGCCCCGCAGGCAGTGAAGAACTTCGCGAAGGCCCACCCACACCGGATGGGCGAATGGACGAAGGACTCCGGCACCCGCGTGGCCACCATGTCCGCTGACGACTTCCGTTCGAACGAAAAGTCCGTCGTCATGGAATCCGATGACACCCTGCAGATCCGCCTGCGCGGTGAAGACGGCGAAACCACCGTCCTCAAGGACGGCCTCAAGGTGCTCAAGGGCGAAGTCATCGACTCGACGTTCATGAACGTCCGCGCCCTTGAGAAGTTCCTCAAGGAGCAGATCGCCCAGGCCAAGAAGGACGGCGTTCTGTTCTCCGTCCACCTCAAGGCCACCATGATGAAGGTGTCGGACCCCGAGCTGTTCGGCCACGTCGTCCGCGCGTTCTTCCCGTCGGTCTACGAAAAGTACGGCGACGAGCTCACCGCAGCGGGCCTCACCCCTGACTACGGTCTGGCAGCTCTGCTCAACGGCCTTGACAACCTCGATCCCGAGGTCGCTAAGGGTGTGAAGGCAGAGATCGACGCCGGCTTCGAGAACGGCCCGGCACTGGCCATGGTCGACTCCTCGCGCGGCATCACCAACCTGCACGTGCCCTCGGACGTCATCGTGGACGCTTCCATGCCCGCGATGATCCGCGACGGCGGCAAGATGTGGGGTGCCGACGACGGCCAGCACGACACCCTGGCAGTCATCCCCGACTCCAGCTACGCCGGTGTCTTCCAGGCCACCATCGAAGACTGCAAGGAAAACGGCACTCTCGACCCGTCGACCATGGGAACCGTGCCCAACGTGGGCCTCATGGCGCAGAAGGCCGAAGAGTACGGCAGCCACGACAAGACGTTCATCCTCGACCGTCCCGGCACGGTCGAGGTCGTCAACTCCGCAGGCGACGTCCTCATGTCCCACGAAGTGCAGACCGGTGACATCTGGCGCGCATGCCAGACCAAGGACATTCCGATCCGCGACTGGGTCAAGCTCGCTGTCACGCGCGCTCGCCTGTCCGACACCCCGGCTGTGTTCTGGCTGGATGAGGAGCGTGCACACGACCGCAACCTCATCGAAAAGGTCAACACCTACCTCAAGGACCACGACACCTCGGGTCTGGACATCCAGATCATGAGCCCGATCGAGGCCGCCAAGCACTCGCTGGCTCGCATCCGCAAGGGCCAGGACACCATTTCGGTGACCGGCAACGTGCTGCGTGACTACAACACCGACCTCTTCCCGATTCTCGAACTGGGAACCTCGGCCAAGATGCTGTCGGTTGTTCCGCTGCTCGCCGGCGGTGGCCTGTTCGAAACCGGTGCCGGTGGTTCGGCGCCCAAGCACGTCCAGCAGGTTCAGAAGGAAAACCACCTACGCTGGGACTCGCTCGGTGAGTTCTTCGCGATTGCCGAATCCTTCCGCCACTTCCTGCACTCGCAGGACAACCAGCGTGCCGGCGTTCTCGCCGACACCCTGGACCGTGCAACGGAGACCTTCCTCAATGAGAACCGTTCGCCTTCGCGCAAGGTCGGCGAGATCGACAACCGTGGCAGCCACTTCTACCTGACCCTGTACTGGGCAGAAGAACTGGCCAAGCAGTCTGACGACGCCGAACTCGCCAAGGCACTGGCTCCCATCGCTGAAGAGCTGCGCGAAAACGAAGCTGTCATCGCCGAGGAGCTGCTTGCCGTTCAGGGCCAGCCGGTCGACCTCAACGGCTACTACAACCCTGCTGACGAAACGCTGACCAAGCTCATGCGTCCGTCGCAGACGTTCAACTCGATCATCGACAAGCTCAGCTGAGATTTGGGCTGATCGATACCAGCTGAGGGGCCGGGAGCACGCCGCTCCCGGCCCTCACTGTTTGCCGCACAGTGACATATCTGATGCCGTGCAGGGCTGACCTGCGCGGCCGTGAATGAAAGAATGGCGGCAGAGAGAAAGGACGTCCCCATGACGCAGCCCAACGGCGACCACCCCACCGTTCCCGGTGAGAACACAGTTCCCGAGTACACCTCGCCCGACACCGTCGAACACGTCGGCGAAACCGCACCGCAGACCGAAGCGGTACACACACCGGAAAAAGCCCAGACTCCCCCGCCGGCCCCTAAGTCTTCTGGCGGCCTGTCGGCGGGCATTTGGGCGTCGCTGATCATCGGTGCCCTCATTCTGGTTCTGCTGCTGATCTTCATCATCCAGAACAACGAACCAACCCAGTTCTACTACTTCGGCTGGCAGTTCACCCTGCCGCTGGGCGTGTCGATTCTGCTTGCCGCCATTGCGGGCATTGTGATCGCCGGAATCTTCGGCACGGTCCGCATGTTCATCCTGGGCCGCCAGATCAAACGCGCGCGCAAACGCTGAGCAGCCGCGCAGCAGGCCTCACTGATGTCAGAGAAAGGACAGAATATGTACTTCATTGTCGTCAAATTCCGCGTCAAGGATGAGTTCGTGGCCGACTGGCCGAACATTGCCCGCGAATTCACGGAGGCCACACGCGCTGAGCCCGGCAACTTGTGGTTCGACTGGTCGAAGAGCCTGGAGCGCGATGACGAATACGTGCTCGTTGAGGGCTTCGCCGATGACGAAGCCGCAGGCGCACACGTCAATTCGGACCACTTCAAGAAGATGCAGCAGGATTTCCCGCAGCACCTGAAGGAAACCCCGCTCATTGTGTCCCGCAAGGTGGAAGGCAACGACTGGGACCGCATGGGCGAAATCTCGGTCGACTGACCTCACTGCACGCAGACGGGGGGCGCGGGGGGGCCCCCCGCCCCCCCCCCCCCGTCTCCCCCCGCCTCTCCCCCTCTCCTCCCCCCCGCGG
>CABTZE010000208.1 GCA_902489215.1 uncultured Brevibacterium sp.
GCTGTGGAAACTCGTCTGATCCGGCAGAGATCGTTGCCGAGATCCGCAGCGAACTGGCTGATGACCTCGACACCCCCAACGCGCTGTGCGTCATTGACGACTGGGCGGCAGCCCGACAGAGCGCAGCAGAGGCGGACGAGAACACCGAGGCGGTTGTCGCCGCAATTGATGCCCTCCTGGGCGTCAAACTCTGAGCTCTGTTTGCGGGGCCGTCAGCGGTCCTCTTCGCGCCTGCGCAGAAGTTTCTCGAATTCCCGAGCAATGTCCTCGCCGTCGTGGGAATCAGCGAAGTCGTACTCTTCTTCCATCATCGCGATCCGCTTCGCCAGCTCCGCGTCAGCCTCTGCAATCATGTCGACGCCATCTGACCATGCCCGGGCCGCCTCAGTGAGGTCGCCTGGATCAAAGGTCAGTCCTGTAGCGTCCTCGATTGCCGACAGCAGTGCCAGAGCCGCCTTGGGCGACGGTGATAGGGCCGCGTAGTCGGGGATCGCACACGTCAACGTGAGAGCAGGAATCCCGGCGCTGAACATGGACACTGCGATCACGTCCTGCAGGTTCGCGGTTCCCTCACGCTCCTGCGGTTGGACGCCCGGACAGCTCACCGTGTCCGGATCCTCGGAGGTAAGCCGAACCCTCAGGGTTCGCGTGTGTGGAACAGCGTCCGGTTCTGAGGCCAGGAAGACGACGATGTCCCGTTCGGGATCGAGCAGCTCGACCAAGTCCTCTGTCAGCTCTTCCCACATGTCGAGCGGGGTTGGACCGGTGATGAGCAGCGTGGTCACCGAAGAGGAAGACCGCTCGATCGATCCCTCCACACCGATGATGCGAGGGTAGACGACAAGCGGCTCGCCGGTGGGGCGGATGACGAATGGCGGATGCAGGGAACGGTCGTAGCTTTCAGCCGCGCCGAGCTCGATGAGTCGGCTATCGCTCAGTTCGTCTTTGAGGACGTCGATGACAGCAGCCGCCGACTCGTCGGGACTGTTGGGCCCCTGGAGGCCGACGATCACCAGTCGGCCGGAGTGACTGGGAAGAAATGCCATGTGACCAGCCTAGTCGTGTTCACCCGGGTGTTGCTTCAAAGCCGCGCAGGCCTCTTAGGGTTGAGGCATGGAATTCTCTGGAGTCCTGTGGGACATGGACGGCACTATCGTCGACACCGAACCGTACTGGATCGAGGCAGAACACCGGCTGACTGCCGAGTTCGGCCTCCCGTGGTCGGAAGAGGAGGGGCTGAAGCTGGTGGGCAATGCCCTCACGGTGTCAGCTCAGGTGTTCATCGACCTCGGTGTTCCGCTTGAACCGCTGGAGATCATCAATCGGCTCACCCGGGATGTCATCGCACAGGTGCAGGAGAGGGTGCCGTTCCGCCCCGGTGTGCGCGACATGTTTGCGCAGCTGCGCGAGGCGGGGATTCCGTCTGCGATGGTCACCATGTCGTTTCGCCCCCTGGCTGACGCTGTTGTCGCCAGCCTGCCCGAGGGCACCTTTGATGCTGTCATCACCGGTGACGAGGTGCGGCACGGCAAGCCGCACCCGGAACCCTACGAAGTGGGTGCGAAGGAACTCGGCCTGCGCCCGCAGCAGTGCATTGCGATTGAGGACTCCCTCAACGGGGCATTCTCAGCCTCGAGTGCCGGGGCACATACGCTCGTCGTTCCGTGCCACGTCGACATTCCCGCAGACGCCCGCTGGTCTATTGCCCGGAGCCTAGAAGGTCTGTCGCTCGAAGACTTCCAGCAGGCGGCTATCGGCCCGCGATCGCAGTGATCTCAGGGGTTTCTGGGGCACGTCCGCCCCAGGCTGGGCAGATGTCTTTGAAGTGACACCAGCCGCACAGGGGTGATTTCTTCGGTCGCCACGTGTCCGTCAGGGCGGCCTGCACGATGTCATCCCAGATGTGGAGGATCTCTGCTTCTGTCCGCTCGATGTCGGACATCTGCGGGCGCATGGCCTTGATGGTGCCGGAGCCTAGGTACATCAGCTGCAGCGTGTGGGCCAAAGTACCGTCCGTGCGGTGCTTGAGGACACCGTAGAACCGCATCTGGAATTCTGCTTCGCGCGAGTACTGAGGTTTGGGCTCTTTGCCGGTTTTGTAGTCGACAAGACGCACTTCGCCGCCGGGAGCCACGTCGACCCTGTCGATGAATCCGCGCAGCAGAAGTCCGTTGTCGAGTTTCGTCTGCACAAACTGCTCGCGTCCCGCCGGTTCCAGCCGGTCGGGAAGTTCAAGGGTGAAGTAGCGGTCGACGAGTTCGCCGGCTTGGGCGAAGAGCTTGAGCCTGGACGGTTCGTCGGGGAACAGCTCTGCTATCTCCGCTGTGTTTTTGCTCTCAAGTTCGGCGAAGCTCGGCGCGATGAGGGATCGGGCTGCAGCGGAGGTCCGCTCTTCTGCGGGCAGGTCGAACAGCCCTTCAAGCACCGAATGGACGAGGGTTCCCTTGAACGCGGCTTCGCTCGGCGGTTCGGGAAGTTTGTCGATTGTGCGGAAGCGGAACTTCAGCGGACACGACACGAAGTCGTTGGCGCGTGACGGTGAAAGAGCATTGAGCGAGACCATGACCACAGCCTAGTAGGCACGCGGGCAAAGGTCGCGATGTTGTCGACTCTGCCGGTTAGGATGGCGCATATGTCTCAAGCGAATGCGAGTAAGGACGGCACTGCCGGCGGCCTTGTGATCGGTCGCGCCCTCGGCGCACCCATTGTGCTGTCGTGGACGTGGTTCATTGCCGCGATCCTCATAACGGCCCTGCTGGCGCCCTTCATTCGCACGCTGTCACCCAGCATGAGCGTTCCGACTTCGATGTTCGTCGCGTTCCTCTACGCGATCCTTCTGTTCACATCGGTTTTTCTGCACGAATTCGCCCACGGTGTTGCCGGCACTATCGGCGGGCAGAAAGTATCCGTCATCGAACTCAATGTGTGGGGCGGCTTCACCAAGTTCGAGCCC
>CABTZE010000209.1 GCA_902489215.1 uncultured Brevibacterium sp.
CCCCGCCGCTATGCCTCCGGCAACGGGAGCCGACAAGACCACGATCGTCGCAGCACTGGCATCAGACCGCGCGGGGTCGCTGCTCGAACTGCTCGAGCAGTTCTCGACCCGCGGAGTCAATCTCGCCCGCATTGAATCGCGGCCGACCGGCGACGGACTGGGCCTGTACCAATTCTCGCTCGACCTCGTGGGCCACGTGGCTGAACCGCGGATCTCCGAGGCGCTCGCCGGTGTGCACAGGCTGGCCCGACGGGTGCAGTTCCTCGGGTCGTATCCAGCGGCGGAGTCCTCGGTCGAACCGGTGGATCCGCGAATGACCGCAGACCGCTTCGAGGCGGCCGACGCGTGGGTCGAAGGAATCCGCTCCTACCTCAGCTGAGCAGGCCAAACACGTGCAAAGGGGCCGCGGGAATATTTCCCGCGGCCCCTTCTGTGCGCTTCTATCGGTCTGAAACCTGTCTGTCAGTGCAGTTTGATGCTGATCCCCTGGATCTGCTCGTAGGGGTTGAGCGTCATGGTGACGGTGCGGCTGCCGAGCGTTCCGGTCACGGTCCACTTCGCTGACGAGGCGCCTGTGAAGTGAGGCTCGATGAGCGACTTTTCGGTGTCTCCTGTGTGCTCGCGGGCTGCGGCCCACGCGGCCAGGCGCTCCTGGCGCGGCTGGTCGAGGTCGACGTTCATAGAGAACACGCTTTCAGCCGCACTGTCGTCGCCGGTGCGGATCATGTTCTCAGCAATGCGAACCAGTTCCAGAGCGCGTTCGCTGGGGCCGAATTCGCTGACGGAGCGAACGGGGAAAACCAGCCCTGCGCCCGGCCCCGTGGGGGTCGCGGCTGGTGCCTCTGCGCGCGGCCACACGGGGCTGGAGGGGTCCTCGTGGCGCTGAACTGCGAGCCCAGCTTCGAGAGCCTTGGCGGTGACGGCTTCCGTAGGGTAGCCGGTCAGCGCGGTGAACAGGATGACTCCCGTGCGGGTGGCCGCGTGCCACCGCATGTGCAGACCGAAACCGGGGTAGCCGCCGGAATGCCCGGCGAAGCTGCCGAAGCGGGTGTCGAAATAGCAGCGCAGGCCCAGTCCGTAGCTGCCGCTGACCGCGAAGAGCTCAGGGCCACCGTGGGCAGCGTCAGATGTCCCGCGCGTGATCTCCATGGCCCGCACCGGCTGCTGCTGGTCGGCCAGCACTCGCCGCCACAGGCGCACCCGCCGCGGGGTGTCTTCGCCCGTGGCTGCGGCTATCGCACGGAAAGCTGAATCGTCGCCACCAGGGCTGACAGCGTTGATCTGCGCTTGCACCCACACGGCGAGGTCGCCCACGGTTGAAGCGAGCCCGCCGATGGCCGAAAACGCGCCGGGCAGAGAAATGTCCTGCGGTTCGAGTTCACCGTCGCGAGTGCGCCTGTATCCCGTGACCAGCCGATCCGCATCGAGTTTGCGAACATCGAAGCCGGAAGACGTCATGCCCAGGGGAGTGAGGAAGACCTCGTCAATGAGCTGTGCGAAGGGCTTCTGCGCGGCGCGCTCGATGATGAGTCCGGCGACCGCATAGCCGAGGTTGGCGTAGCGGTAGGCCGTTCCCGCGGGGAAGTCGCGGATGACTGGTTCCTCGAGCAGCCGCAGGAAATCCTCTTGCGACATCGACTCCTGGCGGTCTGCCCAGGGATCGTCCGTCGGCAGGCCTGACGACATGCGCAGCAGATCGTCGATGACGACGTCTTCAGCCCACCCCGCCTCGGCAAGTTCAGGCACCCAGTCGAGAACAGCATCGTCCATCCTCACCGGCTTGCCCGGAATGAGACCCCTGACCAAACCGGTCAGGGCAGCCGCCGTGAACGATTTCGTGATCGAGGCGACCCGGAAGATCCGGTCCCGTCCCTCCACCTCGTGAAGCTGACCGTCCGAAATGATCCCGAACGCCGTTTCCGGCACCCGGGTGGTCTCCTGGCGGATTGTGTGGACAATGGCTTCGCGTGCGGTCTGCGAAAGCACTCTCACAGCTCCTTCTTCGAAGTTTCGGCCCCGGCGTCGTCAATGTGGAGGTTGGCATAGGAATCACCGAGGATTTCGTGCAGACCCTCGTCGTAGCCGATCGTGTGACGGGTGGCGGCAAAGACGTACATGACAATGCCCAGGAGCAGCCACGCGCCCAGAATGATGTACTCCGCCGGCCACACCAGCGACGACGATGTTCCGGGAAGCAGTGCCCACACGATGACTCCGATAGCGCCCAGACCGCCGAGCGCGGGCAAGAATGACAGCTTGGAACGGCGAACCGCATTCGGGTACTTGCGCGGCAGCAGGTACTTGGCGATCACCACCATGAACCACACAACACCCAGGTACACACCGCCGGTATCGAGGAACCACACGACGGCACCCGGACCAAGCCAGCCCAGAGCCAGAGTGACAACGGTCGTCACAATGAGAGCGCGGCCAGGAGTCTGCCGCTTGGGGTTGATGACGGCGAGGCTCGGCGGGAGCAGCTGGCCGCGGGCCATCGCCACGATGATGCGCGAGCTTGCCACGAACAGGCCGAGGAAGCTGGTGAGCAGGCCCAGGAACGCGATCGCGTAGGCACCGGTGCCCAGAATGGGGAAGCCCGCCTCGGTGAACGCCGATACGGTTCCCAGCTCCATCTTCGCGACGTCCTGCCACGGCAGAACCCAGGCGGTTGCGGCAAGAACCGCGGTGTAGAAGAGGCCCGCGGTGATGACGGTGAGGACCACCGCGCGGCCCACCCGCTTGGGTGAGATCTTCGCGTCTTCGGCAAGAACGGCCACAAGACCGAAGCCCGCCAGGAAGGTCATGCCCGGGATGATGAAGCGCAGAGTGTCAGTCACCGGCGCGGCGCCTTCGGCGTAGGCAGGGAAGAAGTTCGACGGCGAACCGTTGGCGAAGCCCACAACAATGAGGGCCGCGCCGATCAGCACAATCGCG
>CABTZE010000210.1 GCA_902489215.1 uncultured Brevibacterium sp.
ACCTTCCTGGGTGCGTTTAAGTTCTACACGTCGTACACGCTGAAGACCTTCGACGGAAAGCGCTACCTGGAGCGCTTCGAAGACCGCGTTGTCATGGTGGCGCTGTTCCTCGCTCGCGGCGATGAAAAGCTTGCCCGCCAGCTTGTCGACGAAATCGTCTCCGGTCGCTTCCAGCCGGCAACACCCACGTTCCTCAACGCGGGCAAGAAGCAGCGCGGCGAAATGGTCTCCTGCTTCCTGCTGCGTATTGAAGACAACATGGAGTCCATCGGCCGTTCGGTCAACTCCGCCCTGCAGCTGTCCAAGCGCGGCGGCGGTGTGGCGTTCTGCCTGACCAACATCCGCGAAGCCGGCGCGCCCATTAAGAAGATCGAAAACCAGTCCTCGGGCGTCATCCCCGTCATGAAGATGCTCGAAGACGCGTTCTCCTACGCCAACCAGCTGGGTGCGCGTCAGGGTGCAGGCGCGGTGTACCTCAACGCTCACCACCCGGACATCTACAGCTTCCTGGACACCAAGCGCGAAAACGCGGACGAAAAGATTCGCATCAAGACCCTGTCGCTGGGTGTGGTCATTCCGGACATCACGTTCCACCTGGCCAAGAAGAACGAACCCATGTACCTGTTCAGCCCCTACGACGTCGAAAAGGTCTACGGGGTGCCGTTCACCGAAATCTCGGTGACGGAAAAGTACTACGAAATGGTTGACGACGCGCGGATCAGGAAGAACAAGATCAACGCGCGCGAATTCTTCCAGACGTTGGCCGAAATTCAGTTCGAATCGGGCTACCCGTACATCATGTACGAAGACACGGTGAACCGCGCCAACCCCATCAAGGGCCGCATCACCATGTCCAACCTGTGCTCGGAGATCCTGCAGGTGAACTCAGCTTCGACCTACAACGAAGACCTCACCTACAGCCACATCGGCAAGGACATTTCCTGCAACCTCGGTTCGCTCAACATCGCCGCGACCATGGACTCCGAAGACTTCGGGCAGACCGTCGAGGTCGCCATCCGCGGTCTGACGGCCGTGTCGGAAACCTCGAACATCGCATCCGTGCCTTCGATTGAGCGCGGCAACTCGATGTCGCACGCCATCGGCCTGGGCCAGATGAACCTGCACGGCTACCTGGGTCGCGAACGGATCCACTACGGTTCCGAAGAGGGCCTCGACTTCACCAACATGTACTTCTACACCGTGGCCTTCCACGCGGTGCGCGCGTCCATGGAGATCGCCAAGGAACGCGGCCGCACCTTCGAAGGCTTCGAAGACTCGAAGTACGCCTCCGGTGAATACTTCGACAAGTACACGGAACAGGAATGGAAGCCCCGCACGGAACGTGTGGCGCAGATCTTCGAAGAAGCCGGTGTGCACATTCCCACGCAGGACGACTGGGCCAAGCTGCGCGACGAAGTCGCCAAGCACGGCATCTACAACCAGAACCTGCAGGCTGTGCCGCCCACGGGATCGATTTCCTACATCAACAACTCGACCTCGTCGATTCACCCGATCGCCGCTCCGGTGGAAATCCGCAAGGAAGGCAAGATCGGCCGCGTGTACTACCCGGCACCGCACATGACAAACGACAACCTGGAGTACTTCCAGGATGCCTACGAAATCGGACCGGAGAAGATCATCGACACCTACGCCGAGGCCACCCAGCACGTGGACCAGGGTCTGTCGCTGACGCTGTTCTTCAAGGACACCGCCACCACCCGTGATGTCAACAAGGCCCAGATCTACGCCTGGACCAAGGGCATCAAGACGGTCTACTACAGCCGCATCCGCCAGATGGCGCTGACCGGCACGGAAGTCGAAGGCTGCGTTTCCTGCATGCTGTGATCAGCAGCAGGGGAACAGAAGGGGATAACAGTGACACAGACACGTGACTTCGGGCTGACCGACCGGGCCGAAGCGATCAACTGGAACCGCATCGAGGACGACATCGACCTCGAGGTGTGGGATCGACTCACATCGAACTTCTGGCTGCCGGAAAAGGTTCCGCTGTCCAATGACACCCAGTCGTGGGCAACACTCAGCGACGATGAAAAGTGGATGACCATGCAGGTCTTTGCCGGCCTGACCCTGCTGGACACCATTCAGGGCACCATCGGCGCGGTTTCGCTGCTGCCGGATGCGCTGACACCGCACGAAGAAGCCGTGTACACCAACATCTGCTTCATGGAGTCGGTGCACGCAAAGTCGTATTCGTCGATCTTCTCAACGCTGTCGAACACCCGTCAGATTGACGAAGTGTTCCGGTGGGCAAAGGAAGAACCCACCCTGCAGAAGAAGGCGAAGGTCGTCACCGATCTCTACCACGGGGACGACCCGCAGAAGCGCAAGATCGCTTCCACGCTGCTGGAATCGTTCATGTTCTACTCGGGCTTCTACCTGCCGCTGTACTGGTCGTCACGGGCGAAGCTCACGAACACTGCCGACCTCATTCGCCTCATCATTCGCGACGAGGCCGTGCACGGCTACTACATCGGGTACAAGTACCAGCAGAACCTCAAGAATGAATCCGAGCAGCGCCGTCAGGAGCTCAAGGACTTCACCTACGAAGTTCTGTTCGACCTGTACGAAAACGAAGTCGCCTACACCCATCTGATCTATGACCGGGTGGGCCTGGCTGAGGACGTCAAGAAGTTCCTCAACTACAACGCGAACAAGGCACTCATGAACCTCGGCTATGAGGCCATGTTCCCGGCAGAGGTCACGGATGTGAACCCGGCTATTCTGTCCTCGCTCAACCCGAACGCGGACGAAAACCATGACTTCTTCTCGGGTAGCGGCTCCAGCTACGTCATCGGCAAGGCCGAATCCACCGAAGACGACGACTGGGACTTCTAAACCGCAGGTCAGCTCTTATAGAAGCGGGCCCGAACCGATAGCACAATATTGCGGCCCGC
>CABTZE010000211.1 GCA_902489215.1 uncultured Brevibacterium sp.
GCGAACTCATCATACAGGGGCCGGTCCTGTCCGAGGATCGTTTCACGCACTCGCTGACGGAGAGGGTCAGGACCTGTGCCGGCGTGAGCCATGCCGCGCAACCACGCGAGTACCAGTTCCTGGATACGTTTGTGCTGAGTGTCGCGCGTGCCAGCCTGCGGCCGCCCAAGGTCTCTACCTTCGCAGAAGGCAACCTCAACAATGGGAGCCAAAGCGAACCGGTCACCGAACACGCCTCCGTATCGCGAAGCCGCGAGGCGCAACAGCGCGTCGAGATCCTCTCCTCGTTGGAGTACGTCCCAGAGCTCCCCGATCGCTTGGCGTGCATCGCCGACGGTTAGGAGGGCTTCGACGGGGACCTCTCTCCATCGGATCCCTTCGCCAGCGGCTATGGCGTTGAACTCGTCGGCCAGCTCATCCCAGACTTGACGGCGTGTTCGATCACCTAGGTTCGCCAGGCGCGCTTCGCACGCCAACCTCGCTGCCCGAATCGTCCAGCGGGGAGCCGCGTTCTCGGTGAGTGGCGTCCATCCGACTTTCAGGAAGAGTCTGCATAACGCGAAGTCGCGGTACAGGTCTGTCGAGAAGTCAGGCCCTTGAGAGAGGGCAGGGTTTGCGTCGGCACGGAAGACCCCGTCGGAACGCAGCTCCCTGACGGCGGCGGAAGTAGGATTTGCCTCCTGCGCGCCGAGACGCCGCCGAGCGACCGTGAGGGTTGCGTCTTCGCGCTCCTCGGGCGGCGCAGTACCCGGTCTATGCGTCCCATCGCGGAGCACGAGGCCGTTCCAAACGGCGACGTAGACGTCCGCCTCGCAGAGGAGACGATCGGGCTCGATGGGCCGGCCGGAACGCAGTAAGGCGTCGACCAGCCCCGGGCGTCCAAGCAACCAGTTGGATTTGGCGTTTTCGTTGACTCGGGTTAGCCCGGGGATGCGTTCGGCGAGGAGCGCGCGTTCTGCCTGGGTGAGTTCCTGGACCACATGGGTCTGCACCTTCTGCAGGGGATCCACCGTATCGGCCACCCGCTGCAATACAGCCTCCACGAACTTCGCCCCGTCGGACCGCGTCACTGCCACAACGCCGATGGATTGTTTCATTGCGGACGCAGCCAGCTCCGTGAAGAGCGACTCGTGGCCCTCCAAGACTGCTTCGCACCCGTCGACCACGAGCAGCCGCGCCGTGGCGGTCGGCGCGCCGCCGAAAAGGTCGGCCAGAGCCAATCCGCCGAGTTGACCCTCGAACTCAAGGACACTGCCGCGAACGTCTCGGAGGCTCATACCCGCGACGAACGCTCCGTTGGCGCGCAGCAAGTCCCCGACTGCGACCGAGAGCGCAGACTTGCCGACGTCTGGCTCGCCCGTCACTATGAGCAGCCCGCCTGCATCGGCACAGGCCTCCTTCGACCGTCGGAGCGCTTCGACAGCTTCGTCGCGCTGAAGATGAACCGACTCGGTCCCAGCAGAAATGGTCGAACGGGTCTGCTGGCGTAGGAGACCATCGAGTCGTTCGACGATCGCCCAGGCGCGTTGGTGAGGCCCGAACTGCTTCAGCGGATAGGTAGTAAGGCGGCGGCGCAACATCGCACCCGTCACCTGCGCGCCAGACGGGGCGTACTCGTCGACGAGTTCAGCAAGCCGGTGCAGTACGGCCTCCGCCGTTGCCGACGTTCCATTAAGGACGGCCCCCTGGAGGACTGCGACAGCAGACGATCGGTCAGATGTGTCGGTTCCTTCAAGCCTCAAGGTGCGAACGGACAGGCTCGACAGCAGTCTCCAAACGAGCTCGTCCGCGCCGAGGTCGGGTAGGTCGATGCCCTCGGCTGCGGCGGCGACAACCAGCTCCTTCAGGTGCGCCAGGCGTTGCCGTGTACCAGCGTTGGCGGCTCCGGTGCGATTCACGGCGGCGTCGAAGTCGTCGGCGTTGGAAACCGACCGGGCAATCACCGAGAGCGCCGCTACCTGCCCGAACGCCTGTCTCGACCCGGCCACCGCCAGCACCAGCGACCATCGCCCAGCTGACACTTCGTCCCAGTGCTCCGTGACAACCGCCAAGAAGGCGCGAATGAGAGGAACTGAGGCTGTGTCGCTGGAGTTGAGGGCTGGATCACGACGAACTCCGATAGAGGCTCGATGGAGCGCCCCGTCGGGCGCTTTTCCCTCGAGGACGATGTCGTCAACGGCGCTGATGTCACTCGCCTGAAGGCGTACCTTGATCAGTTCGATGTTGTCGCCGATCTCTGCGCAAGGGGCTCCGACGAGCAATCGCGCGAGGAGCGTCGCAGCGTAGCGGTGCTCCAGGACGACGCCTCCACCACCCGTGGAGTAGGAACTCGCCGCACGATCTGTCGTCATGACTCAAGGATACTTCTGCCGGATACAAACGCCAGCCGCCGACGAGGCAGTCTGCGTCTGGCCTCTGGGAAGAACTCGAGTGACGGCGTAGGTGCGGTTGAGAAGTGCAGTCGCCGCGTTGGGCGGCCCGGCCCTGGCCATCTGACGAGCCCGCCGCAAGCAATCCCAAGCCGTGCTGTCCAGCCTCGACGTTCACGCACGGTCGCCGCCTTGGCTGCTGAGAGACCCCACTTCAAATGCCTCGTGATTACAGGTCGAGGTGCTGCGTCGCCTGATTGGCGGGCCGCCGGCGCTCGTCGTGGAAGGTCGGGCGGGTCAGCGTTCTGAGCGCGGTTTCTGCGCGGGCGCGGTCGATCCTCTGCGCTGTGCCTTCGGGCTGGGTGCCGAGCGGGGCCGAGTCGGTGATCTGGTGGCGGTCTCGGTATGCGGCGACGACCACAGCGCGGCGTCGCCACTGCTGCCGCTCCCGCTCGCGCGTTCACCCTGCGTCCGGGAGTCGACGGCGGAATCCTCACCATCCACCGTCGCGA
>CABTZE010000212.1 GCA_902489215.1 uncultured Brevibacterium sp.
CCGCGCCCCCCGGCCCCCCCCGGAAGGAACAAAAAAAGCAGAACGGGCGGTGGGGTGGGGCCGGGCGGCCCGTTTCGCCTGTGGCCCGGTCAGCCGGGGCCGAGGTGAGACCCGGCTTCAGCCGGCTGGCTCACCGGCCGTGGCGGGAGCCGAGGCCGTCGTCGTTGTTGATCTGGTTGGTCGCCAGCATCGTGTTGCGGATTTCGGCCGCAAGGTCACCCACGGCACCGGGTGTGTTCGGCATGAACATGACGTTCGACTTTCCGTTGCGGGCAACGTCCTGCATGGTGTCGAAGTACTGGGTCATGAGCAGCAGCTGTTCAGCGGTCTGCTCAATGCCCACGCGGCGCAGCGCTTCGTACTGTTCGGCAATACCGTTGGCGATTGCCTTGCGCTGGGCGGCGACACCCTCACCTTGAAGGCGACGCGATTCGGCTTCCGCTTCGGCCTGCGTGACTCGCTTGACCTTGTCAGCTTCAGCCAGGGCCTGCGCGGCAACGCGGTCGCGCTGGGCGGCGTTGATCGAGTTCATCGAGTCGCGCACTCGCGAGTCCGGGCTGATGTCAGTCACGAGCGTGTTGACAATCCGGAAGCCGTAAGCGGCCATCGACGTCGACAGTCGCTGTTCGACCGAGGTGGCGATGTCGTCCTTCGATTCGAAGGCCGAGTCCAGGGTCAGGGTCGACAGGGCCGAGCGGACGGTGTCGAAGACGTAGGAGCGGATTTGCTCTTCCGGGTTCGACAGACGGTAGTAGGCGTCAACAACCTGGTTTTCGCCGATCACGTACTGCACCGCAACCGGCACCATGACGAACACGTTGTCCTGGGTTTTGGTTTCGATGTTGACCTCAAGCTGGTGCACGCGCAGCGAAATCGGCTTGGTGGTCGTGTCGACGAACGGAGCTTTCATATTCAGGCCCGGTTCGCAGACCTTGCGGTACTTGCCGAAGCGCTCGACGATGACGCGCTCCTGCGTTTTGACGGTGAAGAAGATCGATGTGCGCAGCCCGCCGAACAGCAGGAACAGCAGCACCACGATGATGATGACGGGGATGAGCGGAATCAGAATGTACAGGGGTTCCATATCTGCGTCCTCATGGTGTTTTCCAATGACGGCAACACTCTATAGGAGCCTTGTCACACCAAAAAGAACTGCGAGTTCCCCCAGGTGGCAGCCGCCGAGGTGCCGGACCGGCACTGCGGGAAACGGCGGCTGGGGCTGGTGGCAACGGCGGCTGGGGCCGGTGGCGTGTCAGCCGGCCACGAGTGCCTGGATCGGTCCGGATGCGAAGTACACGATGAACAGTGCGGCCGTGAGGTACATGAGCGGGTGCACTTCGCGGAACTTGCCGCGTGCGGCCTTGAGCACGACGTAGGAAATGAAGCCCGCACCGATGCCGTTGGTGATCGAGTACGAGAACGGCATGAGCACAATCGTGAGAAACGCCGGAACCGCAATCTCAATGTCCGTCCAGTTGATGCGCACAACCTGCTGCATCATGAGGAAACCGACGAAAACGAGCGTCGGCGCGGCCGCCTCGGAGGGAATAAGGGCGGCCAGCGGGGCGAGGAACACCGTCAGCAGGAACAGGACACCCGTCACAACATTGGCCAGACCGGTGCGAGCGCCTGAACCAACGCCCACGGTCGATTCGACGAAGCCGGAGTTCGACGAGGTTGCGCCCAGACCGCCGACGATGGCGCCGAGAGCGTCGGCCACCATGATCCGCTTGGCGCCTTCAACCTGACCGGACTTGTCAACGAGCTTCGCCTGGGTGCCGACGGCCATCATGGTGCCCAGCAGGTCGAAGAAGTTCGTCAGCAGCAGCGTGAACACCACGAGTGCCGCGGTGATGATGCCAACCGACTGGAAGGAACCCAGCAGGTTGAACGACCCGATAATCGACAGGTCTGGCGAATGGAACCAGCCGCCTTCGATCTTCGGCACCGTCAGACCCCAGCCGCCCGGATTGGCGACTTCGCCGTCAGCTCCGGTCTTCGGCCCCAGGTTGAACACCGCTTCGAGCGCGAAGGCGACGGCTGTTGCGATGAGGATCGTGTAGAGGATCGCGGCGCGCACGCCCCATGCGTAGAGGACGAACAGCAGCAGGAGCGCGACAGTGAACAGCAGCACCGGCCAGCTGGCAATCGACCCGCCCTGGCCCAGTTCAAGCGCTGTGCCGCCGGAGTTGCTGATGAAGCCGGCGTTGATCATGCCGATGAGTGCAATGAAGAAGCCGATTCCCACACCGATTGCCGACTTCAGCTGACCGGGCACCGCGTTGAAGATCGCGGTGCGGAAACCGGTGACCACCAACAGCAGAAGAATGATGCCCTCGATGACCACCAAGCCCATTGCATCAGCCCAGGTCATACCGGGGATGACAACAACCCCGAAGGCCATGAACGCGCTCATGCCCAAAGCTGAGGACACCGCCATGGGGAAATTGCCCACCAGGCCCATGAGCAGCGTGAGCAGACCCGAAATGAGCGAGGTCGCAGCAGCCACCGCAGCCAGGTTGGGAGTGTCTCCCCCACCGAGGAATGATCCCGTCGAGTCAGCGGCAGCGCCGATGAGGATCGGGTTGAGCACGATGATGTAGGCCATCGCGAGGAAGGTCGTCAGGCCACCCCTGATTTCGGTGCCCACAGTCGAGCCGCGCTCGGTGATTTTGAAGAAGCGGTCAAGGCCGCTGAGTCTGCTGTCTGCTGCGTTCGTCACATGGGAAGTCTAAGTGAGGCCGTAAAGAAGATCGGGAAGCACCTCGCGTTGAGGTGCCTCCCGAAGAAGCTGAGCCCCCTGTCAGACTCGAACTGACGACCTTCGCTTTACAAGAGCGGTGCTCTACCAACTGAGCTAAGG
>CABTZE010000213.1 GCA_902489215.1 uncultured Brevibacterium sp.
AGAGGGCCCCCCCAACCCCCCAAAGGGAAAAAAAATAGGCCGCGCCCGGCGCGGCGGGGCCTTTATCTATTGCCTGTGGTCTACATACCTAGAGCGTCGATAATGCGCTTCAGGTCCTTCTCATCAGCGAATTCTACACTGATGCGTCCCTTGCGCTTACCCATCGAAATCTTCACTCGCGTATCGAGCTTGTCCCCGATTGTGCGCGCAATCGATTCGAGTTCCGGGTTCGGCTTCGATGTTTCACGTGAAACGGGCTTGTCGTCTCCCCTATTCATCAGGATAACGGCTTCCTCAGTCGCGCGAACAGAGAGTCCTTCAGCAACGATGCGCTGTGCCAGTACCTCCATGTGCGCTGCATCGTCGAGGCCCAACAGGGCACGCGCGTGCCCCTGAGACAAAACGCCGGCGGCGACACGACGCTGAACCAAACCTGGCAGATTCAACAGACGCAGCGTATTCGAGATCTGCGGGCGCGAACGTCCAATTCGCTCTGAAAGCTCCTCCTGCGTACAGTTGAAGTCTTCGAGCAGCTGCCGATAGGCAGCGGCTTCTTCAAGTGGATTGAGATCCACGCGGTGCAGATTCTCAAGCAGTGCATCCCGGAGAAGATCATCATCGCGAACATCTCGAATGATCGCTGGAATCTCTTTCAGACCAGCTTCCTGGGATGCCCGGAAGCGGCGTTCACCCATAATCAGCTGGTAAGACGGCTTCTTGGGGTCCACAACCCGGACGACAACCGGCTGGAGAACACCGACTTCCTTAATAGAAGTGACTAGCTCAGCCAATGCATCCTCATCAAAAACATCGCGAGGCTGACGCGGGTTCGGTGCGATCTGCTCAACTGGAATCAGCCCGAAAGCTGCACCGGGCACATTCTGCAGGTCCGTTTCACGTGAAACATTGTTTTTTGCGGACGCAGTAGTTTTCTCTGCCGCTGCTGCTGCGGCCTTTTTCGATGTGGCCGGAGTCTTCTTGGCCGTGCCAGTCGTAGTCTTAGCAGCTGACTTCGATGGGGGAGTGGTCTTCGCAGCCTTCGCCTTGGTTCGCGATCGCCTCATTCCAACAGCCGGGTCGACCTTTGTTTCACGTGAAACATTTTCCTTCTTCTCACCATCGCCGGTGAAAAAGACATCAATAGGCCGTTCGTCGCTGACAACGTCCGGGATGAGCGCGCCGATTCCGCGCCCCAGGCCACGACGACGCGACTTCGGTGCTTCACTCATTGTGCTCTACTCCTCGGTTTGCAATCTCTTCGGCGGCTTCGCGGTACGACAGCGCGCCGGACGAATTCGGATCGTAGGTGATGACGGTCTGCCCATAGCTCGGCGCTTCAGATACACGCACAGAGCGGGGGATAGGGGTGTTGAGAACCTGTTTCGGGAAGTGCGTACGAACGTCTTCAGCGACCTGGGCACTGAGATTGGTGCGTCCGTCAAACATCGTCAACAGAATGGTGGTCAGCTCAAGCGAAGGATTGAGGTGCTTCTGAATCAGCCGGATGTTGTTAAGCAGCTGGCTCAGACCCTCCAGTGCGTAGTACTCACACTGAATAGGAATGATGACTTCGTTCGCTGCTACAAACGCATTGACGGTCAACAGACCCAAGCTCGGTGGGCAGTCAATGAACACGTAGTCAACGCGTGACCCTTCACCCTCTCGTTTCTTCAGGTATTCCTGCAGAGCACCAGAGAGGCGCTGTTCGCGTGCAACCTTTGAAACCAGTTCGATTTCAGCACCTGCGAGGTCGATCGTCGCTGGTACGACAGCGAGCGTTTCGAAGTCGGGGCAGTAGGCCACAGTGTCCGCCATGGCCATGTCGTCGATGATGACGTCGTAGATGCTGGGGACATCAGTGGAGTGCTCAATGTTGAGCGCAGTACTCGCATTGCCCTGAGGGTCGGAGTCAATGACAAGAACCTCAAGGCCCTGCTTCGCAAGAGCCGCTGCGAGGTTGACCGCTGTCGTCGTCTTTCCCACGCCGCCCTTTTGATTGGCGACGGTGAAGATTCTTGTTGAGTCCGGTTTGGGGAAGGTCGTTTCTGAGAGACGGGCTGCACGCCTGTTGTCGCGTGCGATTGCCGCACCCAGGGGAGTCGACTCATCCAAGATAGGCATTCGCCCTCCATTCGCGCGGTGGGTTCTGATTACTGCCTATTCTACGCGTTTCACGTGAAACATCACGGCGGAAGAATAGAACAATAATCGAACGCTCAGCGGCGAATGACTTCGACTACGCGGGTTGGCTGTTCCAGAATTCCTTCCCCAACGTGCTTGATGACGGGGGAGTGGCAGCGGTGAGCTTTCACTGCCTTCTTGGACTTGTAGATCTCTTCCTGCGCGCGGTCACCCTTAATGGCCAGCAGACGACCTTCAGGGCTCAGCAGGGGAGCACACCATTCAATGAGCTGGGGGAGTGCCTTCACTGCACGGGCGGTGACAGCCGTGAACATTTCGATATCCACGAGTTCTTCGGCCCTCGCGCGCACGATCCGCACGTTGTCGATGCGGAGGTCATCTACGACCATCGTGAGCCAATCAACCCGACGTTCCATTGCCTCAATGAGAGTGAAGGAAACGTCGGGGCACGCAATTGCCAGGGCAAGACCGGGGAGACCTGCACCGGAACCTACGTCGCCGACCGTATCGCCGGGGTTCAGGAGCTCCTTGACCACGGCACAGTTGAGGATGTGGCGGGTCCACAGACGATCGAGTTCACGCGGACCGATGAGGCCCCATTCGACACCTGTTGTGGCCAGGTGCTGAGCGTAGGCCTCGGCCAACGGCAGACGGTCGCCGAAG
>CABTZE010000214.1 GCA_902489215.1 uncultured Brevibacterium sp.
CACGCTGTCGATCCCCGCTATTTCGACCGGAGACATCTTCCGTGCGAACGTGAAGGGCGAAACCGAACTGGGCAAGAAGGCTAAGCGCTACATGGACGCCGGCGAATACGTGCCGGACGAGGTCACCAACTCGATGGTTGCCGACCGCCTGCAGCAGGACGACGCCAAGGAAGGCTTCCTCCTTGACGGCTACCCCCGTACCGAGGCTCAGGTCAATGAGCTCGACAAGATGCTCGAAGCTGCCGGCCACAGCCTTGACGCTGTTGTCGAATTGACCGCTGACACTGACGAGATCGTCGGTCGCCTGCTTGCGCGCGCTCAGACTGAGGGACGTTCGGACGACACCGAAGACGTCATCCGCCACCGCATGGATGTCTACGAAGAGCAGACTCAGCCGCTGACAGACATCTACCGCCGTCGCGGTCTGCTGCGCCAGGTGGATGGCCTCGGCGAAATCGACGCCATCACCGAACGGATTATGAAAGCACTTGAGGGCTGATGTTCGGTCCTAAGATCGAACTGAAGACGGACGACCAGATCCGTACCATGCGTCGTGCGGGTCTGGTCACCCGCGCGGCTCTGGAAGCTGCTGCAGCAGCCTGCGTGCCCGGCGCTACGACATCAGACGTCGATGCTGCTGGGGCTCGGGTTATTGATGAGCACGGCGCAACGTCGAACTTCTTGGGCTACATGGGATACCCCGCCACGCTGTGCGTTTCGGTCAATGACGTCATCGTTCACGGAATCCCGTCTGACGACATCGTCCTCAAAGAGGGAGACATGGTGTCGATTGACGGGGGAGCGATTGTCGACGGTTGGCACGGCGATTCCGCAATCACTGTTTTCGTGGGTGGGCGTGAAGCTGCGCGCAAGCAGGACCTGCGGGTGTCTGATGCGACGGAAGAGTCCATGTGGGCAGGCATCGCAGCTTTTGCGCGCGCTAAGCACATCGACGAAATCGGTGCGGCCATTGAGGGATGGGTGCTGGAGAACGCGCCTGAACTTGAAAGTGGTCTGATCGAGGACTTCACGGGCCATGGCATCGGTTCGCAGATGCACATGGAACCAGAAGTACTCAACTACGCGGTGAAGAAGCGCGGCCCGAAGATCAAGCCGGGTACGGCCATCTGCATTGAGCCGATGCTCACCACCGGCGGCGCTGACAGTCGCACGCTTGATGACGAATGGACTGTCGTCACGGCTGATGGTTCCCGCGCTTCCCATTGGGAGCACACGGTTGCCCGCCACGCCAAGGGCATTTGGGTGCTCACCGCCCCGGACGGCGGCAGGGAGCGTCTGGCACGCTACGGCGTTGAGCCGGTCCCGCTGGACTGAGCAAAGCTGACTCACGAGGTGGGTGTTCAGAGATCTGAACACCCACCTCGTGATTGTTGCTGACTTTTTTCTCCATATATCTTGACTCTCACCTGTGTCCATATAATTTTGTGTTCTGTGACACATTTGAAATCTTTGAGAACGCGCCGAGCGAACTCTGTTTTCGCCGCGGCAGCAGCAACAGCCCTGACCCTCGGAATCGGTGTTCCGGCAGCGGCAAGCACTTCCAGTGAACCTACGTCAGAGCAGACGCAGGAATCGCAGAGTGCTGAGCCGGGCAGCACTCCATCTGAAGAGTCGGCGGAAGAGACCGGCACCGCCTCGGACACAGAGCCAGGTGATCATCCCAGCGGTGAGCCGGACGACACCTCGGCCGACGGCGGAAACCCGAGCGACACCTCGGCTGACGGCGCCGCTCGTGCCCAGTCTGAGGCAGGCAGCGAAGCCGGAGACAAACCGGTAGACGAGTACTACCCGGAACTGGCAAAGAGCCTGTTCAAAACAGGGGAGGGGCACTACCAGGTTCCGGCCCCGACCGCGGGCGGCAAGTCGGCCGGCAAAGTGCCGGCCGGTCTCGATGCTTACTACAGCCAGAAGATCGACTGGTCAGCAGACAACTGTGCAGCGATGGGGCTGAAGGACTACTCCGAAGAGATCGGTCGACCCGCTGAATGCGGATACATGATCGCGCCGATCGATGCGAAGAACCCAGAAAAGGGCAACATCGCGATCGCGGTGCAGCGCGTCAAAGCCGGCAAGCTTGAAGAAGCCGAAGGCGGCGGGGTCAAGTTCACTCCGAACAACAAGCCCAAAGGCTCCGTTCTGTACAACCCCGGCGGTCCCGGTGGTTCGGGCATGATGTTTGCCACCTGGCAGGCGTGGGACCAGCCTGAACTGGCTGAGGACTTCGACATGATCGGCTTCGACCCGCGCGGTGTCGGTGCCTCCATGCCGTTCTCCGAATGCGCAACTGATCAACAGCAGGACGCATCTCGTGACCTCAACCCGTGGAAAGACGGTCGGGACAAGGCCGAAGAAGTGTTCAACACGGACACCAAAAAGTACGCTGACGCGTGCTTCGAAAACACTGGCAAGCTGTTCGGCCTCGATGCTGAGGGTCGGAAGGACCTCATCAAGCACCTGGGCACCTGGGATGCGGTCGGCGACATGGACATCCTGCGCTCTGTTGTCGGCGACGAGAAGCTCAACTACGTCGGCTGGTCGTACGGAACTTCGTTGGGCTACCGCTACGCGCAGAAGTACGGCGACAGCGTGGGCAAGCTCGTCCTTGACGGCGTCGTCGACCCCGGTGACGCCGAAGCAGTTAAGGCGCTGAAGGCCATCAACGCTCGCTCGGACCGCTTCGCAGACCTAGGGGACACTGTTGCCCAGGACAACAGCACTGGCGCTGGTGACCAGGCAGGGGCGGGGACTGGCAAAACAGCCAAGGCCAGCGAA
>CABTZE010000215.1 GCA_902489215.1 uncultured Brevibacterium sp.
CCTGCCGCCGGCGCACAACGCGGCCAAGCGGTTGCTCGGATCCGTCCTGGCCGAAGGGCTTGACGCGATTGCGGACGGCCGCGACCTGCCGGGTGCTGTGACGCGTGCTGAAGCCGCCGCACCGGATTTTGATATGCGCGCCCGCTCGCGCCAGCCGGCGGGGCGAATCGCCTGAAAGCCACATGAGCACGGTTTATTCGACCACTCGGTAGAATCTTGGTGTTCATCAACGTCTAAGGAAGAGTCGCGCATTCATGTCATTGAGTGATTTCGCCGCTGAGCACTCACTCGAGCGGGTGGGCGCCAGGGCGCCGTTCTTCACCTATATGCGCGAAGTGTGGCGGCGGCGCGACTTCACGGTGACTCTGGCTCGCTACCGTATGCGCAGCGCCAACGAGCGCAACCGCCTGGGCCAGCTGTGGGTGCTCCTGCGCCCGTCGTTCTCAGCTCTCATCTACGGTCTGGTGTTCGGTTTCATCCTGGCCGGCAGTCGGCCGCCGAACTTCGTGCCCTACGTCATCATCGGCGTGTTCATGCTCGAGTTCTACAACTCGTCCATGAACGGCGGAGCGAAGTCGATCATCTCGAACACCGCCCTCGTGCAGTCCCTGCCGTTCCCGCGCATGGTGCTGCCGCTGGCCAAGGTGCTCGAAGAGTTCTTCAACTTCATTCCCACCCTGCTGCTCATGGCGATTCTCGTCATGATCGGCGGTGACCTCCCGAACCTCCAGTGGCTGCTCATGATCCCGTTGGTGGCGCTGTTCGCGATCCTCAACACCGGGGTGGCGCTCGTCTTCGCCCGCCTGACGGTGCACTTCCGCGACCTGAGCCAGTTCACCCCATTCATTTCGCGCATGATCTTCTACCCCTCGGGTGTGTTCTTCGATCCCCTGACGCTCGTCGAAGGCCGGCCGATCCTCAAGGCCATCTTCGACTGGCACCCACTTTTCGAGGTGCTGTCACTGGGCCGAGGAATCCTCATGGACGCCTATGAAATCCACTGGAACTACTGGTGGCACCTGTCGGTGTGGGCGTTCGGCATGCTGATCATCGGCACGATCTTCTTCTGGCGAGCAGAGGAGCGCTATGGTCGAGAAAACTGATATGGATTCCCAGCCGCGCGAAGGCGAACCCGTTGTCGTCGTCGACGATCTCCACGTCACGTTCAAAACGCTGGCCACGGGCAAGCGCCTGACCCCGGGGCAGTCGGGCGGGCTGTTCCAGCGCAAACGCAGCTACAAGGAAGTCCAAGCTCTCAAAGGCGTGTCCTTCACCGCCAACGCCAACGAATCGATCGGCGTCATCGGCACGAACGGGTCGGGCAAATCGACCCTCATGAGGGCACTCACCGGACTCATCCCTCCCACTCAGGGAGCCGTCTACGCTCGGTCCCGACCGAACCTCCTGGGCGTGGGTGCGGCACTCATCCGCGACCTTTCCGGCGGCCAGAACATCATCCTGGGCGGACTGGCCATGGGCATGAAGCGTGAAGAGATCGAAGCCAAATACGACGAGATCGTCGAATTCACCGGTCTGCAGGAATTCATCGACATGCCGATGCGCACCTACTCGTCCGGTATGACCGCCAGGCTGAAGTTCGCCATTGCCACGGCGAAGGACTATGAAATCCTCATCGTCGACGAAGCTCTGGCAGTCGGTGACCGTCAGTTCCAGGAAAAGTCTGAGGCCCGCATCCGCGGCATCCGCGAATCCGCCGGTACCGTGTTCCTCGTTTCGCACTCCATGCGGTCCATTCGCGACACGTGCAACAGGACAATCTGGATTGAAAAGGGCGTTCTCATGGCCGACGGCGACACCGAAGACGTCGTCAAAGAATACGAAGCACACAGGTGAGCTGCGTGAGCATTGACCTTTCCCAACTGTGGGAACTCGATGAGCGTCCCGGCGTGTCCTTCATCATGCCGGTGCTCAACGAAGAGAACCGGATTGAGCGCGCCGTGCAGACGGTGCTGAACCAGGAGTACCTGGGGCCGAAGGAAATCGTCATCGGCCTGGGCCCCTCGACCGACCGGACAACCGAAATCGCCGAGCGCATGGCCCGCGATGACGCGCGCGTTCACGTGGTCCACAACCCCGCCGGTGACACCCCCACGAGCCTCAACCTGGCGATTGCCGAAACCCGCTACCCGGTCATCATTCGGGTTGACGCACACTCCGAACTGCCGCCGGACTACGCGGCGATCGGTGTCGACACACTGCGCGAAACGGGTGCCGCGAACGTCGGCGGGCTCATGCGCGCGGTGGGGGAGACCCCGTTCCAAAAAGCCGTAGCGCGTGCCTACATGTCGCCCATAGGCCTGGGCGGGCCCGCCTACCATTCGGGAGCGAAAGCAGGCCCGAGCGAATCGGCCTACCTGGGCATCTTCCGCCGCGAAGTCTTCGAACTCCTGGGCGGCTTCGACCCGTCCCTGCGCCGTGGGCAGGACTGGGAACTCAACCTGCGCATCCGCGCGGCGGGCGGACTCGTGTGGTTCAACCCGGAACTCGTCGTCACCTACTGGCCGCGCGCCGACATTCGCAGCGTGGCCCAGCAGTTCTACGCGACGGGCAAATGGCGTGCCGAAATCGTACGCCGACACAGCACCCGCAACAGCTTGCGCTATTTCGCCCCGCCTGTGCTGGTTGCCGGCTTGGCGACCGCCGCGGTCGGAACAGCGCTGCAGGCTACGGGTGCGGCTCCCCCCCCCCCCCCCCCCCCGCGCCGGGGCGTCGGCGCAGCGGCAGGCGGGGGCGGGGCCTTCGCCCCCGCC
>CABTZE010000216.1 GCA_902489215.1 uncultured Brevibacterium sp.
GCCCCGGGGCGGCGTGTTGGGGGCTCCCGCAACGCCGGGGGGGGGTGCACACGGGGAAGGTGGTCCCCCACCTCGTGCTTTGGGTGGAGAAAGTCAGTCGGTGCTTTCCTCGGTGGCCGATTCGCTGGGAGCCGAGGTGCCCTCGGTGGGGGAGTCGGTCGCATCGGCCGAAGGCGATTCTGAAGCAGCGTTGTCCTTCATAGCTTCTTCGGCTGCTTCGCGCTGGTCAGCAGGGATGGCCGACAGTGCTGTCCAGTCGTCCCATTCGTAGGTCCAGTCCGCAACATCTCCCGAGGCGGGGCTGAGCGAAACGCTGGAGCCCTTGATTTCGACGGGGTCGCCGTACAGGGCGGAGTTGAAGTACTTCTGCGCGCTGCCCGGTGCGAGGTTGACACAGCCGTGCGACACGTTTGCCGATCCCTGCGAGCCGACCGACCACGGTGCGCCGTGGATGAACTCGCCGTTGTTGTGGATGCGCACAGCGTGCCTGGTGGGGGTTTCATAGCCCCACTGCTGACTGCGCATGACGTAGTACTCGTGCTTGGACATCACGATGTGCGTGCCGTTGTGGGTTTCCGTGCGCGAACCGGCACGGCCGAAGGACGCGGGGAAGTCCCACTTGGTTTCGCCGTTTCGCTTGACGACCATGCGGTGGGTCTTGGTGTTGCCCTCGACCACCTGGTTGCGGTCGACCGTGAACTTCAGTTCGACGTCCTTTTCGCCCTTCTGCCTCTTGCCCATGGGGACGTCCTTGAGGTTCATCCGAAGGTCAACGTCGGTGTGCTCGGGCCAGTATTCGCGCGGTCGGTAGTGGATGCGTGAAATCCCGTCGACATCGGGAAGCCAAGCCCACGAGCCTTCGACGTCGCGAGGGCTGCCATCGGCGTCCGTGAACGACAGGCCCAGACGGCTTTCCACGGTTGCGCGGAACTTCTCCGGGACGGTGCTGCCGAAGTTCACGATGATGGGCGCACCGACGCCGACCTTCTGGTTGTCGCCGATGAGGGTGCGGGCGCTGATCTCGGTGCGTTCGAGCTCGTCGGTGTCGACTGTGCCGGTGAGAGTGTGCTCCTTGCCGTCAGCATCGAGTGCAGTGGCCCTCCAGGTGTAGGTCGAATCGCCAGCCAACAGGTACGAGGATTCCCACGTGGTCTGCTGATCGTCGGAGGCTTCTTCGCTGGTTGAGGCCGAGGGGTCAGAGGATGCGTCAGCGGACGGGTCAGTGGACGCGTCTGCCGAAGAGGCAGCGGAGGGGTCGGCGCTTTCCGAAGCGTCCTCTGAAGCTTCGTCCGAACTGTCGGCTGCGTCAGTGGCGCCGTCGGTTGGTTCGTCCGAAGCGTCGTCTGAGGAGTCCTTGAATTCGCCCAGGTCGACAAGGGCGCCTTCGGCGTCGTCGTCGATCAGCTGGACGTTTTCGAGCGTGCCGTCAGTGACCTTGAGGGCGAGCCTTTTCCCAGGAGCGTCCGCGGTCACTTCAACCGTGGGCTTGGGAATGTCCTTCTTGGCGATCGGATTCGTTTCGTCAGTGACCGTGCATCCGCTGATGAGCAGAAGAGTTGACGTCGCCGCTGCGGCAGCGGACAAGAGACGAAATCGCACGCGAGACCCCTTCGGAAAAGCTGGTATAAAGCGCTGTTGAGCAGTGATCGGGCGGCGAGCTGATGCTGCCCGAGGCACGATCTTGAGCTTCCGAGATTGTACCTTTCGCTTTTGGTTTAAATATTGCACCTTGATTGCGAAAGGGTCACAAGCGACGTGTGTCCATTATCAGCGCTGGTCTGCGCCGTGAGGGGAAGTTATAGGAAAGTGATAGACCGCGGGAAATGACTGCGGAGGCATGAGAGGGCCCTCCGCGCACCCAGTAGAGCTTGCTTACCCTTGCTACCTTCCGGTCCTGGGGGAGTTCACAAGATGCTGCCACGCGAAGGGCCGAATCGAGTATAGGCCATGTGGGAACGACAAAGCGAACGCGCAGGGGTGGAGTGGGGGAGTGCGGGCAGTTTTTAGGACCTCTATAGGACAGCACCTCTTTTCGGGGTGCGGGCAGTGCGGTTTGCGCAGGCTGTGTTCATCTGCGGTTTACGGCTGATTCGTCCTTCTGCGCAAACTTCTGTATGCTGTCTTGCGGAGGATTCGCATAGCGGCCTAGTGCGCACGCCTGGAACGCGTGTTGGGTTAATAGCCCTCAGGGGTTCAAATCCCCTATCCTCCGCGCGATGAAGAAGGCCCCTGACCATTCGGTCAGGGGCCTTCGGGTTGTTCTGGTGGAGCGTGTCAGCTCTGATGGTGGACCGTACATCGGCCCACGGTGCCCGGATTCGTCACGGTCGAGCACTTATTCGCACTGCTCCTGCCTGGCTACACTGTTTCCAGCACCGAATCTGCGATGCGAGTGAGGGTAAGCCGTTGAAGACTGCGACCGATGCCGTCCGCTACTCTGTTTCGACTGTTTCCGCGATTCTCCTGACCCTGCTGATCGAAACGGCCTGGATTCTCCTGCTGCGCCCCGACTCGACGGGCAGATCACTGTCTACTGAGCTCCTCGTCCTCTTCTACCTGCTGTTCTGGAACTTTTTCGTCATCATCTACGTCACGTGGACGATACGGTGCTACAAGCCCCTCAACGGATCGGCGCTCATCGGCCAGGTGCGTCGCGAAGTCCGGGTGCAGAAGCGCTGGTGGGCGCGGGCGCTCGGATTCACTGGTGCGACGAACTTCGCCGTCACCGCTGCCGCCTTCGCCATCTTCC
>CABTZE010000217.1 GCA_902489215.1 uncultured Brevibacterium sp.
CACCTTCGTCGAAACCAAGAACGCGCAGATCGGGACCGGCACCAAGGTGCCGCACCTGACCTACGTGGGGGACGCCGAAATCGGCGACTACTCCAACATCGGAGCTTCCTCCGTGTTCGTCAACTACGACGGACAGACAAAACACCGCACCGTTGTCGGTTCCCACTGCCGCACCGGTTCGGACACGATGTTCATCGCACCGGTGACCGTCGGCGACGGCGCCTATTCGGGTGCCGGCACCGTCATCCGCAAGGACGTTCCGGCGGGGTCACTGGCCATCACATACGCTGAACAGAAGAACATCGAAGGGTGGGTTCAGAAGAACCGGCCCGGAACAGCAGCAGCAGAGGCCGCAGAGCGCGCTAAGGAGTCTGAGGGCAAGTGAACGAGATTACAACTACCGGCGAAAAGAAACTCGTCCTGGTCACGGGGCGTTCGCACCCGGAATTGGCCGCCGATGTTGCCGAGAACCTTGGAACGGAGCTGCTGGAAACCGAAATCCGGCCATTCGCCAACGGTGAGATCTACGTGCGCTACTCCGAGTCCGTGCGCGGCAGCGATGTCTTCGTTCTGCAGTCGCACTGCACACCCATCAACGAATGGGTCATGGAGCAGCTCATCATGCTCGATGCGCTCAAGCGCGCATCGGCCAAGCGCATCACCGTGATCGCCCCGTTCTTCCCGTATGCCCGCCAGGACAAGAAGCACCGCGGTCGCGAACCGATCTCCGCTCGCCTCGTGGCGGACCTCTTCCGCACCGCCGGTGCTGACCGCATCATCACGGTCGACCTGCACACCTCCCAGATCCAGGGCTTCTTCGACGGTCCCGTTGACCACCTCGTGGCCCTGCCGACCCTGGCCGACTACGTCAAGGAGAACTATGGCGACAGCCGCCTGGCGGTTGTTTCGCCGGACGCCGGCCGCATCAAGGTCGCCGAGAACTGGTCGGAAGCCCTCGGCGGAGTGCCGCTGGCATTCATCCACAAGACTCGCGACATCGATCGTCCGAACGAATCCAAGGCCAACCGCGTTGTCGGTGACGTCGAAGGCCGCATGTGCGTGCTCGTCGACGACATGATCGACACCGGCGGCACCATCGTCCAGGCAGCTGACGCCTGCATGAACGCCGGTGCGAAGGGCGTCATCATCGTTGCCACCCACGCCGTGTTCTCCGGCCCGGCTGTTGAGCGCCTGGAGAACTCCTGCGCAGAAGAGGTCATCGTGACCAACACGCTGCCGATCGAAGACGACAAGAAGTTCAGCAAGCTCACCGAACTGTCGATCGCCCCGCTTCTGGCGCGTGCAGTCCACGAAGTCTTCGAAGACGGATCCGTCACCAGCCTGTTCGACATCTGAGCCGGCTGCGGGCGCTGAGCTTCCGAAGCTCTTTGCACTCGCCCCGTTCGCGGCATTTCCGCCGTGGGCGGGGCGTAGTGTATTCTTGTGGGGTTGCCTCGGCGAGGGGAGCTCTGACTCCCGTTATCGACGCGGGTTATCTTGCGTCCGCCGTGGGATTGTATTCACCACGAAGGAGACACAATGGCAGCTGATTTTGTTCTCAACGTAAAGCCGCGCGATGAGCACGGCAAGGGCGCATCCCGCCGCGCACGCCGCGCCGGCCGCGTTCCCGCTGTGATGTACGGTCACGGCATCGACCCCGTTCACATGACCATCGACGCCCACGACATCATGATGGCGATGAAGGTCTCGAACGCACTTCTGGAAATCAAGAACGACGATGACGGCTTCAAGTCGCTCGCCGTTGCCCGTGAAGTGCAGCGTCACCCGGTCCGCCGCGACATCGTCCACGTTGACCTCATCAAGGTCAAGAAGGGCGAAAAGATCGAGGTCGACGTTCCCGTCACCCTCGAAGGCGAATCCGCACCCGAAACCATCGTTTCGCTCGAAGCCGTCACCATTCGCGTTCTCGCAGACGCTACGGACCTGCCGGAAGAATTCATCGTTTCGGTTGAAGGCCGCGAAGCGGGCGACCACATCTACGCTGGCGACGTCAAGCTCGCCGACGGTATCGAACTGGTCGACGACGAAGAGCTCATGGTCGTCAACGTTTCGCAGGAAATGTCGGCTGAAGAGCTCGAAGCTGAACTCGAATCCGACGCTCAGCCTGACGAACCCGAAGCAGCTGAGGGCGACGCCGAAGAAGCCGGCGACGACGCAGCTGAAGAAGAATCCGAAGACTGATCTTCCGATCTCTGTGAAAGGCCCCGCCTGAGTGCGGGGCCTTTCGCACATACACGGTCTTAAAGCACAACACTGAGCACTGCGAGCTTTTCGAGGAGAACGGCGATGTCTGGAACCTGGTTGATTGTCGGCCTGGGCAATCCGGGGCCGCGCTATGAGCGCACACGGCACAACATCGGCTACATGGTGATCGACGAACTGCTGAGCCGCACCGGGGGTGCGCTGAGCAAAACCAAACACCGCGCCTTTGCCGACACCGTCCGCATCGGCAGCGAAAAAGCTGTGCTCATGCGCTCCATGACCTACATGAACGAAAGCGGGATCGCGGTGCGCGGTCTGGCTGACTTCTACGGGGTGGGCCCCGAGCGGATCATCGCCGTCCACGATGACGTCGACATTCCCTTCGACAGCATCAAACTCAAGATCGGCGGGGGAGAGGGCGGACACAACCGCCTGCGCTCCATCACCCAGCACATCGGGACCCCCGACTATCTGCGGGTGCGGGCCGGGGTTGGCCGCCCGCCCGGGCGGG
>CABTZE010000218.1 GCA_902489215.1 uncultured Brevibacterium sp.
CCGCTTCTTCTGCCGCTGGTAGGAAGCCCCCACGCGGGAAAACGACAGCATCGATTCCAACTCAGCCGAGCACCCGAGTTCCTCAGCGATCGGGGCCAGTCGCTCCACCTCGTCAGCAAGCTGCGCACCCTGTGCGTGCATCGCGTCCTCGGTCAGTTCAGCGTCTCCAGCCGCCCCGAACGCCATAAGAGGCGGGAAGCTGTACGCGGCAGATTTCAGCCTGGCCACCGGTCCGCCCTCTTGGTCAACGCTCAGCTGCACGGGCCACGCACGCTCCCCTGCGACTTTCCGCAGCTCAGCCGTGTAGTCCTTCACCTGCTCAGGACCAGCACCATCGGGCAGGTTGTAGCCCATGACGATCACTCCGGCCAGGCTGTTCTTCTTGACCATCTGCCCGGCAACCGCAGGGTCCACACCGTCATACGTGCCCATGATGGTCGCGCCGACCAGCTGGTCGGCACTCATCTTCTGGACGATTTCGCGGGCTTTCTGCCGGTCGTCTTCACTGACCCCTGACGAGGCGGAAGCTGTCTCTTCTGCTGTGCTCGGTTCCGCTGGGGTAGGCGATGAGGGTTGGCCTTGCCCTGCACATCCTGCGAGAACCAGGACGCTGGCGGTCAGTGCGGAAATCAATCTAAGCGGGCGCATCTGTGAGAGTGTAGTGGGACTGGCTGTTGTCCGTCTGAACAAAGGATTGCCGAATGTCGCTCATCACCGCCGATGCGCTCAAAAACGCTCTTGCAGATGCCTATGCCACAGCCCGAACTGTCATCCTCGACGTTCGCTGGACCCTGCCGAAGCCCAACGGTGCTGACGACTATGCGGCGGGACACATTCCCGGCGCCCAGTACGCCGACCTTGACACTCAGCTGTCGGGAACATCGGATGACGCCACTTTGGGCCGCCACCCACTGCCAGACCCAGCTGACCTGCAGGAGACCATCCGGGCGTGGGGCATCACCTCTGATTCCACTGTCGTTGTGTACGACGACAACAGCTCTTTGGGTGCCGCTCGCGGCTGGTGGATTCTGCGCTGGGCGGGCCTTAATGATGTGCGTGTGCTTGACGGTGGGCTGAGCGCCTGGAAGGCCGCCGGCGGCGAGCTTTCAACCGAAACCCCACAGCCTGCACCCTCTGACATCACGATCACCCCTGGTGCCATGCCCACTGTTGACGCTGACCAGGCCGCCGCTACAGCGGCACTGGGCACGCTTCTCGATGCCCGACCGCCGGCTCGCTTCCGCGGCGAAGACGATTCCATGGATCCGCGCGCAGGCCACATTCCCGGCGCACTCAACCGTCCAGCCACTGAAAACTACCGCGACGGCTCACTGCTGCCGAAGGAAGAACTCGCAGCCCAGTTCGCGGATCTCGGCGCGGACAGCGGCGCAGTTGTCGCCTACTGCGGTTCTGGCGTGACGGCGTGCAGCAACATCTTGGCGCTTGAGCAGATCGGGGTGCGGGCTTCCCTGTACTCCCCCAGCTGGTCCGGGTGGTCGGCCGATGAATCTCGCCCTGCTGCCAAAGGCTGACGCTCACACCAAAGGCTGGCGCTCACTTCACCGACCGCACGACAGGACAGACTGTCCGCCCAGCGCACAGAAAACCGGTGTTACCTGCTGGTTAGATTAGGATGTCCGCATGCTTTCTTTTGCCTCGTCCCCTCAGTCGACACTGGGAGCGGAATGGGAACTCGCGATCGTCGATGTCGAAGACTTCTCTTTGGCATCCCGCGCCCCTGAAATCCTCGAGGCAATCAAGGCCGACGACACGGATCACCTCCAGGGCAAGATCGTGGGCGAAATGCTCACGAACACCGTCGAAATCGTCAGCGGGGTGCAGACCGACGTTGCCGGCATCACGGCCGATCTGAGCGAGTCTCTCGATTATCTGCGCAGCGTCCTGGCGCCTCGTGGGCTTGATGTTCTGTCCGCCGGAACCCACCCCTTCTCCCCCTGGTGGGAACAGGAGGTCACGCCGGCCTACCGCTACGAAGAGCTGGTCAACCGCACCCAGTGGTGGGGCCGGCAGATGCTGATCTTCGGCGTGCACACCCACGTGGGCATTGCCAATCGCGATCACGTCATGCCGATTGTCCGCGCTCTCATGGCCTATGTCCCGCACCTGGAGGCCGTCAGCGCCTCCAGCCCCTACTGGGCCGGCCACGACACGCACTACGCTTCCAACCGCGCCATGCTGTTCCAGCAGCTGCCCACCGCCGGTCTGCCGTTCCAGCTGAAGAACTGGGCCGAATACGAGGACTACATCGGTGACATGCTGCACACCGGCGTGGTCGATTCCATCAACGAAATCCGCTGGGACATCCGCCCGGCACCGGGTTGGGGAACCGTCGAGATCCGCGTGTGCGACGGCATCCCGACCATGGCGGAGCTGGCCGCCGTGACGGCCTTCGTGCAGTGCCTGGTTCACGACATGTCGCAGCGCCTGGACCGCGGCGAAGAGCTCAACTTCATGCCGGACTGGTTCCACCGCGAAAACAAGTGGCGCTCAGCTCGCTACGGCATGGACACGATCATCATCGAAAACGCCGCCTGCGACGAACGTCTGGTTACGGATGTCATTGCTGACGAGGTGGAGCGACTGGCCCCGATCGCTGAGGAACTCGGGTGCTCGGCTGAGTTGGAATCGATGCTGTCGTTTTCCCGCGTGGGGGCTTCCTACCAGCGGCAGAAGAAGCGGTTTGAAGA
>CABTZE010000219.1 GCA_902489215.1 uncultured Brevibacterium sp.
CCTGCGCCATGAACTTGGTGACGCCCTTGAACGGGATGCGCTCTTCGGTTCCCGGAACTGCGGCAGCATCTGCCGAGGTGCCGGCCGCCGGGGCGGCATCGTCACCCGCGCCGACCTCATGAACTACATGGAGAGCGGACAGGCGAGCACCGCGGCCGCCCCGGCGGCCGGCACCTCGGCAGATGCTGCCGCAGTTCCGGGAACCGAAGAGCGCATCCCGTTCAAGGGCGTCACCAAGTTCATGGCGCAGGCCATGGTCGACTCGGCGTTCACCGCACCCCACGTCACCGAGTTCCTCGACGTTGACATGACCGAAACCATGGAACTGGTGCGCCGATTCAAGGCCTCCGGCGTTCTGGGTGATGTGAAGCTGTCGCCCCTGGCTGTTGTTGCCAAGGCCGTGACCTGGGCTGTTGCTCGCAACCCGCGAATCAACAGCTCGCTGGAAGGCGACGAAATCGTCGTCAAGCACTACGTCAACCTGGGCATCGCGGCAGCAACGCCGCGCGGCCTGGTCGTACCGAACATCAAGGACGCCCACGCGATGGGACTGGGTCAGCTTGCCGGAGAGATCCGCGAACTGGCACTCACCGCGCGCGAAGGCCGGACCACCCCGGCCGCGCAGACCGGCGGAACCATAACCATCACCAACGTCGGAGTGTTCGGCGTGGACGCCGGAACGCCCATCATCAACCCCGGCGAAGCCGCAATCCTCGCCTTCGGGCAGGTGCGCCAGCGCCCGTGGGTTGTCGACGGCGAAATCGTGCCGCGCGAAATCACCACGCTGGCAGTGTCTGCAGACCACAGGCTGGTCGACGGTGAGATCATCTCGAAGTTCCTCGCCGACGTGGGTCGCGCACTCGAAGACCCGGCGGTCATGCTGGCCTAAGGTGCAGCGCCGATGCACCTGGGCTGTACCAGAGCTGCAGTCCGATTTGGCGCATCGGCGCGCATCGGTTTAGAATAATTCCCTGTTGTGGGCCGAATTGTGCCCCAACGCGCTCACACAGCGATGCTGAGCACAGGCCCTTCTCTCACAGGCCTGACACACGCTGGTGAGACATCGTCGGAACCAGGGACTATCCACCCCGAAGGTTTCGCACAAGCCCTTCACCGGGCAAAGAGCAACCACCGCTGTGTTCACATCGGCGCGAACGCCGATAGGGGAACGAGCCCGGTGGAACTGTGAAGATGTCTCGGCGGCTGCCCTCACGCACAAAATGCGAGGACAACGCCGCCGGCAGAAGTCAACTGGAGGAGAGTCATGGCAGCAGTCTGCCAGGTAACCGGGGCCACCCCTGGTTTTGGGAACAACGTCTCCCACTCGAACCGTCGCACCCGTCGTCGGTTCGACATCAACATTCAGAAGAAGCGCTACTACGTGCCGTCGCTGCGCCGCAAGGTCACGCTGACGGTTTCGACCCGCGGCATCAAGGTCATTGACGCTCGCGGCATTGACGCTGTGGTCAACGAGCTTATCGCTAAGGGAGTGAAGCTCTGATGGCAAAAGCACAGGACGTACGCCCCATCATCAAGCTGAAGTCAACGGCCGGAACCGGTTACACCTACGTGACCAAGAAGAACCGCCGCAACACCCCCGACCGCATCGTCATGAAGAAGTACGACCCGGTGGTCCGCAAGCACGTCGAATTCCGCGAGGAGCGCTGATAGTCAATGGCTAAGAAGTCTAAGATCGCACGCGAAAAGCAGCGCCAGGCCATCGTCGAGCGCTACGCTGAACGCCGCGCCGAACTCAAGCGTCAGCTGGTTCACCCTGATTCCACCGACGAACAGCGAGAAGAAGCACGCCTGGGTCTGCAGAAGCTGCCCCGCGATGCTTCGCCGGTCCGTCTGCGCAACCGCGACCAGGTTGACGGTCGTCCGCGCGGTTACCTCCGCAAGTTCGGTGTTTCCCGTGTTCGCTTCCGGGAAATGGCCCACAAGGGCGAGCTTCCCGGCGTTACCAAGTCGAGCTGGTAAGGTTTTTCCTGTTCGTCTCGGTTATACCGAAACCTAAGTCCTAGAGGAGGACGTTCTTATGGCTAAGAACCGCAGCGAGCTTGTCGCAGAAGTTGCAGACAAGTCCGGCCTGACCCAGAAGCAGGTCTCCGACGTTCTCGATGGTGTCTTCGACGCCTTCGCAGATGTCGTCAGCAAGGGCGAAAAGCTCACCATCCCGGGCTGGCTGTCCGTTGAGCGCACCGAACGTGCCGCTCGCAAGGGCCGCAACCCGCAGACCGGCGAGGAAATCCAGATTCCCGCTGGCTACTCCGTGAAGCTTTCGGCTGGTTCGAAGCTCAAGGCTGCTGCAGGCAAGCCCTGATCAAGCAGACTGAGGACTTCAACGTTCTTTAGCTCTGACCGCAGCGCCTAGGCGCAGCGGCGAGCACTCGCGAGGGGATCCCGACGATTGTCGGGGTCCCCTCGTTGTTTTGTGTGTGCGGTTTGGGGTGGGTTTGGTGGGGTGGTTGCTGGTTTGTGTTGCTTGTGCGCTGGAGGGGCTGCTGGATCCCCAAGGTCATTTGGCGCTGGGGGCACCCGGTGGCCGGTTTCTGCGCTTTAGGTACGAATCCACCCGTTAGCCGCAAGGGGACACCCGTTAGCCGGGATCTGCGGCTTAGC
>CABTZE010000220.1 GCA_902489215.1 uncultured Brevibacterium sp.
GGTATTCGCGTGGATAGTGGCACACCCACCTTCGTGACCGGTGTTGAGCGCGGTGAGCATGTCGCGGACCTCAGCCCCTCGGCACTCCCCGATGATGAGCCGGTCCGGCCGCATGCGCAGGGCATTTCGCACAAGGTCGGCCATTGACACTTCGCCCATGCCCTCGACGTTCGCTTGACGGGCCGCCAGCTGAACCACGTGATCGTGATGCACATTGAGTTCCCGCGAATCTTCAACGATGACGATGCGCTGGTCAGCAGGGATTTCGGCTAAAAGCGCACCCAGCAGAACCGTTTTCCCGGAACCGGTTCCACCCGATATGAGGATGTTGGCCCGCACGTCCAGCAGCGCCAGAAGAACCTCGGCGATCTCAGCGGTAAGAAAAGACCGCTCAATGAGCTCTGACAGTCGAAAGCCTTTGCTGCGGGGTACGCGAAACGACATCACGGTGTGCTCCCCTGCAAGCGGCGGGATGAGTGCGTTGAGCCGCACTCCGTCGGGCAGGCGCACGTCAACCAGAGGCTGGGAGTCGTCCAGGCGCCTCCCGCCGAGTGCCGCCAAGCGCACAGCGAGAGCCCGCACATCATCTTCGGTTCCCAAGGACAGCGGTACGGGCACCAGCCCGCTTCCTCTGTCCACCCATACGTCCTGTGGGCTGTTGACGAAGACGTCCGTCGTTTCGGGCTCATCGAGCAGTGACTGCAGCGGACCTGCGCCGCCGAGCTGAGCCGAGATCCGGCTGACCAGCTCCAGGAGCTCAGCCGAACCGACCACCCGGCCGCTGCGGGCGAGCGCGGTTGCAACAGATCCCGCTGTCACCGGCCCGGGGTTTTCCAGCAGGTGGGTTCTGACATCGCGGATGAGCTCTGCATCGAGCCATTGACCGTCAAGAGTCACAGCGAACCGCCTTCCACGATCTTTTCGGCCACACGCCCCACGTGGGTGCGCGCGATCGGCAGGCCTTCGCCGCGGTCAACAGCGGCCGCCGCCTGCGGGTCGTCCTTGATGACGCCCACCAGCGGCAGTCCGATGGTGTCGGCGACGAGTTCGGGCCGAACACCGCCCCTGCCTGCGTCGCGCACAGCGATGCGCACGGCCGAATTGACCGCTTCCAGACGCCTGGCGACCCGCGATGCCGCAACAGCGGCGCGCACTCTGCCGGGCACCACCACGGTGAGTTCACTGCACATGCGCGCCCACTGCACGGGCGCATGCCGCGGCAGGTCTACGACCACCAGCTCAAAGGCCTGCTGCGCCGCCGTCATGACGGCCTCAAAGACTTCCGGCGTGAGCTCTTCCGTTCCCGTCCGATCCCACGACAGCATGGCCAGTCCCTCTGTGCGCGGCAGTGAATCCCGCAGAGTGGAAGGCCGCAGTCTTCCGCGAGAAGCCGCCAGGCTGGGCCAGCGCAGGCCGTCCTTGCCCTCTGCCCCGAGGACGAGGTCGAGCCCTCCTCCCAGCGGATCGGCATCAAGCAGCACAGTGTCGATTCCCTGGGCGGCGGCACTGCGGGCGACCGCGCAGGCGAGCACCGAGGTGCCCGCTCCCCCGACTCCGCCGACGAAACCCCACGTCTGCGCGGGCTCTGCCGGGGGTTCGACGGCGTTGATCATGCGGATAGTCAGCCATTCCGCACCCGCGGGCAGCACGGCCACGGTGTCAGCCCCCAGCCGCGCCGCGGTCGCCCACACCGCGTTCGACTGCGTCAGCGTCACAAGGACGGTCGGCACGTTGCCGACGTCCGGGGCTTCCGTGATGTCATCGCCGATCAAAACGAGTGCGGCATCCTGCCATCCGCCGTTTTCCGGCAGACGAATATCGAGCCCCAGGCCGATGCCGTCTGCCAGCGCGGCACAGTGATCAATGAGGCTGGGCACTCGGGTGAAGAGCACTACGCGAGGTCGATTCATACCTCCACGATTGCCCGCTCACACAGCCGTGAACACCCGCAAAAACCCGCTGTGGACAAACACTCACCCGTCCACATCCGGCAACACACAAGTCACAGAAAAGGCCGAGGTGGAACTCCCCAGGAGTTCCACCTCGGCCTTCGTCATGGGTCGGCACGGCCGCCGACGCCTGCCGAGAACTCAGGTGCGCGGAATGCGTCCGGCCTGCACGCTCTGGCAGATCTGCACGCCTTCGCCGACGCCCTTTTCCACAGCCTCTGCGTTCATAGTGATCCAGCCGATCACGTCCCGACCGCTGGTGTAGGCGGCACCGGCTTCGCCGTAGCCTGCGGCGTCGGACAGCAGTGCCGCTTCCGGCACCGCGACACCCGTCACATCAACGCCAGAGGACACCATGTGGATGCGGAACAGCGCCCGCGCAATGAGACCGTTGCCGATCACAAACGGGCGCATCGCGAGGATCTCTCCGTGCAGAATGCACGCAACCACGAAACCGGGCAGGCTTTCGTCCTGCAGCAGCGCTTCGAGGTCGGCCAGGCGCTGCTGGACTTCATCGGGGCCCGGAGCTGCAGGCAGTCCGCCCATGTCACCGGGCTCTTCGCCGGCCCGCCGCGGCCGACCCAGCTGATCGTCGTCAGCCAGACCCGCCCCTGCCGCCAGGCTCAGCCTGGCCAAGTGACCCA
>CABTZE010000221.1 GCA_902489215.1 uncultured Brevibacterium sp.
CAGCGGCGAAGTCGCCGATCCGCAGCGCATCGATCAGGTACAGGCGGGTGGGCGCAACAACGCCGTCAAGCAGAATCTCCGTGCTTCCGGAGGCTCGGCCTGCCACCGGCAGCACCGGCCACAGAACACCGAAGACCAGCTTGAGAAGCAGACCGATGAAGAACACCGGGGTCGCGTAGGCGAGGATGCCGAAGATACGCAGAACCGCATCGGGCGCGCGGTCGCGGTACTTCGCAGCGATCATGCCCAGCGGAATGCCCACGATGAACGCGACAACCAGCGAAAACAGCACAAGCTCAAGAGTTGCTGTTCCGTACTGCGCGAGGACCTCCGTGACGGGACGGTTGTCCGACACTGTGGTGCCGAAGTCACCGCGCAGCAGATTGCCCATGTACTCGAAGTACTGGACGATCAGCGGCCGGTCATAGCCGGCTTCGGCTACGCGCTGGGCCAGCTGTTCTTTTGTCAGCCGGCCGCCCAGGCTGGCAGTGATGGGGTCACCGGTGACCCGCATGAGGAAGAAGACGAGCGTGGTGAGAATCCACACTGTCGGGATGATGAGGAGGAACCGGACCAGCAGGTAGCGGCCCAATCCTGAGCCGCTGCTCTTGGTCGCTTTCTTCTTCTGCGGTCCGGCCGGACCGGATGCAATATCCGGAATTTCGACACTGGCTGTCATAAGAGTTTCCGTAGGTTAGAGGGGATGTGCAGACCCTTGGTGCGAGCCTGAGAACTGAGCGAGGCCGCCGCGTCCATCAAGTGTCAGCGGCGGCCTCACTCTTCAGTGATTACTTGCTCAGCATCGACAGGCGGAACTGGAACGACGGGTCGAGCGTTTCGTCAACGCCCTTCACGTTCTTGTCCGCAACGGCGATCTGGTTGCCCTGCAGCAGCGGCAGAGTGGGCAGCTGCTTGGCCAGGTCATCCTGGATGTCGCTGATGAGCTTCTCGCGCTTGCCGGCGTCAGGCTGCGAAACCTGTTCGCGCAGCTTCTCGTTGACGCTGTCGTCCTGGAAGTGGTTGGCCAGGAACGACGGTTCTTCTTCCGTGTTGTAGAAGAACGGCACGAGGTAGTTGTCACCGTCGGAGTAGTCCGGGAACCAGCCCAGCTGGTACATCGGGTAGACGTCGTTGGTGCGGTCCTTGGCGTACTGCACCCACTCGGTCGACTGCAGGTCGACCTTGAAGAGGTCGGTGTCTTCCAGCTGCTTCTTCACAGCGGCGTATTCGTCGCCGGAAGAGGGGCCGTAGTGGTCCGGGTTGTACTGCAGCTTGATGTTGACCGGGGTTTCCACACCGGCGTCTTCGAGGAACTTCTTAGCCGCGTCAGCGTCAGCGCCGCCCTGCTTGTCACCGTAGAGGCCCTTGAGCGATTCGTTCGCACCCTGCATGCCTTCCGGCACGTAGGAGTACAGCGGCTGGTAGGTGTCCTTGTAGACGTCCTTGGCGATGGCCGCGCGGTCAATCGAGGATGCCATGGCCTGGCGGATAGCCAGGGCCTTCTTTTCGTCCGGGTTTTCCGACTTGGCGCCGTGGGGCATCGTGTCGAAGTTGAACACGATGTAGCGGATTTCGCCGCCGGGGCCCTTGTGGACGGTCAGGTTGTCCTTGCCTTCGAGGTCAGCGATGTCCGTGGGCGACAGCGAACGGTAGGCAACGTCGATGCTGCCCTTTTCGACGTCGAGCTTCATGTTGTTCGCGTCGGAGTAGTACTTCATCTGCACTTCGGCGCTCTTGGCGGCCTCACCGCCGCCGTCGTAGCCGTCGTACTTCTTGTAGGTGACCAGTTCGTTGAACTTGTAGGTCGAGATTTCGTACGGACCGGCGAATGCCTTGCCCTTGACGATTTCGTCGTCCTTTGTGATGGCGTCAGCAGCGAAGACGTCTTCGTCGACGACCGGACCGGCGGGGCCGGCGAGAACCAGCGGGAACGTCTGGTCGTTTTCGCGGTTCAGCTTGAACACGACGGTGTGGTCGTCCGGGGTGTCAATCGATTCGATTGCGGTCAGCAGCGATGCCGGGCCGTTGGGGTCCTGGATCTTGGTCTGGCGCTCAAAGCTGAACTTGACGTCCGAGGCTGTCAGGTCGTTGCCGTTGGCGAACTTGAGGTCCTTCTTGAGCTTGACTTCGTATTCGTTCGGCTTGACGAAGTCAGCAGACTCCGCGATTCCCTCGCGGATTTCCGACGTTCCGGGCTTGTACTCCATGAGGAACGGGAACACCTGCTGCATGACGAAGAACGAACCGTTGTCGTACGAACCCGCCGGGTCGAGCACAGTGACCTTGTCGGTGGTGCCGACGCTCAGTGCGCCGCCTTCACCGGTGCCCGAACCGCCGGTGGTCGAGGACGAGCATGCGCTCAACCCCAGTGCGAGGGCGGCAGCTGCGGCAACCAGTCCCGCCGCGCGCTTCTTTACGGCCATGAAGCCATCCTTTCGTTGCGAACCGCCCGGTCGGGGCGGTCAGACCAATACAGCGACCGCTTTCAGCGTTTATTTACAGGCCGCTCAGGTTCCGTTAAGGATAGCAAGGCTTTCCACCAGTTTGTGACCCACCTAACCCCAAACACGAGGCGCCGCTCACC
>CABTZE010000222.1 GCA_902489215.1 uncultured Brevibacterium sp.
CACCGGGCTGAGGCTGGGGAAGAACTGGTCGTTGAGCACCAGCACCGCGGCGGTGCCGAAGAGGATTCGGCACAGGCGCTGCAGCAGCTGAGCTACAACACCGAGACCGCCGACTACGACTGCCGAGCCCCACAGGGGAGCAGCCTGCAGGGGTTCGCTGGCTTCGCTGCTGATGACAAGTGCGACGACAATCATGAGTGCCGCGAGAATGTACAGGACGAACGCGAACAGCGGTCGCCTGTTTTCGTGGTCGTATGCGACCAGGCGCGGTGCGGCGTCGATGTTGCCGGTGATGTGTGCAGCGTTAAGGGTGCCGTGCGACGAGTGCGAAGCCGATTCAGACAAAGCGGACCAATCTTTCTTTTCTGCCGAGGTGGCTGCCGGGACGAAAGTCGGGGCGCCCGTCGGGTAGTGCAGTGCCCAGCATGCAGGTGAGCGCTGTGTTGTTTGAGTGGGCTCATTGTACTCGAGCCCCGTCATGCCGGACTTCGTTGGCCCTGGTGGCGCGGGTGGGAGTGCATCGTTGCAGCGCCGGAGCGGCCAGCCCAGCCTGCGCAACTCGGCCGGCGCGGGAGCAGCCTGGCCCGACCTCTGCCTCCTCCTTTCACCGGTGTGCTCTCACGCGGTAATGCAGAATCACGCTTTAATGCGGTGCATTAGCGCGTGAGGTTGCATTAAAGCGTGAGTTTGGGGCGCCGATGCCGCCGAGGTGCCTGGAGCCCCGATGCCGCATCCCACAAGCCGGGTCGATTCTTGTGTTTCAGCACACATGCGGTAGCGTGACTGCGGCCACTTTCACTAGGTGAAATGCTGTTTTCAGCAAAACCTGGTGCGCACACGGACACACACAGAGAGGCTCAACGATGAGCGACAAGCTCAGCCCCGCCGGCGCCCAGCCTGGTAGCCCAACAGGCACCTCGGCAGCCACCCCAACAGGCACCTCGGCAGGTGCGAAAACCCCGGAAAACCCAGCCAAAGTTGCCTTTGCCAGCTTCCTCGGCACGGCGATCGAATGGTACGACTACTTCCTCTTCGGCACCGCCGCGGTGCTGGTGCTCAACGACCAGTTCTTCCCCAGCCTCAGCCCGGTGGCCAGCCAGATGAGTGCCCTTGCGACCTTCGCGGTGGCGTTCATCGCCCGGCCCGTGGGTGGTCTGGTGTTCGGGCACTTCGGCGACAGGATCGGTCGCAAGCAAATGCTCGTGCTGTCGCTGCTCATGATGGGCGGTGCCACGGTCGCGATCGGCCTGTTGCCCGGCTACACCACGATCGGCGTTGCCGCGCCCATCCTCCTGGTGATCCTGCGTCTGATCCAGGGCTTCGGCGTTGGCGGTGAATGGGGCGGTGCCGTCCTCATGGCCGTTGAACACGCGCCCAGGCACAAGCGGGCCTTCTATGGTTCATGGCCGCAGGCCGGTGTGCCCGCCGGTTCTCTGCTGAGCTCCGGCGCGTTCTTCCTGGTGCAGATGATGCCCGAAGAGCAGTTCCTCAGCTGGGGTTGGCGCATCCCGTTCCTCGTGTCCGCCCTGCTGGTACTGGTCGGCTTCATCATCCGTCTGAAGCTCGAAGACTCCCCTGACATGCAGAAAATGCACGAGGACGAATCGCACGCCGTCGTCCCCGCCCTCGAAATGTTTCGCGACCACAAGCACTCGCTGCTCGTCGGCATTTTCACGCTGGTCGGTTCGAACACCCTGTTCTACCTGGTCACCGTGTACCTGCTGGCCCTGGCGCCGGCTGAAACCGACATGAGCCGCGGCACCGTGCTGCTGGCCATTGCGTTCGGTTCGGCGCTCGACATCATCGCCATTCCGCTGGTCGCCATCTTCGCTGATCAGCACGGTAAGAAGAAGATGCTCATCATCGGCTCAATCGTCACCGCGGCAGTCTCGGTTCCGATCTTCGGACTCATGATGACCGGCCAAACCTGGGCGGCCTACGTCGCGATGGTGCTGGCGTTCCCCATCGGGCACTCGTTCGTGTACGCGACGTCCTCAGGCTTCATCGCCGAGCTGTTCGAACCCCGCGTCCGCTACACCGGCGCATCGATCAGCTACCAGCTGTGCGGCCTGATCTCGTCCGCTCCGGCACCGCTGATCTCAACCAGCCTGTACGCCGCCACCGGCAGCTGGGTGCCCGTAGCCCTTTACATGGCCGCAGCGCAGCTTCTGGCTGCGGTCTTTGTCGCCACGGCCAAGCCCAAAGACGAGGTGAAGGCGTAGCGGGCCTGGGCCGGGTAGCCGACCTCCGCCTCGTCCGTTTGCTGGTGCGTTCTCACGCGGTTATGCAGATTCACGCTTTAATGCAGCGCATTAGCGCGTGAGGTTGCATTAAAGCGTGAATCTGGGTTGGTTGGGGCTAGCCGCAGGTTGCCGCCTCGGCTGTTCGGTGGACAGTAGGCTCCACGGGCCCAGCCGACCTCCGCCTCGTCCGTTTGCTGGTGCGTTCTCACGCGGTTATGCAGATTCACGCTTTAATGCAGCGCATTAGC
>CABTZE010000223.1 GCA_902489215.1 uncultured Brevibacterium sp.
AACCCCGCCGGGGCGCGCCCCGGCGGGTTTTGCTTTTCCACCCCAAATCCCAGCGGGAGCAGCGACAAAGCGGCTGGTGAGCGGCGCCTCGGGCCCGGATTCACGTACCGGATGTCGGCGGCGGTCAGCCGGCGATGTAGCCGCGAGCAAAGCGGCGCAGCTGATCGGCGGCAACGCCAAAAGCCGCGCGGTCGGACAGGAAGACATCGTGCACGGCGTCCGGCACCCGGGCCAGCACGGTTTCCCGACCCAGCCTGACGGCGCGCCTGGCGATCCGATCAACGTCCAACACAATGTCCGTGTGCGCCATCTTCGTCGTGTAGGAGGTGCCGCGGAAGCTCTCCTGGGAGATCTGCACAAGCACCGGTTCGCGAATGTCCAGGCCTGCCGCAACCTCCTCGTGCCCATCGAAGATTGCGCGCAGCCACTGCCCGTAGACGGGAAAGCCGTTTGGCGGTTTGAGCGCCAAATCCCACGGCGGGGCGCCGTGATTTTCGCTGGCCGCCTGCACGTAGAAGTTCGGGATGGCCAGCGGAAGCGCACGAGGCGCCCTCTCCTTGCGCTTGCTGCTCCCCAGGAACGGGGTGGTGATCCGCCGGGCCGCAGAAGAGAACTGAAACTCCAGCCACGGCGCATTGAGCGCAAGGGCTGCCAGCCGGCCAGGATTTCTGTTGGCCCACAGTGCCGCAATGAGCCCTCCAGTGGAGTGCGCCGCAAGAACTGTCCGACCAGTTGGATTTTCTGCGCTGATGATTGCGAGTGCGGCCTCGAGCTCTTCGTCATAGGCCGTCAGGTCATCGATGTAGCCGGGCATTTGGTCAGGATCACCGGGCCGCAGGTTACGGCCGTAGTCTCGCAGGTCCAAGGCGTAGAACCGCGCGCCGAAGCCCGTCCACAGGCGCGCCAAACGGCGGTTGAAGAAATAGTCTGACCAGCCGTGCAGGTAGAGAACCGCTGTGTCGCGCAGGAAATTTTCCCCTGCCGGATCACTGCCGGAATCGGCGCCGGGCACACGCTCTGCCGCAAGTGCCGCATCAATTCCTGAATCACACCGGACAAGTGTCGCTCTCTGCCCGTCGGCAAGCGGAAGTGCAAGCTGCTGAAAACCGGGACCGAGGATGTCCCGCTGCCATTCGCAGGTTTCCATGACTCAACTTTACTGCAGGGTTTTTTGGCGGTTTTTTGAGGATTCGGCCACAGGCGTCCGTGACTTGCATTACTATCGATGCATCCGATGTGCTTCACATCACGGCACTGGTGCCGTGGTTGAAGAACATCGGGCACCCCCTGACGAATGTCCCCGACACCAATGAGACCAGATGATCGCCTACATCCTCCGGCGAGTTGTCAACTACGTGATCCTCACGGCGCTGGCAACCACGTGCGCGTACATGCTGACCTCCAGCTTTATGGACCCGGCGAAGCGCTACCGCGGTAAGAATCCCCCACTTCCCGAAAGCACCATCACCGCCAAACTCGATGAACTCGGCGTCAACCCCGACACTCCGCTCATCACCCGCACCTGGAACTGGGCGACCAACATCCTCTTCCACGCAGACTTCGGCCTGACGGTAGGCGGACAGCCCGTGCTGACCGAAATGCTCAGCCGCTCCGTTGTCAGCCTGCGACTGCTCATCGTCGGCAGCATCCTGGGCGCCATCCTGGGTGTGGCGATTGGCGTGTGGGGTGCAGTCCGCCAGTACAAGGCCTCCGACAACATCATCACCGCGCTGACCTACGTCATCAACGCAACCCCGACGTTCGTCTTGGGCATCATCCTCATGATCCTCGCGACCGGCTTCAACAACGCGGTGGGCACGCAGCTCATCAGATTCGTGGGGCCGGCAACACCCGGGGTGCACGGCTTCTGGCCACAAGTGGCCGACACGATATCCCACATGCTCTTGCCCACCATCGCGCTCGTCGTGTTCGGTGCGGCCATCTACTCCCGGTACCAGCGGTCAATGATGCTCGACGTTCTGGGAGCCGACTACATTCGCACGGCCCGCTCCAAGGGCCTCACCCGCAAAACAGCGCTGTGGAAGCACGGCGTGCGCGTCGCCATCATCCCCATGTCCACGTACTTCGCGTACAGCTTCGGCACCATGCTCGCCGGCTCGACGTTCCTCGAGATCATCTTCTCCTGGAACGGCATGGGACAGATGGCCCTTGACTCCATCACCGGCTCAGACATCAACGCGGCAGCCGGCACCACCTTCTTCGCGGCAGTGCTCGTTCTGATCTCCTCCACGCTGTCAGAAGTGCTCTACGCCGCACTCGACCCCCGAGTGAGGTCATGATGAACAAGAAAACCGCGCACAACGCAGACCCCTCAATCAACGCAGCACCGACCGCAGACATCGAACGTCCGGCAGGCAACATCGGCGAAGACGCCCTGAAGACAGTTGCCGACGCCAAGCCGGTGTCCCGAACCCGCCTGATCTTCCGCAGGCTGTTCTCATCACCGCGCTTCTGGA
>CABTZE010000224.1 GCA_902489215.1 uncultured Brevibacterium sp.
GCTGCGGAGATTCTCCGGCAGTGCGTTAAAGGTGCTCGGGGCGCCGGTCCCCCCTAGTGTGTCGGGCGCCTCGAATCTGTGGGCTAGGTGTTCCGTGGTCTCACGCTCGGTCGTCGGCGCTTCGGCGGCGCAGGACGAGCGGGATGGCAACAGCGGCGATCACGACGACCGCACCGATGCCGATCCACAGGCCGGCCGAGGAGCCGCCCTTACCGTCCTCAACCTCGTCAGCGGGAGCCGCCGTGAGGAAGCCCCAGTAGCCTGACTGGTTGCCGATCACACCGCCGTCTTCGGGCTGCGTGGTGAAGCCGGCGAAACGGTCCGAGCGGTAGGCCTCAAGCTGCTTGGGGTACCACAGGGTGATCTGCGGAGCGTCATCGTAGTGCTGCTGCAGTGCCTGATGGACGAGTTCCTGGCGCTTGCCTTCGTCGAGTTCGGTGTGCTGCTTCTTGTACAGCTCGTCGAACGCCTTGTTGCAGTAGCCGTCCTGCGAGGTCGGGCCGTTGCCCTCCGAGTCAGGACGTGAAGCGCAGGTGTTGATCGACAACTGGTATTCCGGGTCGGGGGTGACCGACCACCCGGTTACGTAGATGTCGAAGTCGCCCTTCATCGTGCGGTCGGAAATCGTGTCGGAGTCACTGGACTCGGCCTTGATTTCAACGCCGATGTCCTTCAGCCACGGAGTAATGAACTCCGCGATGGACTGTTCCGTCGGGGTCTGGGCATCGATCAGCAGACGCAGGGAGAGCTTCTTGCCGTCCTTTTCGCGGATGCCGTCGGAGCCTTCCTTCCAACCGGCCTCATCGAGCAGCTTCTTAGCGGCTTCGGGGTCGTGGGAGACGATCTTGTCGGACTTCGGCAGGTGCCACTTCTCAAAGGACTCCGGAACGAAGCTGGTTGCCTCTGTCGCGTAGTCCTGCATGACCTGTTCACGCAGGGTCTTCATGTCGATGCCCAGGCGCAGAGCCTGGCGGACCTTGACGTCCTTCAGCGCTTCATTGCCGGTTCCGTAGGCTTCGCCCTCCGGGGTTTCAAAGCCGGGGTTGACGCCAAGGGCCGTGAAGCGGCGGGATTCACCGACATTGGTTTCGATGTTGTCGGCGTTTTCCAGTGCCTTCATCTGTTCGGGGCTCAGCCCGGTCACAAAGTCGACGTCACCGGCACGCAGCGCCTGCACCATGGCGTCGCTGTTCGTGTAGTAGGTGTACTGGATGGTGTCGACCTTCGGCTTGCCCTTCCAGAAGTTGGGGTTGGCCTTCAGCGTGATCGACTGGTTGGCCTTGTAGCTGTCCAGAACGTAGGGGCCGGAGCCGACGACCTTGGAGTCGTTGTCGTCCTTGGCTGGGTCCTTTTTCTTGGACCACACGTGTTCGGGAACGACTGGGATTTCAACACCGGGGTTCGGCGCCTGCGGTGACTTGAGCTTGATGACGACGGTGGTGTCGTCGGGAGCTTCGACTGATTCGAAGTTCTCCACGAGCGATCCGTTTGCGGCACCCATCGCGGGGTCTTCCATCATCTGCGTGTAGGTGTAGACGACGTCCTTCGACGAGATCGGTTCGCCGTCGGACCACTTCATGCCGTCGCGAATGGTGAACGTCCATTCGTCACCGGTGTCGTTGGCGTCCCACTTCTCTGCCAGGCCTTCGGTCGGGCCGAAGTCCTTGGAGTCGTACTGCACGAGGTTTTCGTACACGTAGCGGTTGATGGCCGTTGGTGTGAGGTAGATCGAGGTGAACGGGTTGAAGTTGTCGACAAGACCCGAGGTGGCAATCCGCATGGTCGTGTCTGACGCCGCCTGTTCGGTCGACTGGGCTGCCGCGGGCAGCGCTGCACCGGTCGCCCCGAGGATCGTCATAGCGGCGGCAGCGGCCGCTGCCGTGCACCTCTTGAGAGCTGATCTGAACATATCTTCCTTCCGCCTGGCCTCTTGCCGCACCAGCCTCGTCGCGTGGCGCGTGGGACACGTCGAACGTGCGTCGATTCGACGTCCCCTCAGAAGCTGTTCCTGTAAGTTACATCACAAGCTCTTGTGTGTTCAAAAACACACGCTGAACTGTCTCAAAAACAGCGGAAGACAAGTTGTCCATCGTGCGCTCAAAACCCCCTCACCCACCCCTTATGGCCAGCAAACACGGGGAGTAACCTGGTAGTGAGAACAGCAGAGATTTAGGAGTCACAAGCCCGGATTCTCGAAAGTTCTCGCACGCATACACCAAAGTGCTTGAGGAGCAGTGGTATGAAAGCCGCACGCTTTTACAACCGTAAAGACATCCGCATCGAAGACATCCCCGAACCGGAGCTGAAGCCAGGCACCGTTGCCATCGACGTCGCATGGTGCGGCATCTGCGGTACGGACCTCCACGAATACCTCGAAGGCCCCATCTTCGTCCCGCCGAAGGGCCACCCGCACCCCATTTCGGGTGAAGAGGCGCCGGTCACCATGGGCCACGAATTCTCCGGCACCATCAC
>CABTZE010000225.1 GCA_902489215.1 uncultured Brevibacterium sp.
GCCATGCGGCGCCCACCAGCATGGGCCAGAAGATGTAGAACTGCTCTGCGATCGACAGCGACCAGAAGTGCTGGAACGGTGTGGGGGCGGTGTCGGCTGCCAGGTAGTCGACGGATTGTCGGGCCAATGCGTAGTTCTGCACGTAGAAGCCCGATGCGACAGCCTGCAGGCTCAGTGTGGGGAACTGTGAGCGCGGCAGTATGAGCAGCGACGCGATGGTCACCGTGATGATGGTCAGTGTTGCCGCCGGCAGGATTCGACGTGCTCGGTTGGCCCAGAAGTCGGCGGCGGAGATTCTGCCGTGTTCGGCTACGCGGCGCAGAAGACCTGCGGTGATGAGGTAACCGGAGATGACGAAGAAGACGTCCACGCCGATGAAACCGCCGGGCAGCCAGTCGGGGTTGATGTGGTAGACGACGACGGCGAGCACTGCGATTGTGCGCAGGGCTTGAATTTCGCCGCGATACTTCCTCACCATCGGGGTTATCTTAGTGAACTTCTTCTGTGCGCGATTTCACGACGCTTTATGACGAGCAGAACGGCGAAGAACGTCATATGGTGTCACAATTTTCTTTGCTGTCTGTGTCGGAACTCCCCGCCTGCTTGGCACAGCGGCTTATCCCCATGGAAAGGAAACTGCTGGGTGATCACTCTGACTGGCCTGACGAAGGAATTCGCGGGCACCACGGCTCTGCGCGGTATCGACTTACAGGTTGATGCCGGCCTCATTCACGGCATTGTCGGCCGTTCCGGCGCTGGCAAGTCGACCCTCATCCGCTGCCTGACGGGGCTGGAGCGCCCCACGTCCGGCACGGTGGAAATCGATGGTGTCGATGTCACTGAGCTGCGCGGAGCTGCCCTGAGGAAGGCCCGCCGCAATATCGGCATGGTGTTCCAGCACGCTGAGCTGCTGTCGGCAAAGACCGCGCTGCAGAACATTGCCCACCCGCTGTTGGTTGCCGGTGTGCCGAAGAAGGAAGCTTTTGCGAAAGCGGAATCGCTGCTGGATCGCGTTGGCCTGGAGGGCCGCGGGGACAGCTACCCCGCGCAGCTGTCGGGTGGTCAGCGTCAGCGTGTGGGCATTGCCCGTGCCCTGGCAGCTGACCCGCAGATCCTGCTGTGTGATGAGCCCACCTCGGCACTTGACTCCACCACGACGGCCCAGATTCTGGGCCTTATCCGCCAGCTGCGTGACGAACTGGGCATTACGGTGCTCATCATCACCCACGAAATGTCGGTGGTGCGTGAGATCTGTGATTCGGTGACTCTGCTGGCTGAGGGCAAGAACATGAAGACGGGCCGTCTGCGCGACATCCTGGCCGACCCATCGTCGCCGCTGGCGAAAGACCTCATTCCCCTGCCATCGGTGCCTTTGACGCAGGAAGGCCAGGAGCGCAGGACTCTGGAAGTCAGCTTGGCGGGGACGTCGGCTGCGGAGCTGTTTGCGCTGGCTGAATCTGCGGGCGCCCCTGTTGCCGAGGTGCAGGCGGGAACTCTTGAGACGATCGACGGTCTGGAGGTCGGCAGGCTGCGGGTGCGCGGTGCCGATGACGCTGCCACTGGGCGCCTGGGCAAGGCCCTGGCGGATGCCGGAATCTACTGCAAGGAGGCACGCTGATGTTTGCTTCTGATGTTGCGCTTGCTGCTGCCGACAAACCAAGGTGGCTGAACAACCCTGCGATCACGAAGGACCTTCTGCCGGCGACGATTGAAACGCTGCAGATGACGGCGTTCTCCACGCTTTTTGCTGTTCTGCTGGGCCTGCCTTTGGGCATTTGGCTGTGGGTGACGGCAAAGGGTTCGCTGGCGCCGCAGCTGACGGTGCACAGGATCGTCAGTGCGATTGTCGACTTCGGCCGGTCGATCCCGTTCATCATTCTGATGATTGCGATCATTCCGTTCACCCGTTTCGTGGTGGGCACGGCTTTGGGCTGGCAGGCGACTGTTGTTCCGCTGGCCATTGGCGCTATTCCGTTCTTTGCCCGCCTGGTTGAGGTTTCGCTGCGCGAAGTTGCCGGCGGCAAGATCGAGGCTGTGCAGATGATGGGTGCTACGAACTTCCAGATCATCCGTCAGGTTCTGATTCCCGAAGCTCTGCCGGGCCTGATTTCAGCTGTCACCGTCACGGCGGTCAACCTGGTTTCCTACACGGCTATGGCCGGTGCTGTTGGCGGTGGCGGTCTGGGTGCTCTGGCGATTTCCTACGGCTACCAGCGCTACCAGGGTGATGTCATGATCGCCTGCATTGTGCTGCTGGTGGCGATTGTCGTCATCATCCAGCGTGTGGGTGACTGGCTGGCTCGCCGGGTCGACCACCGCTGATCTGAACTTTCTGACAACTGACGAGGCGGAGGGCCCGTCCCCCGGGGAACCCCGGGGGGTCTGGGCCTCCCCCCC
>CABTZE010000226.1 GCA_902489215.1 uncultured Brevibacterium sp.
CCGGGGGGTGAAGAGTGGTCAGGAAAAAAAGGGAGGGGGGGGAAAAACCCCCCCCCCCCCCCCCGGCGGCCCCCCGGGGGGGGGGGGCCGCGGGGCCCCGCGCCCCCGCGTGCGCCGTTCATACCCCATCCCCTCGACAGGCAAGAAGATCATGACACCCTCTGATACCGCCAAAAACCCGGACGCTGGTTCCGCCGCCGACGCGGCGCCCATGGACCAGCAGAAGGCGCAGGACCTCGCAGACAAGGTCATGCGCGACCTGGACAGCGCTTCGCGCTACCGCATCAACTCCGACATGGGGCCCTGGCGCATCGCCGTGTTCGTCCTGTGTGTCGCTCTGACCCTCTTCCAGCTGTACACAGCCATCTTCGGCACCCGCCCCACCCTCATTCAGGGCTCGATTCACGTAGGCGGCGCCATGGGCATCATCTTCCTGCTGTACCCGCTGCACAGGAGCCTGTGCCTGAAGACGGATGAGAACCGCAAGGCCTACTACGCGTCCCTCTGCGCTGACACCGTCCTGTCGCTGCTGGCAATGGGCACCTCCGTTTACCTGCTTGCCAACTACACGTACCTGACGGGCGTGGGCGTGCAGATCCACGGCTACTCAACGCTCGACACGATCGTCGCGCTCATTGCGATCCTCTTGATCCTCGAAGCCACCCGCCGCTGTGTGGGTCTGCCCATCGTCATCATCGCGGTCATCGCCCTGCTCTACTTCTGGCTGGGCAACTATTCGCCGATCATGCGCTACCACGGCACCACGTGGCAGAACATGGTGCAGCAGACCTACTACTCGTCACGCTCGATCTTCGGTGTGCCGATCCAGGTGTCCTCGAGCTTCATCTTCCTGTTCCTGTTCTTCGGCGTCATCCTCGTCCGCACCGACATCGGTGCGTACTTCAACTCGCTTGCGTTCCGCCTGACCGGCCGCTATGCGGGTGGCCCCGCAAAGGCCGCCGTTGTCGCCTCAGCCATGAAGGGAACCGTCACCGGCTCCTCGGTCGCCAACGCTGTGACTTCCGGTTCGTTCACGATTCCGCTGATGAAGAGGGTCGGCTTCAGCCCGAAGTTCGCCGCTGCTGTTGAAGCCACCGCGTCGACCGGTGGGCAGATCATGCCGCCCGTTATGGGTGCTGCCGTGTTCATCATGGCCGAATACACGGGCGTGCCCTACTCGCAGATCATCCTCATCGCGATCGTTCCGGCCTTCCTGTACTTCGCCGGCGTCATGCTCGCCGTCCACTTCGAAGCGCGTCGCCTGCGCATCGAAGGCTATTCAAAGGACGAACTGCCGCGCTGGAAGATGCTGCTCAAGCGCCTTGACCAGCTGCTGCCGCTGGCGGTCATCATCGTGACCCTCCTTGCGGGAACCACACCGCAGAAGGCCGCTCTGTGGGGCATCCTCGTAGCGTTCATCATCAGCCTGCTGCGCGCCAGCACCCGCCTGGGCGTCAAGGACACCATCCTGCTGCTGGAAGAGGGCGCTAAGACCGCTCTGCCGGTCATCGCCGCATGTGCAACCGCCGGTATGGTCGCCGGCATTGTGACCGCAACCGGTCTGGGCGGCCGCCTGGCCGACGGCATCCTCACCGCTGCAGGCGAGAACTTCTTCCTCGTCATGTTCTTCACCATGATCGCCTGCCTGGTGCTGGGCATGGGTCTGCCGACCACCGCGAACTACGTCGTCACGGCCACCGTGGCAGCGCCGATCCTCATTTCGAACTTCGATGTGCCGATTCTGGCCGCGCACCTGTTCGTGTTCTACTTCGGTCTGCTTGCAGACGTGACCCCTCCGGTGTGTCTGGCCGCCTACGCGGCTTCGGGCATCGCGGGATCGAACCCGCTGAAGTCCGGTGTCACCGCACTCAAGGTCGCGGTTGCCGGATTCCTCGTGCCCTACGTGTTCGTGATGGAGCCGGTGCTGCTGTTCCAGGGCGATCAGAACCCGCTCATGTTCATCCCGGTCTTCGCAACTGCGCTGTTGGGCATGGCGGTGTTGTCGGCCGCCGTGGCAGGGTTCTATTTCCGCAAGCTCGCCTCCTGGGAGTCGGTCATTCTGGCACTTGCCGGCCTTCTCCTGGTCTACCCGGTCATCGCCATGTCGCTCGTCGGTCTGGTCGTCGCGGTCATCATGGCGGTCTACCAGCGAGCAGGTGAACGGAAGAAGGCTCACGGCGCATCCACAGGAGCGTAGGTCTAGAATCGTTCTGCGGGCCGGAGCTCAGGCCGAGGCCCGCAGAACTGTGCACATCCCCGCAGCCTCGTTCGAAAGGGAACCGCCTGTGACATCGGTCAATCTGGGCATGCCGAAACCGCCCCCGCCTGTTCTGGCACCCCGCCGCAAAACCCGACAGATCAAGGTCGGAAGCGTCGGAGTGGGATC
>CABTZE010000227.1 GCA_902489215.1 uncultured Brevibacterium sp.
ACCCCGCCCGGGGGGGGAAAAAAGCGATGCCCCCGGGTGCGGGAATGTCCCGACCCCCCCCGCCAGCAGCCCGAGGAAAACACTCGAGAAGACCATCGCCGCCGCCGACGGCGGCTCTGGACGATCCGGTTCTTCGAGGAACTCGAGGATGTCGGTGGCCCTGTGGCCTGCGGGTGAGGTGAAGTATTCGGTGTCCAGCAGCACGGTGCCGATGTTGTTCGACAGCGCGTAGAAGTCGCCGGCAACCTGCAGCTGGGTGGCGTGAGCCGCCATAGCCCGGGCTTTGTGCCCGCGGTGGGCGCTGATGTCCTGGCTGAGAACAACTGGGTCTTCAGCCGGAATCGTGGGCACTTTCTGGGCTGGTTCGAAGCCGGTGAGGGCAAAGCCCGGAAGGTCCACGTTGAACATCTGGTCGACGGCGTCCTGGGGTGTGTCGACGTAGATGACGCGCGGCCGGTGTTTGCGCTTGAGCCTCGACACTGCGCGCAGTGTCGCTTCGTGCACCCGCACGTGGTCGGGGTGCCCGTATCCCCCGCCGGCCGGATAGGTCACCACGAGGCGGGGCCGGCGGTCCTCAATGACGGCGGCAACATAGGCGGCAACGTCATCGAGTTTTGCGGCACACAGTGATTCGGCCGGGGTGTCGGCGGGAACCTGCGCGTGGCCGTCAGGTCCCCATTCCATGCCGGAGTCCTCAAAGCGGCGCTCCGGCAGCGTGCCGGCACCGCCGGCTGGAGTGCCGAGGAACGCCCAGTCGTCCACACCGAGCGCTTTCATGGCCTCGGCGAGTTCGCCCTCCCGGTGGGCGGCCAGCGCGTCGCGGTGGCCTTCCAGGGTGTCTTTCAGCGGACCGATCACCTCTCCGCCCTCACCTCGGGTTGCGGTGAGGATCGTGACGGGCACCTGGGCTTCGCGCAGTCTGGCGATGGTGCCGCCGGTGAGGATCGATTCGTCGTCCGGGTGGGCGTGGACGAACAGGACTCCGGACATCAGGAGTTCCTGCGTTTGCGGGCACTGGCAGCCTTGCGGCGCTCAGCCTGGTCGAGGATGACCTTCCGCAGGCGAATAGCTCCCGGGGTCACTTCGACACATTCGTCTTCCGCTGCGAACTCGAGGGACTCTTCGAGTGTGAGTTTGCGCGAGGGTGCCAGGTGTTCGAAGCTGTCAGCGCTGGCCGCGCGCATGTTCGTCAGCTTCTTTTCCTTGGTGATGTTGACGTCCATGTCTTCGTTGCGGCTGTTTTCGCCGACAATCTGGCCCTCGTAGACCTCCGAGGTGGGTTCAACGATGAACGAACCGCGCTCCTGCAGGGCAATCATGGCGTACGGGGTCGCTGCACCGGCACGGTCGGCGACGAGCGAACCGGTGTTGCGGAACTCGATATCGCCGGCCCACGGCGCGTAGCCGGCACTGATGGAGTTCGCGATGCCAGCACCGTGGGTTTCGGTGAGGAAGCGCGTGCGGAAGCCGATGAGGCCGCGCGCCGGAACACGGAACTCGATGCGGACCCAGCCGGTTCCGTGGTTCGCCATCGATTCCATCTGGCCCTTGCGGCTTGCCATCAGCTGGGTGACACCGCCCAGATACTCTTCCGGCACATCGACCGTGAGCATTTCAAAGGGCTCGTGCAGGGTGCCGTCGATTGTCTTGGTGACAACCTGCGGTTTGCCGACGGTCAGTTCGAAGCCTTCACGGCGCATCTGCTCAACGAGCACAGCCAGGGCGAGTTCACCTCGGCCCTGGACCTCCCACGCGTCGGGACGTTCCGTGGGCAGTACCTTGAGGCTGACGTTGCCGACCAGTTCCTGATCGAGGCGGTCCTTGACCATGCGGGCTGTGACTTTGGTGTTCTTTTCGCGGCCGGCCATGGGCGAGGTGTTGGTGCCGACGGTCATGGAAATCGCCGGGTCGTCGATGTGGATGGGCGGCAGGGGGCGCGGATCGTCAAGATCGGTGATGGTGTCGCCGATCATGACGTCCGGGATGCCCGCGATTGCGAAGATGTCGCCGGCCCCACCCTCTTCGACGGGCACGCGCTCCAGGCCGCGGGTTTCGAGCAGCTCGGTGATTTTGACCTGCTTGAGGTCGCCTTCCTTGTTGATCCAACCGACCTGTGCGCCCTTGCGCAGCACGCCGCCGTAGATCTTCACGAGCGCCAGACGACCCAGGAAGGGCGAGGCGTCGAGGTTGGTCACGTGTGCCTGCAGCACGCCGTCGTCCGTGACGGTCGGGGCAGGGATGTTCTCCATGATGGCCGCGAACAGCGGTTCGAGGTCGGTGCCTTCGGGCACTTCGCCGTCAGCGGGCTGTTCTGCCGAGGCGATTCCCGCGCGTGCCG
>CABTZE010000228.1 GCA_902489215.1 uncultured Brevibacterium sp.
CCTATCGGTTTCTACGCTTTTCGTGTGGCCGAAATGGACTGAATCCCGCAGACCGTCACGTGGCCGTGGTGGATTACAACTCGCCGAAAAGGCAGGAGTCGGCGTTCTTCATTCACAAGCACGGGAAAGGTTCGACCGCCGGGTGCGTATCCGAGAGGCAGCCTTCGTTTTATGTGGTGGCATGGTTCACGTGGTGTTCATCCATGCGCACTAGTTTTGACGGGTGGCGTCTAGGGTTGGGGGCGTCGCCGCGGCTTATTTCATGTTGGCCCGAGGTGAGAGGACCCCGGTAATGCGCGTTGAGGATTCCCCGACTGATGCGATGGCGTCACGGTGTGGGACGACCCGGGGCCGAACCGTAGGCCGGCGGATCTGGGGCGCTCTTCTTGCCGCCGTCACAATGGCCGGGAGCATTGTCATCCCACTCGCTCCGTCGGTTGCTGCCGGCGATGCCTCGCCGTGGTTTGACGATGAACTGGGCTACGCGAAACTGCGCGATCAGGGCCTCGATGGGTCTGGGGTGACGATCGCTATCGCGGAAACGGGCATCGACCTCAAATCCCCCGACCTCAAGGGCGCTGATATCGAATTCGTGCCGATGCCCGATGAATGCCTGCCGATGCGGGACGCCTCGAAGAGCGCCGTAGATCTTGACGGGGCCACTTACGAGGAGTCCGTTGCGCACGGCACTCAGGTGGCGACGATGATTGTCGGACAGGGTGGCAACGGGCGTATTCAAGGGGTGGCGCCGAAGGCCAAGCTCCTCGTCATGGAACAGCCCTTTGCTTTGACCCCGTCCTCATCGGGCTGGCCGTCCGACTGTGATGAGATGGTGGTGCTCGGTGGCGGGCGCATGATGGAGGCCGAAAAGCGTGGGGCCGACATTATGTCGATGTCGAGACTCGGGCCGACCCAGCCGTCCAGCTACCAGAATGCCTACTGGCAGATGCGCGGCAAGGCGCTCATAACCGGTGCGGGAAACGACCGGAATGTCTCCGCCGAATCGGCAGGCCTACCGGGTGTGGTGTCGGTGACCGCCTCGAAGCCGGGCGCAGCAGCCACGAACTGGGCAGCAGCAGGTGAGGGGCTCACGGTTGCGGCGCCCGGGGAGAAGCTCACCTTGCGCGAGGCGGATGGAAAACTGGTGTCCAATGGTGCAGGCACGAGCTTTTCGTCGCCGATCGTTGCGGGAACGCTGGCGCTCGGACACCAGAAATGGCCCGATGCGACCTATCACCAACTCATTCACTCGCTGACGGAAACGGCGAGCAACGGCGGGCGCCAGAGCAGTGAGCTCGGGTTTGGTGTCATCGATCCGGTTGCGTTTATCGACAATGACCCGATGCAGTATCCCGATGAGCCCATCACCTATCCCGGTACGGCCAACGATGATCCGCAGTGGGATGTCGTGCGTGAACTGTGCGACGGCTTCGCGGACGAGTCGACAATGGCCTATCCCGAGCACTACAAGGTTGATGCGGGCGTCGACCCGGAGGCCGTCGTGTGGCTGCCCCAGGTGGCGAAGGACGAAGGCTGGCTGGGGATGGCCCCGAACGCGGGGGATTGGGGTAACGGGAGCGATACCTCGTCTGATAAGGAAACGGCCGCCACGCCGACCCAGCCTGCGGGTTTCCCTACTCTCGCTGTGGTTGCGATTGCCGCGGGGGTCATCGTCGTCCTTGCACTCATCGTCGTCCTTGTGCTCATCATCGTCCTGACTCGACGCAAGAACCGGACCGCCCATGCCGGGCCGCCTCAGCAGTATCCGCCCCAACAGTTTGCGCCGAACCAGCAGCAATGGCAGCAGCCGACGAACCAGCAGCGGCAGGAGTCGGGCGGCCAGCCGAAGCAGGGTTAGCGGCGCTGGAATCCCTGGATGACGGCCGAGGGCGTCGAGGACGATTCCGTGTTCGGTTGTCGAGGTCGGGGTGCGGGTTCGGCCTCAACCCGAGACGGGCGGCTTGCCCCTGGCCGCAGTCAGCCATTGCGGCTCTTCAGCAGGATGGGCGGGATTCAGTGCTTCAATCGTCGACATCGGGGTGTCGTAGCCGATCACGTTGTACCCAGCATCTTCTCCCGGCCACAGGAAGATGTGATCGAAGGAGTCGCTGGCGAGGTCATAGAGAATGACCCAGGTCTGCCATTCACCGCGTTCGGGGTCGGCAGTGAGCTCACGCAGCCGTTCCATCACGTCAAGGTTGAACGCCGGATTGGCAATGTTCACCCCCGTGGGCAGGGTCTCTTCACCGACAAACCGCCATGCCTGCATCGCCGCGTGCGCCTCCTCAAAACCGGTCAGGA
>CABTZE010000229.1 GCA_902489215.1 uncultured Brevibacterium sp.
GCCGAAAATCATCTACAAGCAGCTCAACAGCTGACCGAAACGCACGAGGTGGGGCTAACCGGGGAAGATGGGCCCCACCTCGTGAGTATGCTCCTGATTTCGAGACACCCCTTGTCTGCCCGCGAGCAGGTGCGTAGTTTAGGTGCAGGACATCGACGTCCTGCAGCACTGCACCTGAAGTCTCAAAGGAGAGAATCATGACGGTCTACGCAGCCCCCAACACACCTGACAGCAAGGTGACCTTCAAGTCCCGCTACGACAACTGGATCGGCGGGCAGTGGACGCCGCCGAAGGCCGGACGCTACTTCGAAAACCCCTCCCCGGTTACCGGAAAAGTCTTCTGCGAAGTCGCGCAGTCAGACGCCGACGACATCGAGGCAGCACTCGACGCCGCGCACAAAGCGGCCCCCGCATGGGGCAAAACAAGCCCTGCTGAACGCGCTCTCATCCTCCACCGGATTGCCGACCGGATGGAAGAGAACCTTGAAATGCTCGCCGTTGCCGAAACATGGGACAACGGCAAGGCGATCCGCGAACCGCTGACGGCTGATATTCCGCTGGCCATCGACCACTTCCGCTACTTTGCCGGCGCAATCCGCGCTCAGGAAGGCCGCCTGTCGCAGATTGACGACAACACGGTTGCCTATCACTTCAACGAACCGCTCGGCGTGGTCGGCCAGATCATCCCGTGGAACTTCCCGCTGCTCATGGCGGTGTGGAAGCTCGCTCCCGCTCTTGCTGCGGGCAACGCGGTGGTCCTCAAACCAGCCGAGCAGACACCGGCCTCGATCCTGGTGCTCATTGAGCTGATCGGGGACCTGCTGCCCGACGGTGTGGTCAACATCGTCAACGGCTTCGGCGTCGAGGCGGGAAAGCCGCTGGCCTCGAACAAGCGCATTGCGAAGATCGCGTTCACCGGTGAAACGACCACAGGTCGGCTCATCATGCAGTACGCATCGCAGAACCTCATCCCCGTCACCCTGGAACTGGGCGGCAAGAGCCCCAACGTGTTCTTCGAAGACGTCATGGCAGCTGATGACGCGTTCCGGCAGAAGGCGGCCGAGGGCTTCGCGATGTTCAGCCTCAACCAGGGCGAAGTCTGCACCTGCCCGTCGCGAGCATTCGTGCAGGAGAGCATCTTCGATGACTTCGTCGAGCTCGGCCTTGAACGCGTCCGCAACACCAAGCAGGGCAACCCGCTGGACACGGAAACGCAGATCGGTGCCCAGGCTTCGAACGATCAGCTTGAGAAGATCAAGTCGTACCTGCAGATCGGCAAGGACGAAGGCGCCGAAGTGCTCATCGGCGGTGAGCAGAACCACCTCGACGGCGACCTCGCCGATGGCTTCTACATCCAGCCGACCGTATTCAAGGGCGACAACAGCATGCGGATCTTCCAGGAGGAGATCTTCGGCCCCGTCCTCGCTCTGACGTCGTTCACCGACTACGACTCGGTCATCAAGGAAGCGAACAACACGCTCTACGGCCTGGGCGCTGGTGTGTGGTCGCGCAACGGCGGCATCGCGTACCGTGCGGGCCGCGACATTCAGGCCGGCCGCGTCTGGGTGAACAACTACCACAACTACCCGGCACACGCTGCGTTCGGCGGCTACAAGTCGTCCGGCATCGGTCGTGAGAACCACCTCATGATGCTCGACCACTACCAGCAGACCAAGAACCTGCTGGTCAGCTACGACGAAAACCCCATGGGATTCTTCTGACAATGGCTGACGACATCACCGGAGACCACGACGGCAGCACAGTGACCGCGCAAGTGGAAGCGCGGCCTGCGATCGAAGGTGAACAGAGCTCGCGCGTGGGGCTGAGCCCGGCGGCGGTGGAGCTGCTGCAGAAGCTCACACAGCAGCACGGCCAGCTGATGTTCCACCAGTCCGGCGGCTGCTGTGACGGGTCTGCACCCATGTGCTATCCGGAAGGTGAGTTCCTCACCGGAGATTCGGACGTGCTTTTGGGCACGTTCACTCTGCCCGGTGTGCCCGCAGAGTCTGCGGAGATCGGCTTCTGGATGTCAAAGGAGCAGTTCGAGTACTGGAAGCATACTTACCTGCTGGTTGATGCAGTGCCCGGCAGGGGCGGTGGCTTCAGCATCGAAAGCCCCACGGGGCTGCGGTTCCTCATCAGGTCGCGGCTTCTGGACTGACCCCAAAGCACGAGGTGGGGGCCCCCCTGGAAAGGGAGGCCCCCCCCCCGCTTTTTGTGGGGGAAAACCGGTGGGGCCTTTCTCTGGGGCCGGTTCTCTGGGGGGCCGGGGGGCCCCCGGGGGGGGGGGGGGGGGCGC
>CABTZE010000230.1 GCA_902489215.1 uncultured Brevibacterium sp.
CCGTTCTGGAACGCCTGGTAGCAGCCGCCGTCCTTGATGGTGCAGGACTCTTCGCCGGTCGGGTAGCCCAGAGCACCGCGTTCGTAGGCCTGTGCGGCCCACGCCTTCTGGATGCCGGAGCCGAACCGGGTGAAGTGGGTGCCGGTCTTCGGCGAGTGGTGCACCGCGCCCTTTTCAAAGGCTCGGTACGCGCCGCCGCCGGGCAGTCCGCCGTGTTCCTTGCCGGTGGGCTTGCCGGTCTTGGACTTGTTGGCCTCGTGGAACTTCTGGATGGGGCTCTTGGGCTTTTCAGCCGGTGCCGGAGGCTTGCCCTTCTGGAAACCGATGGCCTTCTTGCGGATGTCACCCAGCTGGCTGTACAGGCCGTTGCCGGGGCAGTCGGTGTTGCCGACGTCCCTGTGGCCGGACACGCGCTGCACGGTCATCTTGGCGCCCTTGGGGTACTTGCGCGTGGCGCCGCCTGCCGAGGTCAGGGTGACCTTGGAATCGATCTTCCAGTTCCACTTGGAGGACTGCCAGGCAACGATGCGGGCAACCGAGTTGACTGCGGCCTCAGGCGCCTTCTTCTTGTAGGAGCCGATCACCGAAATGCCGAAGGTTCCGCGGTTGACGCTCGAAGCGTGGGCGCCGATGGCTGCCTTGTTGAGCTTGGGACGGCCCTCGTAGATGTTGCCGTACTTGTCGACGAGCATGTTGTAGCCGATGTCGCACCAGTGGCGGCTGCCCTGGTGGTAGGCCTGGATGCCGCGCAGGATGCCCGGAACCTGAGCCTTCGAGTAGCTGTTCGAGCCCTCGGTGTGGTGGATGATCGTCGCGGAGTTGCGGTTGGTCGTCGACGTCGAGCAGCGAGCCTTCCGTGCGCCCCACTGCTTGCGCGAGAAGTACTTGAAGCCGCCGATGGACGCGGCTTTCTTGGCGTTGAGCTTGCCGCCGGCGATGGGGCCGCTGCCGGCTTCCGAGGTGGAGTCGGCTTCCGGCGCGGTCGATGCGGGTTCGTTGAGGTCGGGGGAGGAGAATGTGCCTTCGTCGTTGACACCGCCGAACATGGTGCGGTCGGCATCCGTGATCGGGGTGGTCGTGACGGTCACAGTGACCGGCGCGCCCGTGGTGCGCACCTCGATCTTTTCGTTGTAGGCGGCGCTGACGGCTGCCGTGCCGGGAGTGTTGGCTTCGTTGGTGCTGTCGTCGGGGCCTTCTTCAGTGTCGGCCTGCAGCTCCTGCCACATCGACCACTTCAGGCTGTTGGTGACCTTTGAGCGGTACTCGACCTTCGGCTGGGCGTCGCCTGCCCATGTCGCTCCGAAGATGACGACGGTGTTCTCATCGTTTGTGCCGGTGGCGTCGATGACGGCCGTGCTGTCAGCGTCAACCTTCTGCTTGACGGTGTCGACCTTGGGTTCCTGACCGTCATTGTCGGCTTCCTGCGGGGCGTTCTTTGCGGTCTCCTGCGGCGCCGGTTCTGCGCTGCTGTTGGCATTGGGTGCCGCGGCAGCGGGCACGGCTACCGCAACGGCCACCCCGAGGGCGCCGAGTGTTGCCGGTAGGTGTCGCATGTGAGTCCTTTACATGGGGAAGACAAAGGTTTTTCTCACTGTACGGTCTGCGGGGCCGCTGACTGCGTATTGTTTCGGGTGTTTTGCAAAAGAGCCGACGGTTCGGCTCGGGTCTGGCTTACGAGGCGCCTGCCCGGGTGAGCTGTGTCTCACGGTTTCGGGGAACTAGGCTGGTTTCATTCTTGAGGAAGGCGAGGCAGTGGAACGAGTTCACGTCAGTGTCCAGAGGACAGCACAGGGACGTTTCCGAGCGACAAACGCAGCGGGCGCACAGGTTGAAGTCGGCACGGGAGGGGATGTCTTCACGCCCGTCGAGCTTCTTCTGGCCGCACTCGGTGCATGCTCATCAATTGATCCGGACACGGTCGTCAGCCGGCGCGCCGAGCCGAGGTCCTTCACCGCTGAGGTCTCCGCCGACTATGTGCGCGAAGACGAAAACTACCTGAGGGGCGTGCTCATTCAACTGGCCGTTGAACTCGACGACTCAGGCGATGCACGCCGTGCGGCCCGCACGGTCGACCGCGCCCTTGCTCACGCGCACGGGAAGACGTGCACCGTGGCCCGCACCCTCGAACGCAGGACTGAGGTGCGAGCACAGTCCGAGGTGAGCTTCACCTCGTGTGAGGAAAGCGCGGAAGACTAGGGCAGAAGCAGAAACGGGGGGGGGGGGGGGGGCCGCGGGCCCCCCCCCCGGCGCGGGGGGGGCGGGGGCCGAGGAGTGGCCCCCCCGGGCGCCCCCCCTGCC
>CABTZE010000231.1 GCA_902489215.1 uncultured Brevibacterium sp.
CCTGTGCGCGGCGGGTGAACTTGGCGCGAGCCGGCTGAGAGCTTAGGCTGAGGAGCCAATCTGTAGTCCGCGCCGCAGTCGGCGCTGCACACCGGGAGGCTCTGTGAGCACCACTCAGCCGTCAGGCGGCAATATGCGAACCGCCGCAATTTCCTCAATGACACCGGAACAACAGGAAAGAACGGCACGCAGGGCCGCAACCGCAGCCCTCGTCGGCACCGCCATGGAGTGGTACGACTTCTTCCTGTTCTCCACGGCCGCGGCCATTGTCTTCAACATCCACTTCTTCGCCTCCGACGACAAGGTCACGGCACTGCTGGCCTCCTTCGGAACCATGGCCGTGGGCTTCATCGCCCGCCCCATCGGCGGCATCATCTTCGGTCACCTGGCTGACAAGGCCGGCCGCAAGCTTGTCCTCATCATCACCGTCACCGGCATCGGCGTGGCCACCGGCCTCATCGGCATCCTGCCGACGTTCGCCACCATCGGCGTGTGGGCACCCACCCTGCTGATCGTGCTGCGCATTGTGCAGGGCCTTGCCGTCGGCGGCGAATGGGGTTCGGCCGTCACAGCGGCCGTTGAATCCGCCCCACCGGAGAAGCGCGCACGCTACGCCGTCATGCCGCAGGTCGGCTCGCCGATCGGCACCATCCTGTCCTCCGGCGCATTCTTCATCATCGGCGTGCTGCTGCCGCCGGAAAGCTTCGACGCCTGGGGCTGGCGCATTCCGTTCCTCGCCGCGATCCCGCTGCTGCTGATTGCGCTGTTCATCCGCAAGCACCTGGATGAAACCCCTGAGTTCCAGAAGCTCATCGCCGAAGGCGAAAAGGAATCGGTTCCGTTCTTCAAGCTGCTGAAGGAAGCACCGCTGGGCATCATCGTGGGCTTCATGACCACTCTGCTGGGCGTGGCCGGCTTCTTCGTCGTGACGACGTTCGCGGTGTCCTACGGGAAGAACTTCCTGGAGCTTCCGGCCAACCTCATGCTCGCAGCGACCATGATCGGCGCCGTTCTGCAGATCATCACCATGATCCTCTACGGCCGCGTGGGCGAGAAGATCGGCTCGGCACGCGCCTCGCTCATCGGCGGCCTGCTCACCATGGCCTTCGCCTTCCCCATGTTCTGGCTGATCGAAACCAAGATCTCCGTTCTCGTCATCTGCGGTGTTGCCGCGGGCATCACGAGCGTGTCGCTGTCCTACGCGGTCAACGGCTCGGTCATCACGGCGCTGTTCAAGCCCGAATACCGCACCTCGGGTGTTTCGCTGTGCTCGAACCTCGCCGCCATCGTGGCCGGCTTCATGCCGATGCTCGCAACACTGTTCCTCGGCATGGTGGACGGCGCATGGTGGCCGGCACCTCTCATGCTCATGACGCTCGCCGCGATCACCGCGGTCGGCTCCGTACTGGCACCGAAGGTCAGCCTGCAGATCGCGGGCTACCGCCACTGAGCGGAATTTTCATACATCCGGTCAGCAGCAGCTGACAGCGTGAAAAGCCGGGCCCCGTATTGCCGGGGCCCGGCTTTTCGGCATCTCGGCACCTCGATCCGGGTGTCATAAGGAACCCGCGACTCACACGGGGGCGTGACCGGCACCTCACCAGGCATGAGTTATTATGCTTATCAATGCATATTCATTAGTGGTGGCCGGGGCCACCCACCCGCACCACCACGGGCAGACCTCTGCCCCGCACCCCTAGGAGCAACCGTGAAGAAGATCCTCACCGCACTGACCGCCGTCACCGCACTCACCCTGACTGCCTGCGGAGGCGGCGACACCGAAGACAGCGGCCTGGTGCAGAGCGGCAAACTCACCGTCTGCGCAACCGTGCCGTACGAACCCTTTGAATTCGTCAAGGACGGCAAGACCGTCGGCTTCGACATCGACCTGGCAGACAAGCTCGCCGAACGCCTCGATGTGGAAACCGAAGTGCTCAGCACTCCCTTCGAGGGCATCCAGTCGGGAACCTCGCTCGACACCGGCAAGTGCGACATCGCCATCTCCGGCATTTCGATCACCGATGAGCGCAAGACCAAGATGGACTTCACCGACCCGTACCTCAACGACAACCTCGGCCTGGCCGCGGCGAAGTCTGACGGCTTCAAGAGCCTCGACGACGTCAAGGACAAGAAAGTCGGCGTGCAGGCAGCGACCTCGGGCGAAACCTACGCGCAGGACGAAGGCATCAATCCCGTGCAGTACGAAAACGGCGGCATGCTCACACAGGCCCTCATGGCCGGCAAGATCGACGCGGCCGTCGGCAACATCTCGGTCATCTCGGCGGCGACCAAGGC
>CABTZE010000232.1 GCA_902489215.1 uncultured Brevibacterium sp.
ACAGCGGGTCCGCGGGCCTTGCCAAGCCGTCCCACACCAGCCGTGGCAAAGCGATTCCACCACACCCCGTGTCAGCCGAAAGTATGACTGCGGTCTAGCCGAAGAACCGATGGAATCGGCCTGTGTTTTCGGTGGACTGGAAGCATGGAACGACACGGCTTTGCAGACAGAATCACCTCCAAGCGGGGTTCGTGGCTCACACTCATCATCGGGTTAGTGGCCATCGGCGTGCTGTTCGGCGTTTTCGGTTCGGCGAAAGCGCCCGAAAGCAGCGAACAGGCCCCGCCCGAATCCGAATCCCAGCGGGCCCAGGCTCTTCTCGACGAATTTCCCGGCGCGGACGAACAGTCCGTGCTCATTGTGGCCACCGCGCGTGAGGGTGGGAAGATCACCGACAGTCAGAACAGCGCACTGAAAGACCTCGCCGACACCTTGAACGAAAGCGCCGCAGACGATGACGGCCAGGCCTCGGGCCCCATCCTCAGCGAAGACGGCGAAGCGGCAGTGCTGCTCGTGCCGATCACGACCGGCGAATCCAACACAGCCAACGCAGAAATCATCGGGGACCTGCGCAGCACAGTCGCCGAACACGGCCCGACCGACCTCAAACTGGAAGTCACCGGCGGACCAGCCTTCGGTGCTGACGTCGCTGCCGCCTTCGACGGCGCTGACTTCACGCTGCTGGCGGTGACGATTGCGATCGTCGCCGTTCTGCTGATCGTCACCTACCGTTCGCCGATCCTGTGGCTGGTGCCGCTGATCGCGGTCGGGCTGGCCGATGGTCTTGCGGGCCGTCTCACCGCGGCTGCCGGCCAAGCGTGGAACCTGCAGTTCGATGCCGGCATCATCAGCGTGTTGGTCTTCGGCGCGGGCACGAACTATGCGCTGCTGCTCATTTCGCGCTACCGCGAAGAGCTGCTGCGCCACACTGACCACCGTGCGGCCCTGGCGGTCGCCTGGAAGCACACGGTCGGTGCGATTCTCGCCTCCAACCTCACGGTTGTGCTGTCCCTGTTGACCCTGGTGCTGGCCGTCATTCCCGGTACGCACGGTCTGGGTATCACATCCGCCATCGGTCTGCTGACCGCGCTGGCCGGCGTCCTCCTGCTGCTGCCGCCGATGCTCGCCATCGTCGGACGAGGCGCCTTCTGGCCCTCGATCCCGCGTTACGGTGCCGCTGCGCGCCGGGATGGGGTGTGGCGTCGTGTGGCGACCGCTGTTGTGCGCCGCCCGCTGGTGTCAGCCGGTGCCGGCATCGCTTTGCTGGCCATCATGGCCTCCGGCCTGTTCGGCGTGAAAGTCGGCCTTGACCAGCTGGATCGCTTCCGCGTGCAGTCAGGATCCGCGGCTGGCCTGGAAACGCTGTCGCAGCACTTCCCGCCGGGGGAGGCCCAGCCGATCTTCATCGTCGCGAACGAAGACAAGGCTGATGACGTCGTGGCAGCCGTGGAAGACCGTGCCGGCATCGTCCGTGCCGGCATCGTCCGTGCCGGTGAGATCGATACTCACGATGGTCTGTCGAAGATCATGGTGACCAGCGATTACAGCCCGAGTACAGACGAGAGCCTTGCGCAGATCGATGAGCTGCGTGACGCAGTCGGTGCGGTTGACGGGGCGGATGCCCTCGTCGGGGGACAGGTTGCAGCGGATGTGGATGCGCGTGCCGGCAACGCCCAGGACTTCGCACTCATTGTTCCTCTGATCCTCGGGGTGACGCTCATCGTGCTGTTCTTCGTGGCCCGCTCCGCACTCGCCCCGTTTGTGCTGCTGGCGATCAATGCCGCCAGTGCGCTCGCCGCGGTCGGTGCAGGCTGGGTTCTCAGCCGCGTGGTCCTCGGCAGTGAGGCGCTCGACCTGCAGGTTCCGCTTCTGTCGTTCCTGTTCCTTGTGGCGCTCGGCATTGACTACACCATCTTCCTGGTGCACCGCGCCCGCCGCGAAGCTGCTGAACACGGCACTGCGAGTGGGATGGTCGAAGCTGTTACCCACACCGGTGGGGTGATCACGAGTGCGGGCATTGTTCTCGCCGCGGTTTTCGCAGCCCTGGGCGTGCTGCCGCTTGTCACCCTGGGGCAGCTGGGCCTGATTGTGGGAATCGGCGTGCTGATCGACACCCTCCTGGTTCGCACTGTCATCGTGCCGGCCGTGTTCACCCTGATCGGCGACAAGATCTGGTGGCCAAGCAAACCCCATTCCCACGCTGCCGAGGTGGAAGCTGCCGCTTGATCCTGTGCCTCCAGATCCGCTGGGTGGGGGGTATAGAGCAGGGGTCCGCAC
>CABTZE010000233.1 GCA_902489215.1 uncultured Brevibacterium sp.
AAGCGCACACTCGTCGAGCACGGCTTCCGCCTGCCGAGTGCGCTGGACAACAGGCCGCTGCGGTTCTCGGAGTTCCAGGATCGGATCGGCCAGACCGTCTACCTGTCAGCCACACCCGGGGACTACGAACTTGAACGTTCCAACGGTGTCGTCGAACAGATCATTCGCCCCACCGGCCTTGTTGACCCGAAGGTCATCGTCAAACCCACGCGCGGTCAGATTGACGATCTGTTGGATGAAATCAATCTGCGGGTGGAGCGCAATGAGCGTGTTCTCGTGACGACGCTGACGAAGAAGATGGCGGAAGATCTCACGGACTATCTGCTCAACCACAATGTGCGTGTCGAATATCTGCACTCGGACGTCGACACCCTCCGCCGTGTCGAGCTGCTGAGCGAACTGCGCTCCGGGGTGTTCGATGTGCTGGTCGGCATCAACCTGCTGCGTGAGGGCCTCGACCTGCCCGAGGTGTCGCTCGTGTCGATTCTCGATGCCGACAAGGAGGGCTTCCTGCGGTCCACCACCTCGCTCATCCAGACAATCGGGCGCGCGGCGCGAAACGTCAACGGCGAAGTGCACATGTACGCAGATACCCGCACGGAGTCTATGCAGCGCGCCATTGAGGAAACAGAGCGTCGCCGCGAAAAGCAGATCGCGTTCAACAAGGAACACGGAATCGATCCGCAGCCGCTGGTCAAGAAGATCGCGGACATCACGGAGCGGCTCAAGCGCGACAACGAAGATACCGCGGAGCTTCTCAACGAATTCGACTACGGCAAGGGCAAGCGCGGCTATAACTCGGCCCAAACTGACGAGCAACGTGCCCGGTCTGCCGGTCAGACATCCGGACAGCCGACCTCTGTTCGCCAGCCGACGACCGACCTGCCAGAGCTCATCGCAGAGCTCACCGAGCAGATGAATCAGGCGGCAGCCGACCTGCAGTTCGAACTTGCAGCGCGTCTGCGCGACGAACTGCAGGAACTCAAACGTGATCTGCGTCAGATTCAGCGCGAAAGCTGACCGGCTGGGCCTGACTGTGCTCTAGACTGGAGGACCGGTGAAGGGGAGTATCCTCATGTGCTGATTCGTCAACACGAAACCGTCCGGCACCCAGCCGGGCCGGGTTCCGGATCAGCAGCGCGCAGCTTCGGCGCAGGAAAGACTTTCACGGACGTCATCGACCCCTAAGAAAGAACTCTCGTGCACCACGAATCAGCCAGCGGCCTTTCGCTGACCTTTGAATTCATCGTCCTCGGCGCACTCGGTGTGCTTCTCCTGGCAGACCTGCTGCTCATCCTCAAACGCCCCCACCGGCCGTCGAACCGCGAAGCCGGCCTGTGGGTCGGCTTCTATGTTGCCCTCGCCCTGATCTTCGCGGGTGTGCTGTACCTATTCGGCAACAAGCAGGCCAGCGGTGAGTTCCTCGCCGGATGGCTCATGGAGTATTCGCTGTCAATCGACAACGTCTTCGTGTTCATCATCGTGTTGGCTGCGTTCAAGGTGCCGCCGCGGTATCAGCAGGAAGTCCTCATGGTGGGCATCATCATTTCGCTGGTCTTCCGGGGCATCTTCATCCTCGCGGGCGTGTGGATCATCGAGAAGTTCATCTGGGTGTTCTTCATCTTCGGCGCGTTCCTTCTTTGGACCGCGTGGAAGCAGGCCACGGAGAAGGACGACGGCGGCGGCGGTGACAACCTGCTCGTCCGCATGGTGAAGAAGCGGTTTCCGTTCACGGACGATTACCATAACAACAAGATCTTCGTGAACATCGACGGCAAGCGGTTTGCCACACCGATGCTTCTGGTGTTCATCGCGATTGGCACCACGGACGTTATGTTCGCCCTGGATTCGATTCCGGCGATTATGGCTGTGACGCGATCGGCGTTCATCATCTTCACCGCAAACCTGTTCGCACTCATGGGTCTGCGCCAGCTGTACTTCCTGCTGGAGAACATGGCCGACAAGCTGCAGTACCTCAAGTACGGAATCGCCGTCATCCTTGGCTACATCGGCTTCAAGCTCATGTACACCGCGGCCCGCGAAACCTTCGCCCACCAGCTCCCGGAGATTCCGCTGGCCCTTTCGCTGGGCGTCATCGTCGTATCGATGACGGTCGCCGTCATCGCCAGCCTCGTCAAGCGCAAACGCGACTACCGGCACTTCCGCAGCGAGCACCTCGGCAGCTGAGGTCAGCCGACCGAACAGCACAAAAAGGG
>CABTZE010000234.1 GCA_902489215.1 uncultured Brevibacterium sp.
AGCGCTGCCCGCAGCAGTTTCGACCTGTTCCGGTTCAGCGGACTCCTGCTGTTCTTCCGCTGGTTCTGGCTGCACGTCAGCTGGCTTTTGACCATCGCTTGTTTCCTGCGATCCATCAGCTGGTTTCTGCTGTTCTTCTGCCGGTTTCACGACGGGCATCTGTGAAACCGCCGGACCCTGCGTCGAAGCTGACTGGCCACCTGCGCCCTGTGAGCGCTGCTCTGATTCGGCACGAACATTCTCAGCTTCGAGCGAAGGCATGGCCTGTGTGGCATCGGGGTCGTCCGATGTCAGCAGGTCCGCTGAGGAGCGCCGCGGGGTTTGCGAGTCAGGCTGCTGCACCTGCGGCCGGCGGCCCAAGCCCGCCGCGTCGAGCGCGGCATCAAGAGCTGCGGCGATGTCTGCGGAGACCTTCTGCGCGGGCTGATCGGCGTTGATGACCACGTAGCGGTGCGGGGCCTCTTCAGCAAGAGACAGGAAGCGTTCGCGCACGCGAGTGCGGAACTCCGCCGACTGTTTGTCCAGGTGGTTTTCATCGCCGCGCTGTGAAGTGCGCTGCGCGGAGGCTTCCGGAGAAATGTCCAACAGCAGCGTGAGGTTGGGCATGAGCCCATCAGTTCCCCACGCGGACAGAGCGTAGATGTCTTGTTCTGCGAGTTCGCGGCCAGCCGCCTGGTAGGCAAGCGAGGAATCGATGTAGCGGTCGGTGACGACGACTCCGCCGGACCTCAGGGTGGGGTCGATCAGCGAGGCCACGTGGTGTGACCTGTCGGCGGCGTACAGCAGTGCCTCGGACTTCGGGGTGACTCCCTGGCCGTCGAGAATTGCGGCGCGGATCTGCTTGCCCTTGTCGGTGCCACCGGGTTCACGGGTCGTTTCGACATTGTGCAGGCCGCGGGCGGCCAAGTGCTTGCGGATGAAGTCGATCTGCGTTGTCTTGCCTGAGCCGTCGGGGCCTTCGACCGCGATGAAGAAACCGCTCTGCGCAGTCCGCACGGAGGGCGTCTGCAGGCCTGCGCCCGGCTGGGCGGACTGCCCCTGGCCACCGTGTCCTGCGGGTGCGGCCGGTGCGGGCGGGCGGTTGGGGCTGTGCGCACCTGTCGACCCGGCAGACTGGCCCGGGTGCCCGTCTGCTGCCCGTGTGCGGAAGGCGTGCACGATGTCGACGCCGATGCCATGGATGCCGGTCGGCGAGAAAAGGAACAGGGCGATGATTCCACCGGCCACTGCAAGGAGACCGACACTCGACACTGCGACGGCAGAGCCTGTGATGGTCCACGTTGATGCTTCGCTCAGCACCACCGTGAAGCGGGCATCCAGGCTGAGGATGAGCAGCGTGATGATGGCGCCGATCCCCAGGCCAATGCGCCGTGAAATCTGGTAGTCCTGGGCCCGCACGCCCACGCCGATGGCGAAGGCGGCTGCCGCGAACAGCAGCGCGGTGCCGGAGACTTCGTGGACCATTCCGCCGAGAATGGCGAGAAGCCCCGCGCCGATGAGCGAAAAAGCGGTGAGTCGTGGCCGGGTCATGCCGGGGGCAAAAGTTGGGCCGGCTTCATAGCCGGCGGCCCAGCCGACGAGCACGGCGCACACCATGAGCCCCAAGCTCATAATGCCGAACGATTCGTCAGAAGCAGTGGGAACGATCACCACGAAGATTGAGCCGATCACGCCGAACAGCGCGTACACCGGCCACGGGGCGCCCACATCTACGTGGGCGCGGGCCTGCTGCATCGCGCGAGTCAGCGGGAATGCCCCCGTGGAGGGGATACGGGAACGCTGCAGCGGTGACACGATGATGAGCACGCCGGCCAGGATGATGACAATGCCGGACGCGAATACTGTCCACGGAACAGCGGGCATTCCGGCACCGACCCCAGCCCGGATCTGTGCGACGGCGCCGATGAAGAAGAAGATCGCCGCGGACACGGTGCCTGCGCGCCAAGGCTTGGTGTGCAGTTCTGGAGTGTGGATGACCTGCAGAGAAATGAGTGCGCCGAGGAACAGCGCCGCGATCGCTCCCATCCACACTGTTGAGTACACACCGAACACGATGAGGGCGATGCCCGTCAGCACGGACGTGATGGTCAGGATCAGGGTGCGCTGAGAGAACTCCATCGAGCGAACCCGCTTGAGCGGCAGGAAACTGCCGATGCCCAAAAGCACGATGACCGCCAAGTACGCGGGGTTAG
>CABTZE010000235.1 GCA_902489215.1 uncultured Brevibacterium sp.
CCCGACTCAACCGCGACGGTGAGCGCCTGATCGACGGCTCCGGCAAGGCTCGCCTGTTCGACGGCCGCTCCGGCGAACCGTTCCCGTACCCGGTCTCGGTGGGCTACATGTACATGCTCAAGCTCCACCACCTGGTCGACGACAAGATCCACGCCCGTTCCACCGGCCCGTACTCGATGATCACCCAGCAGCCGCTGGGTGGTAAGGCACAGTTCGGTGGCCAGCGCTTCGGCGAAATGGAAGTGTGGGCACTCGAAGCCTACGGTGCGGCCTACACGCTGCAGGAACTCCTGACCACCAAGTCGGACGACGTTCCCGGCCGCGTCAAGGTCTACGAAGCAATCGTCAAGGGCGAGAACCTTCCCGACCCGGGCATTCCCGAGTCGTTCAAGGTCCTCATCAAGGAAATGCAGTCGCTGTGCCTTGACATCGAAGTTCTGTCTGCTGACGGCCACGCCGTCGAAATGCGCGAAGACGACGAAATGTACCGAGCCGCTGAAGAGCTCGGCATCAACCTGTCGCGCGACGAAGCCCAGACAGTCGACGAAGTCTGACAGCCAGCCAGCCCGAATTTTTACTGACCTTCTGAAGGTCACCAAGGAAGAGGATTTACGTGCCTGACGTTAATTTCTTTGATGAACTGCGCATCGGCCTGGCTACGGCTGATGAGGTTCGCCAGTGGTCGCACGGCGAAGTCAAGAAGCCCGAGACCATCAACTACCGCACGCTCAAGCCGGAAAAGGACGGCCTGTTCTGTGAGCGCATCTTCGGTCCGACCCGCGACTGGGAATGCGCCTGCGGAAAGTACAAGCGCGTGCGCTTCAAGGGCATCATCTGTGAGCGCTGCGGTGTTGAAGTCACCCGCGCCAAGGTGCGCCGTGAGCGCATGGGCCACATCGAGCTCGCCGCTCCCGTCACCCACATCTGGTACTTCAAGGGCGTGCCCAGCCGCCTGGGCTACCTGCTCGACCTGGCGCCGAAGGACCTTGAAAAGGTCATCTACTTCGCGGCCTACATGATTACGTCGGTCGACGAAGACTCGCGCCACCGCGACATGCCCACCCTGCAGAACCAGGTGGACGTCGAAAAGAAGCAGATCGAAGACCGCATGAACGCGGACCTCGACCGCCGCTCCAAGAAGCTGGAAGACGACCTCAAGGAACTCGAAGCCGACGGTGCAACCGCAGCGGCTAAGAGCAAGGTTGAAAAGCAGGCCAACAAGGAACTCGGCAACATCCGCCGCAACTCCGAACGCCAGCTCGACCGCCTGGAACAGGTGTGGGACCGCTTCAAGAACCTCAAGGTCGCAGACCTCGAAGGTGACGAAAGCCTGTACCGCGACATGGTCGCCCGCTTCGGCATCTACTTCGAAGGCTCGATGGGTGCTGCTGCCATCCAGCAGCGCCTCAAGGACTTCGACCTCGAATCCGAAGCCGAAATGCTGCGGGAACTCATTCGCACCGGCAAGGGCCAGCGCAAGACCCGTGCGCTCAAGCGCCTCAAGGTCGTCAACGCATTCATGACCACGGACAACAAGCCCGAGGGCATGGTGCTCGACGCGATTCCGGTCATCCCTCCGGAACTGCGCCCCATGGTGCAGCTCGACGGTGGCCGCTTCGCCACCAGTGACCTCAACGACCTCTACCGTCGTGTCATCAACCGCAACAACCGCCTCAAGCGCCTGCTTGACCTCGGTGCACCCGAAATCATCGTGAACAACGAAAAGCGGATGCTCCAGGAAGCAGTCGACTCGCTGTTCGACAACGGCCGTCGCGGACGCCCCGTCACCGGACCGGGCAACCGTCCGCTCAAGTCGCTGTCCGACATGCTCAAGGGCAAGCAGGGACGCTTCCGTCAGAACCTGCTCGGTAAGCGCGTCGACTACTCCGGCCGTTCGGTCATCGTGGTCGGCCCGACCCTGAAGCTGCACGAATGCGGTCTGCCCAAGACCATGGCACTCGAACTGTTCAAGCCGTTCGTGATGAAGCGCCTGGTTGACCTCAACCACGCACAGAACATCAAGTCGGCTAAGCGCATGGTCGAACGCCAGCACCCGCAGGTGTGGGACGTGCTCGAAGAAGTCATTCAGGAGCACCCCGTTCTGCTCAACCGCGCACCCACGCTGCACCGCCTGGGCATTCAGGCCTTCGAACCGCAGCTGGTCGAA
>CABTZE010000236.1 GCA_902489215.1 uncultured Brevibacterium sp.
CCGGGGCGAACGCTGCGGGCATCAGTCCTGTCCGCCCTGGTCTCCGCCGGCGTCGCCACCCTGGCCTGCACCGGTGTCAGCACCGTCAGCCTGCATGGCCTTCTCCAGTGCCTTGCGCAGACGATCCTGAGCCTTGCCGTATTCGTCCCAGTTGCCTTCCTTCATGGCCTTGTCGGAGTCCTTCATTGCCTGATCGGCTTCCTTCAAAGCCTCATCAAGTCCTGCTCCCCCGGCGGCCTTGCCCTTGTCGCCGTCCTTTGAGCCGTCAGCTGTGACCGAGCCCTTTTCGTCGTCAGAAGCCTGGCCGGACTGTCCGTGGTCACCCGCGGACACACCGGAGTCACCACCGAACACCTGGTCAAGTGCTTCGTCAAGGGTCGGAGCGAAGCCGATCTGCTCACCGAATGCCACCAGCACGCGCTGCAGAACCGGGTATGACGTTTCGCCCTGCGAACGGACGTAGACCGGCTGAACGTACAGCAGTCCCCCGCCGATCGGCAGTGTGAGAAGGTTTCCGTTCTCCACCTTCGATTCACCCTGGCGCAGCAGGTTGAGGTTCTGCTGAATGGCCGGCTCGGTGTTGAAGTTGTTCTGCGCCTGGCCGGGGCCGGGAACCGTCGTGTTGCGCGGCAGCTGGAGCAGACGCAGGCGACCGTATTCGTCGGCAACCTTGCCCTTTTCATCGCCCGCGTCGCCGCTGGCCGCGAAATAGCCGGTGAGGTTGTTGCGCGTTTGTCCTTCGATGGGCCGCGGAATGAAGCTCGACGTCAGCGAGAACGTGGGCTTTTCCTGACCTGGCATCTGCAGCGTCATGTAGTAGGGAGGCTGCATAAGCTGCTTGTCACGTGCGACCGTCGGGTCAAGCGGCGTCGTCCAGAAGTCCTGTTTCGTGTAGAACGAGTTCGCATCCGGAACGTGGTACTGCGTCAGCAGCTGACGCTGCACCTTGAAGAGGTCCTCCGGGTAGCGCACGTGGCTCATGAGGTCGGCGCTGATTTCCGAGATCGGCTTGAGCGCATTCGGGAAGATCTTCGACCATGACTGCAGGACCGGGTCTTCTTCATCCCACGCGTACATGTCGATCGAACCGTCATAGGCATCGACGGCGACCTTCACCGAGTTGCGGATGTAGTTGACCTTCTGCGGCGGAAGCGCAGCCACAGCACCCTGGCGCTGGGTGTTGGAGTCTTCCGTGACAGCCTGCAGGACCTGCGGCGTCGAATACGGGTAGTTCGAGCTTGTGGTGTAGGCGTCGACAATCCACTTGATGCGGCCGTCGACAACCGTGGGGTACGGATCGCCGTCCACTTCGAGGAAAGGAGCGACCTTCTTGACCCTCTCCCGCGGCTTGCGGTTGAACAGAATCTGCGATTCCGGATTAACCGCATCCGACAGGACGATCTGCTCGTCCTGGAACTTCACGGCGAAGGCCAAGCGGTTGAACAGCTTGCCGACATTCGGTCCGCCATCGCCCTGGAATGTGGTGTAGACCTGAGCGCCGCCGTCCTTGTCGTCGTCCGTCGGGTAGTCGATCTCGTGCTTCTCGCCGTCCTTCGGCCCACCGACAATCGAGTAGGTGGGCGACTGCTCGCCGAAGTAGACGCGCGGTTCGTATTCGCCGAGCTCACCCGTCGGCGGGATGTTGTGTTCGAGGAACGCCGGGCGACCATCCGCGCCCTGCTTATTGCCATAGGCTGCGACAACACCGAAACCGTGCGTGTAGACAACCGACTGGTTAAGCCACGAAGCCGAAGCCTGCGATTCCGGGTTGAGTTCACGAACCGAGATCACGGTGTCCTGCTGTTTTCCGTCGATGTCGTAGCGGTCAACGTCGAGCTGTTCGGGGAACGAATAGAACGAACGCTGCTGCTGCAGCTGGCGGAACGTGTCCGAGACCAGGTTCGGGTCCAGAAGTCGAATAGAAGCCGCGGTGTCAGCGTCAGCCCTCAGGGCACCTCGTTCGCCTTCAGTGGAAGGCTTGTACTGCTGCACTTCGACATCATCAATGCCATAGGCATCGCGAGTGGCGTCGATGTTGCGCTGCAGGTAGTCCTTTTCCAGGCTCTGTTCACTCGGCTGGACCATGAACTGCTGCACGGCGGCGGGAAGGCCGATGATGGAAACAGCGCCGAGAACCAGCAGCATGACAACAGAA
>CABTZE010000237.1 GCA_902489215.1 uncultured Brevibacterium sp.
CCGGAGCTTCGTACCTTTGCCCTTGCTCTCGAACGGATCTTCACAAACGCCACGGCGCTCACAAGCAGCACACCGCTGACAGCCGCCATGAGCGGAGCTGTGGGCAGGTCGAGCACATAGGCCGTCCAGAAGCCCGCCACCGCGCTGATGACAGCAATGACGAGGCTCAGTGCGATGACGACCGGCAGACGATTGCCGAACAGAACCGCAACCGCCGGCGGCACCACAACGAGCGCGACGACGAGAATAGCGCCCGCGGCATTGAACGCCACCACGACAGTTACTGCCACGAGAGCCATGAGCGTGTAGTCAACCGTTCTAACAGGCAGACCCATGGTGCGAGCCAGAACCGGATCGAAAGTCGCCAGGGACAGCACCCTGTAAGTGCAGGCGATGAAAATCGCCGTGACAGCGAAGACACCAAGAAGGATGAGCGCCGTCTGCGGACCGAGGTTCACTCCCCTGACAAGCACGTGTTCACTCGGCAGAGCCATAAGGTTCAGATCACCCGTCAACACAGTGTCCTCGCAGATGTGCACCGACTTCAGGCTCGTGGACAGAAGAATCACACCACCGGCGAAAAGAGCGGGAAAAATGAGCCCCTGATCGGCGCCTCGGGCTATCAGTCCGGTCCGGCGCAGCCATTCAGATCCGAGCACCACAATCATGCCCATGGCCGAAGCGGCTGCAATCATCCACGGAGAATGGGTTGTGCCCGACACAATCGCCCCGATGACAACACCGGGCAGAACAGCGTGAGACATCGCGTCAACGAGCATTGACTGGCGCCGCAACACCAAGAACACCCCGGGCAGAGCACATGTCACCGCGGTGGTAACAGCCAAAAACACGGTCGCCGCTGCAATGCTCATCTGCCATCGCCTCCCACAACAGCCAACCGGGCTGCATTCCGCCTGGCACGCACGGCCCTGCCGATAACCGAGCGACGCGGGGCAAAAAGAACCGACACGAGGAAAACTGTGAAGAGCACCAACACCACAATCGGGCCTGTCGGCACTCGCCCGAAGCTGACAGCGGCATAGGACCCGACGGCGCCGGCAGCGCCGCCGATAGAACCTGCGAGCATCACCATCGATCTGAGGCTTCCCGTCCACTGGCGAGCAGATGCGGCCGGCATAATCGCAAACGCCACCATGAGGATAAGCCCCACTGACTTCACGCCGATGACAACGGCAACTGTTGTCGCCACCCCAAGTACTGGGCCGAGCACGGCTGTCCGATAACCCACGGTGTGGGCAAAGACCGGATCGAAGGTGAACAGCCCAAAAGCACGCCAGCCGATGATGATCGTCAACAGCGCCGCACCGCCGCACACCGCGATCACAAGCAGGTCTTCGTGCGTTGTGGTTGCGGCATTGCCGAAGATATACGTTTCAATGCCCCCACGGCCCGGCAGCGACGACAGCGACGCCGAGCGCAGCAGCACGATACCGCTGCCGTAGAACAATGCCAGAACTCCGGCCATGGCTGCATCTGAGCCCAGGCGGGTACCGCTGATCCAGTTCACTGTGAACGACGCGAGAGACGAGGCAATCACCGCGCCGATCGTCAGAGTCACCATCGACCTGCCTGACACTCCGAGCATCGCAACGGCTAGGACAAAGCTGGCCGCAACGCCGAAGACCGCCGAGTGGCCGATGACATCGGCAATGAGAGCCTGCCGGCGGAGATACAGAAAACAGCCCATGGAACCGGAGAAGACTCCCACGAGAACAGTCCCGATGAGCATGGTGCGGAACGTGTAATTCAGCAGGAGCTCACTCGGTGCGACGAAACCCGCAGCAAGCAGATCAGCTGATACCACTAACGCTTCCCTCCGCTGTGAAGATGTTCCCGAAACCGTAGACCGAACTGAATTCCCGACTGGTAAGCACTTCGTCGACAGGGCCGTCCAGCACACAGCGGCCCTTGTTCAAAACGGCGGCGTGAGTGCAGAAATCGCGGACTGTCGTCAGGTCGTGATGGACAACAACGACTGTCTTTCCGGATGCTCGCAGCTGTCGAATGACCTCGAGGACGACTTTTTCGCTCGACGCGTCGATGCCCGCCAGAGGTTCGTCGAGGAGAAACAGGTCTGGGTCCTGTGCGAGGATGCGGGCCATAAAGGTTCGCTGCTTCTGCCCGCCGGAGAG
>CABTZE010000238.1 GCA_902489215.1 uncultured Brevibacterium sp.
CAGGGGTTCAGCGAAGTACTGCACCATGTCGTTGCGTTCTGGTTCACCGTGAACAATCACGTCGAAGCCGAGGTCTTCCTGCAACTTCACGACATGTGCGATTTCAGCGCGCATGGTCTTCGTGTATTCGTCCTCGGAAATACGGCCGCCACGCAGGGCAGCGCGAGCTTGTCGCACCTCGGGCGTTTGCGGGAACGACCCAATCGTAGTGGTGGGCAACAGCGGCAACCCAAGGGATTCCTGGGCCTTGCGGCGCTCTTCAACACTTCCAACGCGGGTGCGGCGTTCACCAATCGCGGCCACCCGTGCCCGCACCTGCTCGTCGACCACACGGTCGGATTCTGCGCGCGTACGCACCGCCCGCGCAGAGCGGCTGAAGGCAGCCTCGCGCACACTGACAGGATCAGCATCCCCTGCACGGTGGGCGTCTAAGGCCGCGGCGAGCGCTTCGACCTCTGTGACTTTTTCTTCTGCAAACGACAGCCAGCCGGCCACGTCAACGGGGAGTCGCTTTTCAGCGGTCACCGTGTACGGGACGTGCAGTAGGGAGGTTGAGGTTGACACGGATACCTCGCGGCCGCCGGACTGCAGGGTCGTGAGGACTGCAAGTTCAGCTTCAAGGTCTGCTGCCCAAATGTTTCGACCGTCTATCACACCGGCGACCAGGCGGGTGTTACCGAAGTCCGCAGCCTGCAACCGTTCCAACCACTCTGGGTCAATTGCGCGGGTGGCGGCAGAAAGGTCAACACCAAGTGCTTCGGGGCCGGCTTCCAGCAGGGCGTCCAGTCCGGCACGCAAGGAACCGTAGGGGGCGGTGATGAGGACCTGTGGGCGGTCAGCAGATGCCAACAGCCGTGTGTGCGCCCGGCCGGCGCGCTGAGCGAGTTCTTCGTCCGAGATTTCCTCAAGGTCGGTCACAAGGATCGGCTCGTCGATCTGCACCCACTCCACCCCAGCGGCGTGGAGGGCAGAGAGCAGTTCAGCGTAGGTGTCTACCAGTTCGTCGAGCCGGTCAAGCGGCTGCCGGGTTGCACCCTCTGCTGGTTTCGACAAGGCCAACAGGGTTACCGGCCCCAACAGGACGGGGCGAATCGTGTGACCTGCCTCCCGCGCTTCTTCAACGAGTTCCAGGATCCGCTGGGGGCGGGCGGTGAACGCACGGTCGTCAGCGACCTCGGGCACCAGGTAGTGGTAGTTTGTGTCGAACCATTTGGTCATTTCTAACGGTGCCTGGTCAGCCGTGCCGCGGGCCAGCGCGAAGTACTCCCCCAGGTCAGTGCCGGTGGGGTCCTCCCCCACAAGGCCGGCAGTGAGTGCCGCGTCCAAAACTTGATCGTAGGCGGAGAAGTCGCCGGGGATCGCGTAGTCGGCCGCGAGCCCCAAGTCACGCTGCTTGTTGTACGTGGACAGGCGCAGGCTGTGGGCGGCTTCAGCGTATTCGGTTTCGTCGATAGTGCCGGCCCACAGCGCTTCGAGTGCGCGTTTGAGTTCACGACGTGGGCCGATCCGCGGCAGCCCGGTCACTGTTGCATTGGGGAACGGGGTCCGAGGAGGGGTGGTCATGGCGTGTCCTTTCGGTTGTTGGTCAGCCTGGCGCGAGTCTGAGGGCTCAGGCGTGACAGTAGTTCGGTAACAGTTGTTGGGTCGTTGAAGGTGTAGAAGTGCAGGCCAGGGACCCCCACTGCGACTAACGCTTCAACGAAGTCAGCGGTCAGGCTCAACCCGATTTCGTACTCTTCAGCCGGGCTGTTCGCAGCAGCCAGGGCTTGCGCGATGTACGCCGGCGGGGTGAGGCCTGAAAGCTGGCACATTCGTTTGAGCCGCGCGTTTCCGGTGATGGGCATGATGCCGGGGATGATCGGCAGTGTGACACCGGCTAGGTCAGCGCGACGGGCCATTGTGGTGATCTGGGCGGGGTTGAAGAACAGTTGGGTGATGGCGAAGTCGGCGCCGTTGCGTTGTTTGGCGGCCAGCACGTCGATGTCTTCTTCTGGCCGTTTCGATTCGGGGTGTCCGCTGGGGTACGCGGCGACCCCGATTGCAAACCGGCCAGCGCACAGGCGGGCCACTTGGTTGCGTTCGACCGAGCGCAGCAGTGTGACCAGCGCGTCGGCGTGTGCCAGGTGGCCTGAGGG
>CABTZE010000239.1 GCA_902489215.1 uncultured Brevibacterium sp.
GAAAACCTGCCGGGGCGCTCGTGTTCAGCTAAAGCAGCTGCCGCTACACGCAGCTCGCACCACGCCGAGCCTGTTCAGCTCACGCCGCGCTCAGCTCACGCAGCTGAAGAAGATCAGGCCTGTTCCTGCTTCTTCTTGGCTTCGGTGACAACGGTTTCGATGCGGGCACCGAGTTCTGCGTCGACGTTCTTCCAGTACTGGAAGACCTTGGGCAGCAGTTCCTTGTCCCACACGCCCATGACGTGACCGGAAATGTTGTGGACCAGGCGGTCGCGAGCAGCGTCGTCGAGAACGTTGCGCACGAGGTCGCCGGCCTGGTTGAAGTCGCCGTCGTTTTCGCGCAGCGTCTGAGCCGCGCGAACAACGTCCGACTGCGGAACGTCAACGAGGTTGACGTCGGTTGCAACCGATTCGTCAGCGCGCGGACCGTCGTACGAGTTCGGTGCGTACTCGGGCTGGTCGGCCGGGTACAGCTCGTAGCGCATCTGGCCGTCACGGCTGTAGTTGTGCTTGGGCGACTTCGGGCGGTTAACCGGCAGCTGGGCGTAGTTCGGCCCGATGCGGTGACGGTGGGTGTCCGGGTAGGAGAACAGACGGCCCATGAGCATCTTGTCAGGCGACAGGCCGGTGCCCGGAACGAGCGAAGCCGGGTTGAATGCAGCCTGCTCGATCTGTGCGAAGAAGTCTTCGGGGTTGCGGTTGAGCTCCATCTTGCCGACCTCGATCAGCGGGTAGTCCTTGTGGGACACCGTCTTGGTGACGTCGAAGATGTTGGTGCCGTAGGTGAAGCCCTCTTCGTAGGGGATGACCTGAACGGACAGGGTCCAGGACGGGAAGTTGCCTTCCTTGATGGCATCGAACAGGTCGCGGCGGTGGAAGTCGGCGTCGATGGCGGCCATTTCGTCGGCGTCGTCAGCCGAGAAGCCTTCGTGACCGTACTTGTCGATGAACTCCTGCTTCTGGTCCGAGTGGAAGTGATACTTGACCCAGAAGCGTTCGCCGGCTTCGTTGATCCACTGGAAGGTGTGGGATGCGTAGCCGTTCATTTCGCGCCACGAGCGCGGGATGCCGCGGTCACCCATGAGGTAGGTGACCTGGTGGGCCGAAGCGGGCTCGTTGACCCAGAAGTCCCACTGCATGTTGTGGTCGCGCAGACCGGACTGCGAGTTGCGCTTCTGCGAGTGGATGAAGTCGGGGAACTGGATGGCGTCGCGGATGAAGAAGATCGGGGTGTTGTTGCCCACGATGTCGAGGTTGCCCTCTTCGGTGTAGAACTTCAGTGCGAAGCCGCGGGGGTCGCGCCAGGTGTCGGGCGAGCCCTGCTCGCCGGCAACGGTCGAGAAGCGGGCGAGCATTTCGGTTTCGGCACCGGGCTGGAAGACCTTGGCCTTGGTGTACTTGGAAACGTCGCCGGTGACGGTGAACGTGCCGAATGCGCCGCCGCCCTTTGCGTGGACGACGCGCTCGGGGACGCGTTCGCGGTCGAACTGTGCGAGCTTCTCGACCAGGTAGTAGTCCTGGAGAAGCGTGGGGCCGTCGGCGCCAAGTGTCAGCGAGTGAACGTCGCTGCCGACCGGGATGCCGAAGTTGTCGGTTGTGCGATTGGTGGCCATGAGTCCTCCTGGGTTTTGGAGTTACAGAGTGGTCCTGAGCCCGCACTGGGGGCACTGCCCCCAGTAGACGACTTCTGCTTCGTCGATTGTGAAGCCGAAGTCTTCGGCGGGGTCCAGGCACGGAGCGCTGCCGGGTGCGCAGGCGACATCGCGGATGTCACCGCAGGTTCGGCACACGATGTGGTGGTGATTGTCGTTGCGGTTGATTTCGTACCGGGCCGACGCGAAGCCGGCCGGATCGATGACCCTGACAAGCTGTGTGCGCGCGAACGCGCCGAGCACGTCGTACACCGTCTGCACTGACACCGAACCGAGCTTTTCGCGCGCTGCACGGAAAACCTGGTCAGCGTCGAGGTGGGTGTGATCGTGCTCCAACACGTCGTAGACCGCCAGGCGGGGCGCGGTGACGCGCAGTCCGGCGGCC
>CABTZE010000240.1 GCA_902489215.1 uncultured Brevibacterium sp.
CTGCCCTGCGTCATGACCAGCGTGGTCGATGCACTGGCGATCGCCTACAACATCCTTGTGGCTGGTCTGTTCATCCCGATTGTCGGCGGCCTGGTGTGGAAGCGCGGCACAATTGTCGGCGTCCTGTCCGGCATGATCGCAGGCACCGGCGCGGCTGTCATCTTCATGATCGTCAACGGGCTCATGGCAAACACGCCGATCTACTTCGGCCTGGGTGCTTCGCTTGTCGCCTACGTTGTCGGTTCGCTCATCTCCCGGCCCACACCGGAGCGGATCATGACCGCCTGGCAGGAGCGCATCCGCAAGGGAGTCAACGCTTCGCCGAAGGTGTGAGGCCAGGACGGCGCAGCCTCGCCCATCAACCCGGCGCAGCCTCGCCCACCAGCCCAGACTCACGCGTTAATGCAGATTTGCGCTTAAATGCGCTGCATTAGCGCGTGAATCTGCATTTAAGCGCAAGGTTGCAGTCGCAGGACGCGTGCAAAGCTGCGGCAGTGAGTGCGAGCAGCAGGACACGGGCAGCGGGCGACGGCCCGGCACCAACCCGGCTCTACCTCGCCCACCAGCCGGCGCTGCCTCGTCCTCCAGCCCAGACTCACGCGCTAATGCAGATTTGCGCCTAAATGCGCTGCATTAACGCGTGAATCTGCATTAAAGCGCAAAACTAGACCAGCGCGTTGCGCAAAGCTGAGGCAGGAGAACCGAACCCTCACCCCACCTGCGCGTCCGCAGCAAGCGACGAAAAGTCCAAGCCAGCACCGTCAGCTTCGCTTAAATACCGCGTCAGCCGCGCTTGGAACAGCTTCACGTGGCGCACTGCAACTTCTTCGGCACGCTCGCGGTCGCGCTGTTTGAGCGCATCGATATATTCCCAGTGGTCATCGTGGACCTTGTCGTAGTGCTCATCGATGTCGCCCAGCCGGGCCGCCCCACCCTGATCACCGCCGAAGCTGAGAAAAGCCAGCCGCTGCAGGTTCGTATAGACCCTTTCGGCCATCGCCAGCAGGTAGGAGTTTCTGGTCAGCTCGGTTTCCAGAATGTGCAGTTCCGCATTTGTGCGGGTCACCGCCGCAACGTCCCGATCTGCTGCGGCACGTTCAACCGCCCGGACAGCCTCGGACAGCCTCTCCAGTCCCTCGTCGTCAATCCGCTCGACCAACAGCTGAGTGACAGCGCGGACGAGCACATGCTGCGCTTCGATGAGCTCCCGACACTGCCGCAGTGAGATAGAGGCGACCCGGTAGCCACCCCGAGCATCCGCCTCGACAAGCCCTTCGGCCGTCAGTCGGTGCAGCGCCTCGCGCACGGGAGTGCGGCTGAGCCCGATGCTCGCTACCAGGGCAGCTTCGTCGATCTTCTGCGCCCCACGCAGCTCCAGAGTGAGAATGCGCCGTCGCATCTCGGAGTAGGCGGTTTCCCGCGCACTTGTCTTCCGCGTAGTCATGGTTTTCATTATCAGACACCTGTAATCCCCAGCGCGTAAGAACGTAACTCGCTTCACAAACCGGTCTAATCATGACAGCCTGTATTTATTCCGTATACAAGCTGAATGTTTCCCGGTCAGAAGGAAAACAGATGAACCCGAACGCATCAGATATTGAAGCGCTCACCGTCAAATACCGGCGGCGAGCCATCGCGGCCTCCGGAATCGGGTGGGGGCTCGATGGCTTCACCTGGTCGATGTACGGCTTTGCGCTTGTCGCCGCCGCCGGCACCTTGGGCATGAGCTCAGGCGCAACCGGCTGGGTCAGCGCCATCAGCATCGTCGCCTCCGCGATCGGTGGCATGATCTTCGGCAACCTCGCCGACCGCTACGGCCGAGTGCGAATGCTCACCATCGTGATCCTCGGCTACAGCATCTTCACCGGTCTGACCGCAACCTCGCAGGGGCTCTATGACTTCCTCCTGTGGCGCACGCTCGAAGGCCTTTTCTTCGGCGGTGAATGGGCTGTCGGTGCAGCACTTGTTGCCGAATACGCTCAGCCGGAAAAGCGCGGACGCGTTCTGGCC
>CABTZE010000241.1 GCA_902489215.1 uncultured Brevibacterium sp.
AAGTTCCCCCGCCGCGCACAGGAAGGCTGTGCGCGGCGAGTGACCACAACGCGATCAGGGCTGCAGAACCCACTGGTTCTGCAGCCCTGATCTGCGGAAACGCTGCGTCAGTCGGTGATGATGACGTCGAGAGTGCGCGGGCCGTGCACGCCGGCCACACGCTGGAACTCGATGTCGACACTCGCGGACGGACCCGAAACCCACGTCTGCGGCGCCGTGACCAGGCCGCGCGCTTCGAGCACCGCAATGCCCTCCGGAACGATCGTGCAGATGTCCTTCTTCTTCAGCACGATGATGTGGTGATCCGGCACCAGAGTGATTGCGCGGCGACCGGTGTGCTCACCTGCCAGGCAGATGGTTCCGGTGTCGGCAATCGCAACCGTCGCGCCCGTGACGACCGCATCGACAGAGTCGAGTTCGTCAATTGACAGGGGTTCGTCCCGCGAGTCCTGAAGAACCTTCGCCTCGGTTTTTTCAGTCCAGCCGGCTTCGAGATCGTGCGGCACGACGATGTTGGCAGCGTCCCCCAGCAGTTCGGCGACCTTCTGGGGCACCTGCGTGAGCGGCACCTCGTAAACCCCGGCGTCGTAGTCGACCAGCCGGTCGGTGAGCAGCTCGATGCGCTCTGTTTCGCCCATGTCAGACGTCGTCCGGTATTCACGAGGAATGTCGACAGCGCCTACGGGTTCCGTGTTGCCTTCCGTGACGGGCCGGCCCAGGGCGGAAGCCAGGCGGTCGAGGATTGCGTGCTTGGCGGTCATGCGTTGTCTCCTCGTTCTTTCTTCCACCAGTCGCGGAAGGACTGCTTGGGCGGAGTGGGCAGGGTGCGCGTGTGCGTCCACTTGCCGGCCACACCCGGCAGGGCCTTCACACCGGTCTTGGGTGAGACGAGGTTCGCCAGGGGCAGGGCCTTCTGCGCTTTGCCGAAGCGGTCGCCATCGCTCATGAGCCAGCTGGCCGCACTGAGTGCGGCATCGAGCTGGTTGGTAGGCACCTTGACGGGCTTCTTCTTTTCCTTCGCCTCGACATCCTGGTTGCGCAGGCGCACCAGGTGCTCGGGAATGTTGATCTTCACGGGGCAGGCGTCGTAGCAGGCCCCACACAGGCTCGAGGCGTAGGGCAGAGAGCCGTTGGCCGCCTCCTCGACACCCGTCAGGAGCGGGGTGAGGATCGCGCCGATCGGGCCGGGGTAGACCGAACCGTAGGCGTGGCCGCCGGCGCGTTCGTAGACGGGGCAGACGTTCATGCACGCCGAGCAGCGGATGCAGTGAAGCGCTTCGCGGCTGGCTTCGTCAGACAGTACGCGTGAGCGCCCGTTGTCCAGCAGGATCACGTGGACGTTCTGCGGGCCGTCGCCGTCCGTGCGTCCCGTCCACAGTGACGAGTATGGGTTCATGCGCTCGCCGGTGGAGGACCGGGGGAGCAGCTGCATGAAAACGCTGAGGTCGTCGAAGCTCGGGAGGAGCTTTTCGATTCCCATCACCGTGATGAGGGTTTCCGGCAGGGTCAGGCACATGCGGCCGTTTCCTTCGGATTCGACGACCGAGAGTGTGCCGGTTTCCGCGATGCCGAAGTTTGCTCCGGAGACGGCCACTTTGGTTTCGAGGAACTTGCGGCGCAGGTGCTTCCGCGCGGCTTCTGCGAGGTCTTCCGGGTTGTTCGACAGGTCGTCTGGAACATCCGGCATGCCGCGCTTGAAGATTTCGCGGATCTCATTGCGATTGCGGTGAATGGCCGGCACGAGGATGTGGCTGGGACGGTCATCGCCCAACTGGACGATGAGTTCGGCCAGGTCGGTTTCGAGCGCGTCGATGTCGTGCTCGGCGAGGTACTCGTTGAGGCCGATTTCCTGCGTGGCCATCGACTTGACCTTGATGACCTCACGGCGACCGTCTTCAAGCACGGGAGCGTTTTCGACGACGAGCTCTTCGACGATCTTGTTGGCCTCATCAGCATCACGGGCCCAGTGGACCGTGCCGCCGGCGGCAGGGAAGG
>CABTZE010000242.1 GCA_902489215.1 uncultured Brevibacterium sp.
GGTCAAGACCCATTTCCAGTGCCAGCGGAATGTAGATCGGGGCGAGGATCGGCACGCTGGCGAACGAATCGCCGAAGCCGATCGTGATGAAAAGGCCCATCATCACAACAGAGGTGTCTTCGAGGATTCCCTCGTCTTCCATGTGCTTGACGAAACCGCCGACTGCCTCCGACGAGCACAGCCAGACCGAAGCGAGTTCATCGTCTTCTGTGCGCAGCGGGCAGTCGTGGTAGCGGTGAATGGGTTCGTGGGAGTCCAGCGTGAGCACCGTCAGGTTGAACGGGTTTCCGGTCTCGGAGGATTCGCGGTGGAGAGCGGAGACCTCATCCTTGGCGTGCTCCATAAGACGACGGTCGCTCAGCCCCCAGTCGGGACGGATGTCCTCTTCCTTTTCGCCAAGAGACTGCCAGTGGGGAAGGTCCTTGACTTCGTCGTAGCCGTGCGTGCGCAGGAACGAGCCCTTGGAAGCGAACTCTGCGTTGGCACCGCCGAGGAAGACGTTCTTGTAGCCGTTTTCCTTCAGAATGTCGCCGAAGCAGTCCACACCGGGCATGAAGTCGGCGACAGCAAGGTTGTTCATGACCTTGTCGCCGGTCGCGGAGCCCTTGCCCTTGAGCGGAATGCCGCACTGTGTGGAGGTAATGCCGGACATGGTCCAGCCGCCGCCGTTGTACTGCTTGTAGTTCTCGGCTTCGGCCCAGCCCTCAGTGGCGTCTTCCATGGGCTTGAGCATGTTCACATCGAAAAGTGAATCGTCAGCGAGGTCGTCCTCAGCGGACTCTACGTAGACGACCACGATGTTGCGTGCGTCCTTGTTCCCCACGACCACCGGATCGCGGTAGTAGTCGCCGATGTTCATGGAGCTGCTGACCGACTTGATGTAGGTGGGCAGCTGAACTGCCGAAGAAAACGACGTCGAACCGGTGATGACAGTTCCCGCTATGAGCGCAACGATGAAGGTGGAGGCCATTCCGCGCAGTGCAGCGCGGCGAATGCGGCGACGCGCAGCCGACAGGCGCAGCCGCGCCGACACCCTGTATCGGATCCACAGTTGGCGGCCGACAAACAGCAGGGCGGTGATCGCCAGGGGGACCACCGCAACCCACAGCACGGTGATCCAGACAAAGCCACCGCCTTGACCGGCGCCTGCGATGTTTGTCAGCATCTGGTCGACAGTGATCTGTCCCCACTGCTTGCGGATGAAGATTCCGGAGATGAGCAGTACGACGCTGAGGAAAATGAGCGTCCACAGAAAAGCGGCACCGATCGCTTTGAGGATTCGGTGCTTTGCGGTGGTTTTCGATCCCTTCACGTCTTCGCCTCTGAATCAGTTGGTTCTTCGGGTTTAGGAATAAGAAAGCGCGCGCCCGGGAGAGCGGGCGGCGATCGGACATCCAATTATAGCCTGATGTTAACTTTTGTGTCTTTGTGGGTTCACACAGGAAAGGGTCTGCGTGTCGCAAATCAGCCGCGCCGGTGCGGCCCGGTGTGCATTCTGCGGGCCGAACACATTAGGATAGAGCGCTGTGTGTCGTCAGCACAGTCGCGCATGTCGGGGCAGTGGCCCTTCGGCGTGTCGGCACTCTGGCGACGTTCCCGTTAGTCAATTTGAAGAGGTAGACAGTGAAGAGCTCCGTCGAACGCATTGAACCCACCCGGGTGAAGCTCAGCATCGAAGCGCCTTACGCCGATCTCAAGCCGAGCGTCGACGAGGCATACAAAGAGATCGCCAAGCAGATCTCCGTCCCCGGTTTCCGCCGCGGCAAAGTCCCTGCGCGCATCATCGACCAGCGTGTCGGTCGCGCTGCTGTCATCCAAGAGGCTGTCAACAACAGCCTTGACGGCTTCTTCCGTCAGGCAATTGCCGACAACGACATCCAGCCGCTTGGCACCCCGGAAGTTGACGACCTCGAAATGCCCGGCCTGGACGGCAAGGATGAAGGTGACCTGACCTTCACCGTTGAAGTCGATGCCGTGCCGGAATTCGAA
>CABTZE010000243.1 GCA_902489215.1 uncultured Brevibacterium sp.
AAAGTCTTCCACGGGGGTCCCTGGATTCGACTGGTCGACGAAGCGGGCGGAAAGCTCTACGAGCCGCTGCAGGAAGCAGGCGCTGAAGCTGGATCCTTCGATCGAAAAGACGCGTGCCTGTGCTCCGAGGCCAAAAGCAGGACGTTCTTTGAGCCGAGGGAAGGGAACGTCGAGCTTTTCTGGGTTGATTTCCCCGCACCGGAGTCTTCCGATGTCCGTGTTCTCATGGGCGAACACGCGGTGCCGACCGAAGCCCTTCCCATAAGCACAGACACGCCCTTTGAGAACCCGATTCCAGAAAAGGCCGCTTTCGAAGAAGACCCTCCGGAGGAATACGGCAGTGCTGACGCACAGCGAGCTGTTCTGCCGCTGCGAGAGAACATCAAGAACATCGCTGGTTCGCGCCAGACACAGGCAGATGACCAGCTTCAGCTGTCGGTGACTTCGGACGTCCTCTTCGACTTCGATTCCAGCACCATCACCTCAGAGGGCAAAAAGGTTCTTGATGATGCCGCGAAGACGCTGCGCGAAAGCGCTGAGGGACAGACCGTGACGATCGTCGGCCACACGGACGATCAGGGTGAAGAAGCGTACAACCAGAAGCTGTCCGAAGAGCGGGCCAGAGCTGTCGAAGAAGCTCTCAAAAAGCCCCTTGAAGGCGCGAACATCACCTTGAAGACGGAAGGCCGCGGTGAAAAAGAACCGCTGGCGCCGAACAAGGACTCAGAGGGCAAGCCGATCGAAGAGAACCGCAAGCAGAACCGCCGCGTGTCTTTCGACTACACGCCGAAAGAAGGTGCCGACACGAAGATCGACACTGGAGAAAAGCTGGAGGACGCTCCAAAAATGGAGGAAGCCGAAACAGCGGACGGTGCTGCTGCATCGGCCATCCTCAAGCAGCCGGGAATGTCGACAGGCGGCAAGGACCTTCGCATTGACCTGCGCGGATTGAAAGCCGATGGCAAGTTCGCCCGGCTCGACTACGCGTTTGCGCTGCCGGACGAAAATGCGCAGCCTGTAGCCGGACTGTTCGTCGGAACCGAACAGGTGACCAGATTTCTGCACTTCGGTCTCAACCCCTACAGTTACGAAGGTGCGCCGTCGGGCGCCAACGTGTCGCTCATCGACGAAGAAACCGGGGAGCAGTTCCTGCCGGTCACCGGTGGTGACGCAGACTGCCTGTGCACGGAAGGTGCGGCAACGGTCGAAAACGCCTTCGCCGAACCCTCCCAGATGTTCTCGATGTTCCCAGCCGAGGTGCTGGAGCGCGACAAGCTGACCCTGCGTATCGCCAACAGCGGCACGTGGCCGCTGACCGTTGACGAAATCAGCAGCGGCGGGCAGGAGTGAGGCTCTTCGGCCGCCTGCAGACGGCCGCAGTGGCCAGCCTGGCGGTCGTCGGCGTTGCCAGTGCGGTGCTCATCCCGGTTGCCCCGCGCATTGGGTTCAGCGGGCAGGCGACGACGTGCGAAGCGTTTGGTTCGTGCCGCACAGCGGAAGTCATGACCCGCGCGTGCACGGTCGACACCACCTCGTCTGTGAGAGGACAGGCAGCGACCCCTGTCTACTACGAACAGGCGGGCGGTATGGGCCTGCGTTTCTTTGCTGACGGCACAGCCGGCGTAGTCGGAGATGGTGGGGACGGGATGCGGTCCCACCGTTTTTCCACCGGCCAGAGTGCCCTGCGGTGGATGGTCGGGCGAAACCAAACAGAGTCCCGGGCAGTTGACCGTGTCTGGGGTCCTGGCGTCACGGGGCCTACTCACGCGATCCTCGGCTCCCTCGACAAAGTCGGCTTGGGATCGCGCACGGAGGCGGGCGACACCTCGGACGTTGCCCGGACCGACGACGGTTCAACAGTGGCCATCGGCAAGGCCGAAGACGGCTACAGCGTGGCGCAGGCAGTCGAACTTCCGGCACCGGCCGGGGGCCGGCTGACGGGGCTCGCGCAGTGGC
>CABTZE010000244.1 GCA_902489215.1 uncultured Brevibacterium sp.
CCCCCGGCCCCCCCCCCCAAAAACCAAGCGAGGCGAATCTCACCAGGGTGGGTCCCGCCTCGGGAAATCAGTCAGGCAGCGAGCCCTTCAGCTGTGCGGGCCCAAGCGGGCCATTTGCCTATCGGGCCAAACATCTCAGCCGGGCCACGCTCCCTACCTCAGAACGAAGATCAGGCCTTGTTGTCTTCGTCTTCTTCGATCAGGTCGTTGACAACAGCGGCGTCGCCTTCAGCAACGTGGCGTCCGTCCTGTTCGACAATCACTTCGCCGTCTTCGTTAAGCGGCGCAGGAACGTCTTCGACAACGGTGGTGGTGCGGTGCGAACCAACGGGCCGCGCGTCAGCGGGACGGTTGCCCGGCAGCGGTTCCGACCACGGGTCTTCAACCGGCTTGACCTTCGTCCAGACGTAGTAGCCGATCAGGCCAACACCGGTCAGAGCCAGCAGCCACACGATCCACATGCCGCGCTTGCCCTGAGCCTTGCGAGCTTCCTTCGCAGCCTGCTTCGAGGCCTTGCGCGAAGCCTTGGCGAGTTCGTCAGCGCGCTTAGCGGCGAGCTTCTTGAACTTCTTGACCTGGCCCTTCTTGCCCGTGACGCGCTCAATCAGTTCATCAAGAGCCTTGGGGGTTTCAGCGTTGCGAATGGCCTTCGCTGCGTCCTTCGAACCAGCGGCAATCGTCTTTGCGTGTTCGGAAGCGCGTTCGCCGCCGCGAGCAACCAGGAGACCCTGGGCTTCGGCAGCCTTGGAACGACCGTACTCAAGACCGTCTTCGATCTTGCCGAGGCCCTGCTCAGCCCAGTCTTCGAGGTGGGGGCGGACGTTGTCGGCAGTCTTCTGCAGGCGGTCTCCCGCTTCCTTCAGGGCGGGGCGTGCAGCCTCGGTGCCATCCTGAAGGAGCTGACCGGCCTTTTCGGTCAGGTTGTGTACGGCGTTGTCGACGTTCTCGAGAAACGACTTCGGTGCGGACTTCTTCTTGAACATTTCACCCTCCTGGGATGTTCGCCCCTGCGCAGTGCAGGGCATATGTGTGCGCCATTCGTCACTTCCATCGTACTGGTCGGCACTGACACGAGGGGACCCCAGGCGGCCGAAAAGTCAGATTCTGACGGTATTTCCACTAACAGCTGACCGCATTCCATACGTTTTCCACTGAGAGCGTAAGCTCCCAGCGGAACATCAGGGGCAAATAAGGTTCATGTCAGTGGTTCATGACAAACTGAAGCTATGAGTATTGCTACACAGCAGGTCATCCTGCACACCAACAAGGGCGACATCAAACTTGACCTCTTCGGCAACCACGCTCCGAAGACGGTTGCCAACTTCGTTGAACTGGCCAAGGGCGAACGCGAATACAAGGACGACGCCGGCCGTTCCAACCCCACCCCGTACTACGACGGTCTGGGCTTCCACCGCATCATCTCGAACTTCATGATCCAGGGCGGCTGCCCGGTCGGCACCGGCACCGGCGGCCCCGGCTATATGTTCGACGATGAAATCCACCCTGAACTGCAGTTCACCAAGAAGGGCCTCCTGGCCATGGCGAACGCCGGTACCCGCGGCGGCCGCGGCACCAACGGCTCGCAGTTCTTCATCACCACCGCCGAAACTCCGTGGCTCAACGGCAAGCACACCATCTTCGGTGAAGTTGCCGACGCCGACTCGCTCGCGGTTGTCGAAAAGATCGAAGCCTCGCCCACCGGCGCCATGGACCGTCCGATCGAGGACGTTGTCATCGAATCGGTCGAAGTTCTCTGATCTGAGCTTTTTGCAGCGCCGCAGCTTTTGCTGCGGCGCTGTTGCTTTCCCAGGGGGCACACTCACGAGGCGCCGATCCAGCCCCAGCCCCACTCCGCCCGGGTGCGGCTCCCGAAACAGCCGCACCCCTGGGGGCACCCCCGTTCCCCCCCCCCCCCCCCGGGTCTGGTGTTTTTGGTGTCCGGGGTGGCCGCC
>CABTZE010000245.1 GCA_902489215.1 uncultured Brevibacterium sp.
CCCCCCCCCCCCCCCCCCCACAAAACGGCCCCCCCCCTGCCGAGGGAGCCGATCTCTCAGGCGTCTGCCCGGCAGCGCTCCGGCCGGTCCGGCCGCACCAGCAACGGCATCGCCATCCGGCTGTACTCGGAAGGCGAATTCGACGCCCGGCACGAATACACCGACCCGGAGATCCTGCGCACCAACCTCGCCAGCGTGCTGCTCATGATGGCCCAGCTGGGCTTTGTGCGAACAGAAAAGGACATCCTCGACTTCCCGTTCCTCACCCCACCGGAACCCCGGGCGGTCAAGAACGGCAAGAACGCGCTCGTCGAACTCGGTGCGCTGCGCGAATCCGGCGGCACCCTCACGCTGACAAAACTGGGCCGGACACTGGCAACACTGCCGCTGGACCCCAGACTGGCGCGCATGGTGCTGGCTGGGATCGAGGCGGGGGTCGGCCCGGAAACCGCCGTCATCGTCGCCTTCTTGTCCGGTCAGGACCCGCGTGAACGCCCCACGGAGCAGCGGCAGGAAGCCGACGAAAAGCACAAGCGCTTCCACCATCCGGCCTCCGACTTCCTGTCCGTGCTGCGCTTGTGGAATTACGTGCAGCGAAAATCGGATGAGCTCTCAACCTCGAAGTTCAAAAAGCTGTGCAAGTCCGAGTTCATCCACTTTGCGCGGGTGCGCGAATGGCAGGACCTCGTCCATCAGATCCGCCAGATGCTAGGCAACATCGGCAAGCACATCGACCGGCCCGGAAGCGACCTCGGCACCCGACCGTCTGAGGCGGCACAGGCAGATGAGGGCCGCGGCAGGCGAAAGGGACGCCGTACGAACAAGCGCGGACCCTACACGGCAACCGAACAGGCCGTGCACTCAAGCCTGCTCACCGGCATGCTCGACACAATCGGTGCGCGCACCGTCGAAAGCAAGGACTACATCGGCGCTCGCGGCACCAAGTTCAGGATCTTCCCCGGATCAGGCGTCTTCGGTGCCAACCCGGATTTCGTCATGGCCGCCGAACTCGTTGAAACCTCCCGCCTGTGGGCGCGCACGGTCGCAGCAATCGAACCCGAATGGGTAGTCCGTGCTGCCGGTGAGCTCATCACCCACAGCTACTCAGAACCGCACTGGTCGTCCCGTTCGGCAGCTGCCCTGGCATACGACAGGATGAGCCTCAACGGGGTCCCGCTGATCTCAGACGCCCGCATCAACTACGGCAAGATCGACCGGGAAGCAGCGCGCGACCTCTTCATCCGCCACGCCCTCATCGAAGGCGACTGGAACGAAAAACACGCCTTCGCCACCCACAACGCCCAGGCTTTGGAAAAGGCCGAGGCGCTCGCCAGCCGCCTGCGCGACCGTCGGCTGCTGGCCGAAGACGATGTGCTGTTCGAGTTCTATGACGAACGCCTGCCGGAGAACATTGTGTCTGCTGGGCACTTCAACGGCTGGTGGAAGCGCAAGCGAGCCGAAGAGCCCGACTTCCTCAACATCGACCCCAACAGCCTGCTGGCCGCCGACGGAACCGACCTCGAAAGTGCCGCGGACGATTACCCGCTGCAGGTCCAGCTGGCCGACGGCAGCAGCGTGCGCCTCAGCTACGCCTATGAACCCGGATCCCGCCGCGACGGTGTGACCGTGTTCCTCAGCCCCGAACAGCTGCGCAGCGTCGACGCCGACGACTTTTCGTGGCAGGTGCCGGGACTGCGCCTGGAATACCTCACCGCACTCATCCGATCCCTGCCGAAGGCCAAAAGAACCTACTTCGTCCCGGCTCCCGACGTCGCAGCCGAAATCCTCGCGGTTGTCACGGGTTCGGAAGACGACAGCCGTCTGCTGAGCCGGCCTGCCGGCCACGCCCTCGAAGTGCTGGCAGCGGAACTCACGGCCCGCGCCGGCGGAGGCGGACTCATGGACCGCGTGCCCATCACCGTCACACCTGACGACTTCGAGCTCGTGCGGC
>CABTZE010000246.1 GCA_902489215.1 uncultured Brevibacterium sp.
GAGGGTTTTCTTCGCTGCCACGGGATCAGCCTAGCGGTTCACAGCTGCTGTGCACCCGCCGAGGCCTGTCAGCTGTCCGTCTCGGCGGAGTACGACGGTGCCGCATTCGTCTGTGCGCAGCACCGGCACGGGGCCGAACGCGTCAAGCGCCTGTTGTGTTGGGTGGCCGTAGCGATTGTCAGCTCCGACAGACACTATCCCGGCGGAGGCTCCCACCTGGGTGAAGAAACCCTCATCGATGAACCGGGAACCGTGATGGGGTGCGGTGAGGATGTCGGCATCTATGCTCTCAGCCGCCATGGCTCTCTGTCCGTCTTCTTCGACGTCGCCTGTGACAAGAACTGAGACTTCGGCGGTTTCGACCTTGATGACAGCTGAGATCTGATTGCGTCCGTCGGCCTGCTCGGCCATCGCAGGCGGCGGCCACAGCACTTCCCACCGGATATCACCGGCTGAAAAGGCCATGCCGTCTGAAAGCCCCTGCACCTCGTGACCCGTGAGAGTCTGCACTTCGCTTACTCTGGGGTCCGCGAGGCTCGGAGCGGATGTCCACACTGCTTCGACTGTCCGCCCACCTGTCGTGGCAGCGCGCAGGCCCGCGTAGTGGTCGGCGTCGAAGTGGCTGATGATGACACTCGTCTGCCGCACTCTCAGAGCAGACAAGCAGTCGGCGAGTTTCACCTCGTCCGGTCCGGCATCGATCAGCAGGGAGTGTGCGGCACTGAGCCGGACCACCGTTGCACTGCCCTGCCCGACATCGCAGAACGCGACCGTCCAGTCACCAGCGGGACGGTGAATAAAAGGCAGCCCCATCCCGGCTGCCAGCGCACAAACGGCAACAGCCGCGGCGGTGCGGCGGACCCTGGTTTTCCGAAAGCCGAGAACAGCAGCGCCAATGGCAATTCCAAGTAGGGCGGCCAGTACGACACCCGCAATTCCCGCGGCCCACGGCAGCACCGAGCCGGGCATTGTCGCGGCCACGTGGGACACCACCACTATCCACTGGGCCGGCCACTGGAGCAGCCAGCCCACACCATCAGCGAAGTGTCCGAAAACTGCCCATCCGGTGAGGACATGCAATCCCCCGGATGCAAGTACCGCAAGCCCTCCGATGACGATCGGCCCCAGTGCGGGAACCGCCACGATGTTTGCCGGTATCGACCACAGGTTCGGCTGGCTGTCGATTGTCAGCAGAACCGGGAAAACACCCAGCTGTGCACACACCGGAACCGCGAGGAGGTTCGCGGCAAAGGACGGCATGAACCGACACAGCGCGGTTGTCATCGGCTGACTCAGCACAATCAGCGCCCCGGCAGCACACACCGACAAGATGAACCCGATCGATGTGGACAGCTCTGGTCGGATGATGGTGACGCCGATGACTGCCGCCGCTATGAGCGCCAGACTGCGCTTACCAGTTCCGCGCACAACGGCGTAGGCTCCCACGAGCCCCATGCCCGCGGCACGGATGACCGACGGCGCCGGACCCACAATGAACACGAACCCTGCCACGATCACGACGGCCACTGCAGTCGATGCCAGCGGACGATGGCTGATCCAGCGGGCCAACCACAGGGCGGTCATCGCAACAATCGCCAAATGCGTACCCGAGACCGCCGACACGTGGGTCAGCGAGGCGATCTTCATGTCCTCCAACAGCGCGTCATCGGCCGTGGTGCGATTGCCGACCACCAGGCCAGGGACCAACCCCGCACCTTCGCTGCCTGCTGACACCGCCTCGTGGAACTCCTGACGCACATCCCGCCTGATGCGCCACGCGCCAACAGGTTCGCGCACATCTTCAAGCGCGGTGACGAAACCGGTTGCCTGCGTGCCTTCGCGTTTGAGTGACAGTTCCGCCTGGGCTGTGCTGCCGGCTTCGGGGAGTTCTTCACGTGACACCAGGGTGACCGGGCCGTCATCCGTTGAGGCTGCCGCTCGCCAC
>CABTZE010000247.1 GCA_902489215.1 uncultured Brevibacterium sp.
CCCCCCGGATCATCGATGACAGGGCAAAAAAGCCATACCAGGACCAGCGACCAGATCCTCTGATGAGGACCTACAAATGAATGTAACGGGCACTGTTCTCTCTGAATGGGGCCCCTCGGCCCCCGACTCACCGCGAGAGTGACGCACTTGGCCAGTGCTCTTGCCTGTTGACCGTGTCCAATATGTACTGGGCTCACGCGTATCGATCGAGTCGTACCCAATCTGACCGTGACAAATCTGGCGCAGGCCGCCCAGGAACACGCCGCAGTACTCGGGATGGATCCAGTCATGGACCACGGCTGGATCGTCACATTGGCGGACGATGCGGGCCGCCAACTCAGCCTTATGACGCAGGATGCCTCCGCAGCGACGAGCCCAGATGTGTCTGTGTTCGTCGACAACGTGCACGCAGCTTTGGCTCGGGCAGAGCGAACCGGTGTGGCCATCGTGCATCCGATCACCGAAGAGCCCTGGGGCGTTACACGCTTTTTCTACCGTGCTGCCGACGGGCGCGTGATCAACGTCGGCATGCACACCGAATGAACGCGCACCTTTGCCGCGCTGCGTCTTGTGATGGTTAGTGCGTGGTGATCCGGGCTCGGATGAGTTGGAGTGCTGTGACGAGGATTGCGGTCAGAGCGGCCGCGGCGGCGAGGTAGGTGGGGCTGGTGTGGTGGGCGATGAGGGCCGAGGCTGCTGCTGAACCGATCGCCGCGCCGAGGTAGTTCGCCGATGCATTTGCCACGACAGCGGTGGCGCCGTCGTCGGGCTTCGCGGTGACCAGGATGTGCTGCTGCGGCGCCAAGGATGCCCAACCACACAGACCCCAGCCGAACAGACTGACCATCACAGCACCGGCCAGGACCCTGTGACGGCCATGCTGGCCAGGCACAGGGCGAGCACGGCAAGGATGGCGAGACTGAGCAACGCCGGGCGGCGGGCATTGGTGACGGTGTCGACTATCCCTACCTGCCAGGACGACTCGACACGACCCACGTGTCGGGAGCGCAGGGCGCCTGAGCAACGCGGCCAACACCCGCAACGAACCAGCTCCACGCACCCTCGCGCCTAGCGGGCGATCATCACCCAGATCATCCAAAACATTCATCCCTCGCTAGCCCGCAACGTGTACGCGTGCGCTAAAGCGTCACCAGTTGCGAGTTCTCAGCCACTCAGATCCGCCTGGAGAAGCGCTACCGGAGGCTTTCCCAGGACCGCGACCGCGGATCCCAGGTCGTGCCCGTTGCTCTGCGGTCCAGCACGGGTTCGGCGTATGCGAGGCACTCGGCGAGGAGGTCGGCGAAATGCTCTGGCGTAGTGGCTGCAAGGCGCTGTTTACGCCGCCAGTTCTGCCACCTCCGCTCGGCCAGGTCGGGCATGGTCTCCAGTAGCGGTCGCATTGAGTCCAACTGAGTGTGGCGGTGGTCTGCGACGGCTTCGAGAGCGGCGCGTTGGTCGGCGTAGGTGATGCGGCGTGTGCCGACAATCCAGGCAATGTCGACAAAGTCGCGCCAGCGGGTGTTCACCTCGCCGCGCTCGAGAGCGGTGACGATCTTCTCTGCAAGAACCATGTGGTCGGGGTACCCGCGCAAGCGGAGCGTTCCACCAAGTAAGCATGGCAGTTCCTGCTCGACCGGTGCGGGCCAGATCGGATCGCCAAAGTTAACGTCAACGTGCAAAGCAATACGTGCGGTGGCCAGACGAACGTTGAGTTTGACGCGGACGCCGGTATAGACCGCGTCATCACGGATCGACTCACCGGAGACAGAGCCGAGTTCGAAGACCAGGCCGTCATCGGGTTGTTGAACGATGATCTCCCGGACACGCGCCTCAACGTCGGGGATGTCGTTGGGGAACCCGGTGGCGGCGAGGTCGATGCTCGGGTGGGTCGGCGCGCGGCGAACGCGGCCATGAGCAC
>CABTZE010000248.1 GCA_902489215.1 uncultured Brevibacterium sp.
ACGAGATCGGAGTTGTGACTGGAGTTCAGACGTGTGCTCTTCCGATCTACGCACAGCAGAGGGGCCGCGGATCAATCCGCGGCCCCTCTGTTTTCAGTCGAACTTCAGCCTGCCGGCTGAATCAGACGCATTCGATCAGGCGTCCGGGTTGGGTTCGCCCTTGAGTTCACCCTTCTCCCACTGTTCAACCCAGTCCTTGTTGTCGTCCATCCATTCACGGGCAGCCTTGTCCTGTTCCTCGCCGCCGTAGTTTTCTTCGGAGAACATGACGTTTTCAAGGCTGGACAGGTGCTCGTCGTCCAGAACGAGGTTCTTCAGCAGCTGAGCAACCTTCGGGTTCTGTTCGCCGAAGCCCTCCGACGAGAACGAGTAGATGACCTCAGCCTTGCCCATGACGCCCTTGGGGTCTTCAAGGTCGCGGACGGGGAAGGCGTCGTATGCCCAGTGCGGACGCCACAGGGTGACGGCGACGTCCTTGCCTGCTTCAGTCGACTTCTTCAGCTGAGCCAGCATTGCCGGCGTCGAGCTGAGCTTGAGGTCCATATCGGACAGCTCGTAGTCTTCGACAGCCTGCTTGGCGGCCTTGGAAAGACCAGCGCCGGGCTCAATGCCGTAGATGGTGTTGCCGTAGTCGCCGCTCATCGACTTGAGGTCCTCGATGGTCTTGGCCTTCGAGTCTTCGTTCACTGCGATGGTGAGCTTGGCGTTGTTGTACCAGCAGCCCTGAGCTTCGAGCTTGTTGCCGAACTTCTTGATGTAGTCGGCGTGGGTCAGCGGCAGCCAGCCGTCGACGAGGAAGTCAACGTCGCCGTTGGCAACGGCGGTGTAGCCCGGGCCAGCGTCGAACGCCTTGATTTCAACGGTGTAGCCGTCGTCCTCAAGCTTGTTCTTCAGCAGGTTCGAAACGGCGAAGGACTCATCCCAGCCGTTGAAGGCGCCGATCGTGAGTTCCTTGTTGTCGTCGGCTTCTTCACCGGAAATGTCCTTGGCTTCGGAACCGGGGGTGCATTCAGCCCAGTTCTGGTCGCCGCCGGCTTTGTCTCCGCCGCTTTCAGCGCCTCCGCCGCAGCCGGTCAGAACGAGTGCGGAAGCAGCAAGTGCTGCTCCCATCTTGGCAATTCTCGGAAACTTCATGTTTCTCTCCTTAGTTCGCATCGGTCATTGGTCGGTCTGGGTCAAGCTGTGGTGTGATCGCTGTTTCGGCTGCCCAGTGCGGCCGTCACGCGGTCAAGGAAGATGGCCAGGACAACGACTGCAACACCGGCGTCGACGCCCAGGGCTACGTTCAGCTGCGAAATAGCGCCGATGACAGCGCCGCCGAGGCCCTCAGCGCCGGCCATACCGGCCAGAACAACCATCGACAGGGCCAGCATGATGACCTGGTTGACACCGGCCATGATTGTCTTGAGCGCCAGAGGCAGCTGCACCTTGAACAGAATGTGGCTGGGTGTCGCGCCGAAGGCCTGAGCAGCTTCGACGACTTCGCCGTCGACCTGACGGATGGCCAGCTCCGTGAATCGCACGCCGGGCGGCAGGGCGAAGATGATCGTCGCGATCGCGCCGGGAACCTGGCCGACGGAGAACATGACGATCGCCGGAACCAGGTAGGCCAGGGCGGGCATCGACTGCATGAAGTCGAGGATCGGTCGGACAATGGTCGACACGATCCGGGACTTTGCAGCCCACACGCCGATAGGCAGCGAAATGATGAGCGCGAAGATCACCGCCACCAGCACGAGTGCGAAGGTGCTCATGGCGTTCTCCCACTGGTCAAGCGCGAGAATCAGGTAGAAGCCCACAACGGTGACAAGGCCCAGGCGACCAGAACTGGGCTGAATGCACCCCCGGTTCCGAAGCCAAGGACATTTCCGGTGAAGAAGCCGACGACAACAAGGAACTCACGATCG
>CABTZE010000249.1 GCA_902489215.1 uncultured Brevibacterium sp.
GCGGCCAGCAGCGGATTCGCCTGCGCCATGTCGGTTGCACGACCGGCGCGCAAGGTCGCCAGTAGCGTCCACAAACGTGCGAGCTGATCCTGATTTAGCTCGCCCCACAGTTCCTGCGCGCGAGCAACGGAATCGGTGTCCTCGCCATCAAGGTCGACAGCCTCGGCATCATCAACATGATGCAAAATGGTCGACCCGGCCGCCGGCCACTGCGGGTGGCGTTCCTTCTCCACACCGAAAGTCACCTGCGCGACGAATGGGCCAAGGCCGCGGAGCTCGTCGGGAAGCTCGCATTCACCCTCCACGACTTCCAGGGCGACGGGTTCGCGCCACGGCTGACCGGCGGCCCAGAGCCACAGGGTCATCGGCAAATGCGAAACATCGTCAGCGACATCAACCTCGATGATGTCAGTGGCTTCATCGTTGAAGGCAATCTGGCGGATGGCATCGCGGGAGGAAGCCTCCACCAGCGGTACAGACAGGCGCTTACGTCCCGTCACACGAGTCCAGTCCAAGCTGATACGCAAGGCCTTCAGCAGAGAGATACGGTCGGCAAACTTGCCGAACTCCGCGTAGCCAGTATCGCCGAAACGCTTGATGGGGACGCGACAGATGTCGCGCTCACCGCTGGAAACTGCAACATGCGCATGGCGCAGCTCGCCCGGGGCATTGACGACAATCTTGCCGAAGGCATCGACACGCTTCGGGCGGGTGACCAAGGTAGTGGTGCGGCGGGCGACGGATTCGTCGGCAAGCGGAACCTCAAACTGCAGCGTGCCTGGCGTGACCTGCAACTGCAGCCATGCGCCCTCGTCGGTGGAAAGCTCGACGGTACCTGTGACTTCGTCCGCCCCGAGGCGCACGATAGCGGGCTCGGCGTCAAGCGGCTTGTCACCGGAGACAACGCGGATGTCAGCGGGGCTCAGACCATCGATGGTCGGGATGCGGAAGCCGTCACCACCACCGCTGTAAGTGATAGTGAGGTCAGCCTGCTCCGCAATGGCGAAGTGCTTCTGGAAGCTGCGGCCACGCGGATTGACCAGGCGAACCACGAACTCGCCGACCCACGGGTAATCATCATCGGTAAGGATCTCAACCTCGCCACCCGCGGCGGGTACCTCGAGGTCATAGACCATGACGGAATCCGTGGTAAACGCACCGTAACCGCCAAAATCGGTGACGATGGCACGCCAGGACTCATCCTTCCCGGACAGCGTCGGCGGAAACACGGCAACCGGACCGCCAGCGTAAACCGGGGTGCCGTAGGCAGACACCGTGCCGTCGAGTCGCGCGTGGGGCATGGTCATTCGCGGTTGACGCTGCGGTGACGCCGACCGAACCTCGCCAGCCGCCCCGGACCGACGAACCTGAACTGCATGAACATCGCGAAGATCGATCTCAGCGACTTGCCACAGCTCCCAGTTGAATGGGCGCGGGTCCGATAGCAATGGCACCTCAGCACCCGTGACGGGGTCAACGAGTGTGGCATCAACCGGGTAGACCACCGTGGCAGAAGTCGAGTGCAGCGATACCTTATCCGTGACCGACTGACCGTCGGCACCGAAAATGAGAATCGGGTCCTCAGTGCTAATCGCCGGGACTCGCCAGTGCTTCTCATCGCCGATTTCCACCAGCACATCGCGCACCGGCTCATCAATGGTCACCACCGGACGTGGCAGCGAATCCTGCAGGCCCACCACCGGCGTCGTTGCTACCGTGCCGCCGAAGGTGACGCGCCAGGTCCGTCCCGCCGGATCCAGCGGCGTCGGTAGCTGTACGCCAACGGTCTGTGTCAGCTCATCGAAGTACAGCTGCGGGCGGCCAGTCGTTGACAATCACCCGCTGGTCACCCTTGCCTCGCTGGTCGGGCGCGCCGCGCGTGTTGCGTCGGCAAGCGA
>CABTZE010000250.1 GCA_902489215.1 uncultured Brevibacterium sp.
ACCGGATTGACTCCGTCATGGACGAAAAGGGCTTAAGCTACGGCGACTTCGCGGTGTTCTACAGGACGAATGCCCAGTCCCGGGCCATTGAAGACGCACTTGTGCGCTCAGGCATCCCCTACCGGGTTGTCGGCGGCACCCGCTTCTATGAGCGCCGCGAAATCAAGGACGCCCTCGCCTATGTCCGCGTCATCGACAACCCGGATGACGACGTCAACCTCAGTCGTATCATCAACGTTCCCAAGCGCTCCATCGGCGATCGCTCCCTGGCGCTGCTGCAGGCCTTTGCCTCACGCGAACAGATTTCCCTATGGGCGGCCCTGCAGCGGGTCGACGAAGCCCCGGGCATGACAGCCCGCACGCTCGGTCCGCTCAAGAAGTTCACCGCCCTCATGAACGACCTCATGACTTCAGCTGATGGTGCGCCCGCCTCACGCGTCATCGAATCCGTATTGGAGCAGACCGGCTATTTGGCCGAGCTGAGCGCCAGCACGGACCCACAGGACGAAGCGCGGGTCGACAACCTCGCCGAACTCGTTGCCGTGGCCGAAGACTTCCACGCGCAGCACCCGGAAAGCACTCTCGGAGACTTCCTTGAGCGGGTGTCGCTGACAGCGGATGCCGATTCGATTCCGGATGCCGAACTGGGCGAAGTCACCCTCATGACCCTGCACACGGCTAAGGGCCTCGAATTCTCGGTGGTGTTCCTCACCGGGCTGGAAGACGGCACGTTCCCCCACCAACGCTCATTTTCCGACCCCACTGAACTGGCTGAAGAGCGCCGCCTGGCCTATGTCGGTCTGACCCGGGCAGAGCAGAAGCTGTTCCTGTCCCGTGCTGAAACCCGCTCCATGTGGGGTCAGCCGCAGTACAACCCGCCCAGCCGCTTCCTGGGCGAAATCCCGGAGGAGCTCATCGACTGGGAATCGACGGGCACGCTGAGCCCGGCGGCAGCTGCCGAGCGCGAAGAATCGCGTTCCGGGACACACGGATGGTCCGGCACCTTGGGCCGCAGCATGCGCACCGGCCGGCCCAGCCAGTCCGCAGCGAGTGTTGGCCGAGGCTTCCCCAACCGCATTCGCCCCAACCGGGAAGCCGTTGTCGTCGAAGCCGGGGACAAGGTCTCCCACGATTCCTTCGGGGTGGGAACGGTTCTCGAAGTCTCCGGCAGCGGTGACAAAGCAGTCGCGACGGTCGACTTCGGTTCAGAGGGCACTAAGCGCCTGCTCATGCGCTACGCGCCGGTCGAAAAGCTGTGAGCCGTGCCGTCAGGTTGACGGCAGGGTCAAAGTCAGAAAAACCAGGAGGGCTGCGGCAAGCACCGTCGTCACAGCATCGGTGACGGCGCTTCGGTTGACCCAGGTTTTCTGCCAGGAGCTCGGCGCGATGCGCAAGAGCCCCACGGCGGCAATTGTCGCGGCGAGCATAATGCCGCCCACGCGAACGTTCATCAGCGCACCAGCACAGGACAGCGCGATCCCGATCAGCGTGTACAGAAGAACCCAGTCACGCCGCACCGGGTTGGAATAACGGCGCTTCCAGTAGATCCACCGTTTGGAAATGGGCCCGCGCCCTCCCGTGCGAGCGCGGCTCGCACGGGAGGTTCGGGTTCTGCCGGCCTGTGCCATATGTGCTCTGGCGACAGCCGATCAGTGGAAGAAGTGGCGGGTGCCGGTGAAGTACATCGAAATGCCCGCGGCTTCGGCTGCGGCAATGACCTCTTCGTCGCGGATCGAACCGCCGGGCTGAACGACAGCCTTGACACCGCCGTCGATGAGCACCTGGAGGCCGTCTGCGAACGGGAAGAATGCATCGGATGCTGCAACCGAGCCCTGGGCGCGTTCAGCGCCTGCAGATCGGAAGAGCACACGTCTGAACTCCAGTCA
>CABTZE010000251.1 GCA_902489215.1 uncultured Brevibacterium sp.
CGGCCTGCAGCCCGGGCGTCCTCGAGCTCAACACCCCGGCCATACCGCACCTCATCAGCAAGTTCATGCGCCCACAGGGCCGGATTCCCACACTGTGGACAGCATCTGGATATTCGGTCAACCCTTTTTAAACTTTGCCAAACCACTTGCACACGAGGAGCTGTCAATGAAATCCACCACGCTGCCCGACGGGACGCTCTCGGCCGGCCACATGATTGTCAAATCACTTGAAGCCCACGGTGTCGAGCGCGTCTTCGTCGTTCCGGGTGAAAGCTTCCTCGACACGCTTGACGGGCTCTACGATTCGTCAATCTCCACGATCGTCACCCGCCACGAGGGCGGTGCGGCCTACATGGCCGAAGCCATGGGCAAACTGACCGACACCCCCGGCGTTGCGATGGTGACCCGAGGTCCGGGTGCGGCCAATGCGCACGTCGGCCTGCACACCGCGTGGCAGGACTCTACGGCGATGGTGCTGTTCGTCGGTCTCATCCCTTTCGAACACCGAGAAAAAGAGGCCTTCCAAGAATTCGACCCCAAGTCGTGGTTCGACACCGGCGCAAAGCGAGTCATGGTTCTCGACCACCCCGAGCGCGCATCGGAAGTCGTCGCCGAAGCCATGTTCGCCGCCAGTTCCGGACGCCCCGGGCCCGTTGTCGTCGGCCTTCCCGAGGACATCATCACGCAACCACATTCCTCCGTCATCCACCCGCCCATCCCAGTGGCAAGCGGCGGAATGACAGTCGATGACTGGAAGGACCTCAAAGCGGCCCTGCAGAAGGCAGAGCGCCCGCTGTTCGTCTTCGGCGGCAACGACTGGACTCACAGCGCGGCTGAGAAATTCAGCGAATGGCTCGAAGCGCATCAGCTGCCCGCCGCTGCCGAATGGCGGTGCCAGGGCACAGTCCCCTTCAGCTCACCCAGCTACGTCGGACCCATCGGCTACGGAAGACCCGACTACACCCACCGCGTACTCGATGAATCCGACCTTCTGATCTTCGTTGGAACTGTTCCCGGTGACGTTCTCACCGACGGCTTCACTGCACGGCAGAACTGGGACAAGGACAACTTCATCGTCACAATCGACCCATCCCTGCGCGGGCGCTCTGGGCCGGTGACCAGACAGATCATCGCCAAGCCCGCAAAGTTCGTCGACGACCTCGTGCGCATGGATCTTCCTGCAAACGACGCCTGGACGCAGTGGACGGACTCGCTGCGCAGCATTCAGGAAAACTGGTCGGCCCTGCCTCCGGCAGAACCGTCAGCCGGACCGGCGAAGATGGCAACGGCGATGGCGAACACCGTCGGTCTGCTCAGCGACAATGCGATGGTGACCTTCGGTGCGGGCGAACACACCAACTGGGCTCACCGCTACTTCCCGGCAGAGAAGTACGCCTCGCTCATTTCGGCGCGCAACGGCTCGATGGGGGATTCAGTTCCCTCAGCCGTGGCCGCAAGCCTCGAGTACCCGGGCCGCGATGTGCTGTGCATCGCCGGCGACGGCGAGTTCCTCATGAACGGGCAGGAAATGGCGACGGCCGCCCAGTACGGGGCGACGCCGCTCATCATCGTCATGGACAACCAGGAATACGGGACCATACGGACCCATCAGGAACTGCAGTACCCCGAACGGGTATCGGGAACCCAGCTGAAGAATCCCGATTTCGCCCTCATGGCCCAAGCCTTCGGCGGATTCGGCGTCAAAGTCACAGAAGACACCGCCGTTCCGCAGGCGATTGAACAGGCGTTCCAGGCCACGCGCAGCGGACAGTTCGCGCTCGTGCACCTGGTCGTCGAACAGCGCGTGAAGGCCTACTGACCCTCCTCAAAACCACGAGGCGCCGGTCCGGTGACG
>CABTZE010000252.1 GCA_902489215.1 uncultured Brevibacterium sp.
CGGAACACGCATGGGTGCGTGCGATCTTCTCGTTCCTCGTTGAGACGTTCCGTGCGATCCCGCTGCTCATCCTCATGATGCTGCTCTACTACGGCCTGCCGACGATCGACATCAAGCTGACGCCGTTCACGGCTGTCGTGATCGCTCTGACCGCCTACAACGGTTCGGTTCTGGCGGAGGCGATCCGCGCAGGTGTTGTCTCGTTGCCGAAGGGGCAAGCGGAAGCCGCGTATGCCGTCGGTATGCGTAAGTACCAGGTCATGACCCTGATCTTGCTGCCGCAGGCCGTGAAGTCGATGCTGCCGGTCATCATCTCCCAGCTCGTTGTGGCACTCAAGGACACCGCGCTTGGTTTCGTTATTACGTACCAGGAGCTGCTGTACCAGGTGAAGCTCATCGGCAACCAGATCTCGTTCGGCTACCCGCTGATCCCGGCCGCGATCGTCGGCGCTGTCATGTACATCGGCTTGTGCCTCATCCTGTCCGGTGTTGCACGCTACGCCGAATACCGGATCAACAAGCAGCCAGGTACTAAGAAGGCTCGCGCGAAGATGGAAAGCGTCCAAGCCTCCTAACTGCGCGGCCTCCTAACTGCGCGGCCGTATAGTCTTGCACGGGCGTTACACCGATGCGCCGCATGATGCCGATGCGTCGCCTAGCTTGGTCATAACCGACCCACTGGGTGGCGCATCGGCTGTTTAATGCCGGTTAGTCCGTGTGTGCCGTGTGACATACTTTGTCCGTGAATACTGATAATCAAGCATTTTCTCCGGTCCAGCGGCATCTGTTGACGGTGACGCTGATTCCGATGTTTATGACGCTTCTGAGCGTCTCGATTGTCAACGTCATTCTCCCGTCGATCAAGACGACCCTGGGCGCAGATGATTCGCAGCTTCAGTGGGTTGTGTCCGGCTACGCCCTGGCTTTCGGTGTCCTGCTGGTTGCCGCGGGCCGCGCAGGCGACGTGTATGGCCGTGGCCGGTTGTTCGTGGCCGGCTTGGCGGTGTTCGGTCTCGGCTCGCTTCTGGCCGGGCTCGCGCCGAACACTGCCGTACTCAATATTGCCCGTGCGCTCACCGGTCTAGGTTCTGGCGCTCTGGGCCCGCAGATCATCGGCCTCATCCAGCAGTTCTTTAGCGGAGCTAAACGTGGCCGTGCGTTCGGCCTCTTCGGTGCCGTGGTGGGTGTCTCGGTTGCGATCGGCCCAGTCCTGGGTGGCCTGCTCATCCAGATCTTCGGCGCTGATTGGGGTTGGCGCGCCTCGATCCTCATCAATGTTCCGATCGCGGCTTTCGCGATCCTCATGTCTAAGAAATGGTTCCCTGCGGGAGCGTGGGAGCCGGTGCCGGCTGCGGATCAGCCTGCCGGTGTCCAGCCGGATGGTGTTGAGGTCACGCGGGGCCGCGCCAAAGCCGACGTCGACCCCGTCGGCATCATCCTATTCGGCTTGTCCGTGCTGCTTGTGATGCTGCCGTTCATGGAAGCCCGCTCTTCGACCTGGTTCTGGGCGGCGTTGCCACTCGGGCTCATCGTGTTGGTCGTGTGGGTCTTCTGGGAGCGCTCCTACGAACGCCGCGGCCGCTCCCCCATGGTTGATATGAACCTGTTCAAGACCCGTTCGTTCGCCAACGGAACCGCGCTGATCTCTGTTCATTTCACGGGTATGCCAGCTATCTGGTTGATCGTTGCTGTCTATATGCAGAACGGACAAGGCAAGTCCGCTCTAGCGGCAGGCGCGATCGGCTTGCCTGCCGCGATCCTGTCTGCGGCGACATCCGCGAGCGCTGGCCGCC
>CABTZE010000253.1 GCA_902489215.1 uncultured Brevibacterium sp.
CTCCGACAACCCCGCCCGCCAGGCCCGACAGCACAGTCTTTGCACTTTGGGTGCTGGCCATCTTCGGGTTGAGAAGACCGCCGTTGGACTGCATAACCCACAGACGCGATGGAATTTTGAGGTCCTCGATGCCGGCTTCGAGCTTCTCCATGTACGTCGACACCTTCGGGCGGACGTAGGCGTTGATCGCAGCGGTCGAGGTGCGGTCGTATTCGCGCATCTCGGTGGCAACCTCGGTCGCGGCCGACACCACGGGTGCTGCGTTCAGTTCGGTTAGGCGCTTCACGGCTGCACGTTCGTGCTGGCCGTTGGCGTAGGCGTTGATGAACGACACAATGAGCACATCGAGGTCCGCGCTCGCGATGGTTTCGGCTAGCTGCTCCAGCGCGGCTTCGTCCAGCTCGGTCAGAACTTCGCCGTCAGCGTCGATCCTTTCGTCAACCTCGAAGATCGTGTCATCGGAAATAAGAGGTGCCGGACGGGTCTGTCGGTAGTCGTAGATCGCCGGGCGGTCCTGGTGGGCAATAGCCAGAACGTCACGGAAGCCACGGGTCGTCAGCAGGCCCACACGGCCGCCCTCACGGGTCAGGACGGTGTTCGTGGCCACCGTCGTCCCGTGCACCAACCGGGTGATCTCCTCGGGGCTGCGGTCAATCTGCTCAAGTCCTCCGACAATCCCGTCAATCACGGCCTCGTTGGGTGCTTCCGGTGTCGAGGGGACCTTCCACACGAACAGTTCTCCGTCATCCTTGCGAATGCCGATGTCGGTGAAAGTGCCGCCGGTGTCAACGGCAACGTGCAGCCCTGCAGACATGTGCTCTCCTTGACTCACAGTTCGACGATTTCCTTGTTCTTGGTTTCCGGCAGCAGCGACAGGGCGATGATCCCCGTGACAGCGCCGATGATGGCGATGAGCATGATCGAATTGCCCCAACCGATGGTCTCGGCGGACAGGCCAACCGTCAGCGGGCCGAAGGCTGCCAGTCCGCGACCCAGGTTGTAGGCGAAGCCCTGACCGGTTGCTCGGATCTCAGTGGGGAACAGCTCTGCCAGGTATGCGCCGGTGCCTCCCGCCTGGCCGGATGCAAAGAAGCCCAGCAGGAAGATGACGGGAATACCCAGCTCTGGCTGAGCGGCGGGGGTGAAGACGAACAGTGACACGCTCAGAGCCGAGCCGACGAAGAACATGAGGAATGTGGGGCGGCGGCCGATCCAGTCGAGGAAGAACCCGGAGGACACGTATCCGATGAACGAACCGACAATCGCAACCCACGTGAAGCCGGCCGTGCCGACAATGCTCAGGCCGCGCTCTTCCTGCAGGTAGGTGGGAAGGAAGATGAACACCGAGTAGTAGATTCCCTGGACGCCGATGCCCAGGAGGGTAGCGGCAATCGTGGTTTTCGCCAGACCGTCGCGGAACAGATTGCCGAAGCTCTTGTCGGACTTGGCGCCGGGCTCAGTGGCAGCCGATTGTTGGTCCCCGTGGAGCTCCGTGGCGTCCTTCGTGCCGCGGCGAATGAAGAAGGCGGCCAGCGCCGGCAGAATTCCCACGAGGAACAGGTAGCGCCACGCCACTTCTTCGGGGAACAGCGAGTACACCGTCAGGTAGGCAAGGGCCGAAACCGCCCAGCCGATGGCGTAGCAGCTTTGGACGAAGGCCAGAACGCGTCCGCGCTTTTCCGGCTGAGCGTATTCGGCAACAAGTGCTGCACCGACAGCCCATTCACCGCCGAAG
>CABTZE010000254.1 GCA_902489215.1 uncultured Brevibacterium sp.
CCCACATGCAGGATGTCTGCGCCGGTCAGCGCGGCAATGTCGGCGCGGTCATTGACTGCGAAGAGCTTGCCGTGTTCAGCGGCGACCTCGGCGAGGGTCTCCACGGCGGCAATTTCGTCGCGAGTGTCGACTTTCTTGTCGCGCAGCTGGATGATGTCGGTGCCGCCTTCGTAACAGGCGTGCAGGAATTCGCGCAGATCACCGCGGGATGCGCGCGAGTCGGTGCAGAGGTACAGGCGGGCGTCGGCAAGCAGGGCGCGTCGTGTTGTGCGAGTGGCAGCTGATGAGGCGTTCATGTCCCCATGCTAGGCGAGGTTGCGGATGCGGTGTCGTGGCGGAGAGTCCGAAGTCATATGATGGGGGAGTACCACGTTCCGCGGGAGCCGTACTCGGCATCGACGAGATGCCGCTGGCTGAGAGGGCGAGTAACGCCGACCGCTTTTACCTGATGCGGGTTATGCCGCCGGAGGGAGGAATGGCAGTGAATGCTGCCGCTATGGGTGCTGCCTCGACAAGTGAGGGCGGCGCAGGGAACACGTCGTCAAGCGTTGTTATCGCAGGCGCGGGCGTTATCGGCTTGGCGACGGCATGGAGGCTACTCCGTCAGGGATTCGATGTAACCGTCCTCGATGCCGAGCCCGTTTCCGGCGCAACTTTCGCCGCAGCGGGCATGCTGGCGCCGGTGGCCGAAGTCGTGTGGGATCAGCCGACGCTGTATCCGCTGATGGTTGAGTCGGGCAAGCTCTACCGCGACTTTGCCCAGGCCATCGCTGAGGAATCGGGCCACGATGTCGGATACATCGAAAACTCCACGTTTGTTTGTGCGGGTGATGCCGCCGACCGACAGACACTCAGCGAGCTCGTTGAGCTACAGCATGACATGGGTATGGAGATCAACCGCATCACAGCCACCGAAGCGCGCCGGGCCGAGCCGGCACTGGGGCCGGGCTGTGTGGGTGCGGTGGATATTCCGGGAGATCACCAGGTCAATCCGCGTCTGCTCGCCGACGCACTGCTGACCATCCTGGGAGACCGTGTCATCCGCACCCGCGCGGAAGAGGTCATCTACGCTTCCGACCGCGCCATCGGTCTGCGCGGCGCAGACGGAAATGATTACCTCGCCGATGAGGTCGTTCTGGCTGCGGGGTTGAACACCGCCGATATCACCGGTCTGCCGGAGAATCTGAATCTGCCACTGCGCCCGGTCTATGGGGATGTGCTGCGTCTGCGTGTCCCGGAGCGCCTGCAGCCGCTGGTCAACCGCACTATTCGCGGTGTGGTTCAGGGGCGTCCGGTTTATATCGTCCCGCGTGCTGACGGCACCGTCGTGCTCGGCGCTACCTCGCGTGAAGATGACCTGACCGGCGTCTCCGCCGAAGGCGTCCACCAGCTACTCCGCGACGCATACCGCCTGGTGCCCGGCATTCTAGACTGCGAAATCTACGAGATGACCGCCCGCGCCCGGCCGGGTTCCCCGGACGATGTCCCCATGATTGGCCGCGTGGCTCCAGGACTGACCGTGTCCACCGGCTACTTCCGCCACGGCATTCTGCTTACGGCCATCGGTTCCAAGCTCACCGCCGATGTCGTCGCAGGTCGAGAAAATGATAACGACCCGGCGCTTCTTTCCGCCGTCAATCCATTCCGCTTCAGCGACTAG
>CABTZE010000255.1 GCA_902489215.1 uncultured Brevibacterium sp.
GGGGACGGCTTCCTGGTAAAAGACACGCCTCCCGAGGAACTTGCCGAAGCAATCCGACGCGTGCACGCCGGGCTGCGCGTTATCGACCCAACGCTTGCCAGGGACAGTCTGCTGGCGCCGGAAAACCCGCTCAGTGACAGAGAAACAGAAGTCTGTCAGCAGGTTTTCCAGGGCAAAAGCGCTTCCACCATCGCCAAAGCACTGCACCTGTCCCCCGGCACAGTGCGCAATCACATTTCCAGCATCATGTCGAAGACCGGTGCGGAGAACCGCTTCGAGGCAGCCCACACGGCAAAGGCGAACGGGTGGATTTAGCCCTCACAAGCACAGAGTGCTGACGGCACAAAGCACGGTGCGGGCGAGGTGTTCCTCGCCCGCACCGTGCTCTATTCAGCTGCGATCACACGTTCAGCGCTCAGCCTTTGCGACGGCGTGCAACCAGCAGAGAACCTACAGCGATGAGTCCCAGACCCGCAGCCAGGCTCATGCCGACACTGACACCAGTGCGCGGCAGTGAACCACTCCGTGACGAGCTGCTGTCAGACGCGCTGCCTGTGGTCGAGCCGTTGGTGCCGGTCGAACCACCGGTGCTGCCATTGCCATCGGACTCACCAGGTGCAGGAGCTGCGGAGCCGCCTTCGGTCGAACCGTCGGTTGCGCCCTCCGTTGGATCCTGGGTTGGTTCGTCGGTCGGCTCGTCCGTCGGGTCCTGGGTTGGTTCATCCGTCGGGTCGTCGGTCGGCTCATCCGTCGGCTCGTCGGTGGGGTCTTCCTTCGGTCCCGTGGTCACCACGAACTCGAAGCGGCCGAAGTCATCGCCCATTGCCTTGCGGTCAACCGAGAACTCTGTGGGCTCCTGTTCGCCTGCTGCTTCAGCGGCAGGGGCCGCAGCGAAAGCAACCGGTGCAGCGGCAGGCATCGCCTGCGACTCAGCAGAAGGTGCGGACGCGTCGGCTTCGTACAGAACACGAGTCTCGCCACCACGAGTAGCCGACGGCTTCACCTCGACCTTGACAACCCGACGGCCGTCCTTCAGGTTGACGCCCAGGGTCACCTTGTCTTCCGTGAAGAAGTGACGGGTCTTCTTTTCTGCGTTTGCAGAGGCCAAGAAACCAGCATCCGAAGCGAACGCACCCAGCTTCGTGTCGCCGTCCTTGAAGTAGACGCTTTCCACACCGTCATCCTTGATCTTCGCGGAAGCATCAATGCGGCTCGACGCATAGTGAGCCTCGACCGTCTCCCCGGCCTTCACCTCGATCGTGGTGGTGACAAACTGGCCTTCGTCAGTGACCGTTCCAGTCTGCTTGCCGTTGCCTTCATCGATGTACACGGCTTCATTCTTGCCCTCAAGCGTCTCGAAGGGCAGGCGCTTACCGTCGGCATCGACAATCGCGCCGAAGCCCTGCGCAGTCCCCTGAGTGCGCATGTACACCGTGTACTTGCCTGCGGGCAGGCCCTGCTTCTGCAGCGAACCGGGAAGAACCTTGAACCATTCCTTGGTGTCCTCGTTAAAGAGGTTCACATAGCTGTCCAGGTCCTCGTCAGTGCCGCTGTCGTACGTGTTGTTGAGGTTCTCATCGCGGAACAGGCGGAAGTCGACCTTGCCGAACTCAGCAGTCTTCTCAAGTTCGACCTTGAACTCGAA
>CABTZE010000256.1 GCA_902489215.1 uncultured Brevibacterium sp.
CGGAACATCGAGTCTGGGAAGTTGATATGATCGACGGCACCCCCCCCGCCGTTCTCAGCGCATCCGGAGACACGACCCCGGCAAACGCGCAGACGGCCGCTTCCGGCGCCTCGTTCGCCCGGACCGCAACCTACCCCGTCTACGAAAACCGCCCCGAAGGCGCAGACATCGCAGACGAAACCGTTGCAGAGATCTCCGACATCTCCGAAGACGGCAAGACGATGGTCTACACCGACGCTGCAGGCAAGCGCATCGGGTTCCTCGATGTGAGCGACGCGGGCAAGCCGAAGGGACTCGGCACTGTCAGCCTGGCAACCCTGGGCAACAAGGGCGACGAACCGACGTCGGTCGCGGTGGTCGGCGAATACGTGCTCGTCGTCATCAGCGAGACCGGCAAGGACTACGAAAACCCCAAGGGCCGCGTTGACGTCATCAAGCTGAGCGACCGCAAAAAGGTCGGCTCGTACGAGCTCGGCGGCCAGCCCGACTCGATTGCCATCAGCCCCGACGGCAAGCACGCCGCAATTGCGATTGAAAACGAACGCAACGAAGACAAGGGCGACGGCGGGCTCCCCCAGCTGCCGACCGGCTTCGTCCAGACGATCAAGCTCGAAGGCGACCCCGCCTCGGATTGGAAGCCCGAACCTGTTCGCTTCCACAGTGAGGACGGCACTCCCCTGCCCAAGGTCGCCAAAGCTGGTCTTGACACTCCTGAGGACCTCGAACCTGAGTACGTGTCGATCAACAGCCGCAACCAGCTGGCCGTCACGCTGCAGGAAAACAACGGTGTGGCGATCATCGACCTGAACACCAACGAAATTACGAGCGTTTTCAGCACCGGCAGCGTTGACCTTAAGAACGTCGACGCCAAGAAGGACAAGCTCATCAAGCCCACGGACTCGCTCAACGGCGTGCCGCGTGAGCCCGATGCGATTGCCTGGATTGACGATGAGCACCTGGCCACCGCCAACGAGGGCGACTGGAAGGGCGGCAGCCGCGGATGGTCGGTTTTCGACAGCAGCGGCAAGGTCGTGTGGGATGCAGGTTCGTCAATTGAAGACATCGCCAACCGCCACGGCCTGCACAACAACAAGCGCGCCGAAAAGAAGGGCCCGGAAATCGAGGGCATTGCAACGGCCACCATGAACGGCACCCGCTATGCCTTCGTCGGTGATGCGAGCTGGTGCGTTCTTGTCGCTGACATCGACCGTGTACACGCGGCCTTCGGCCAGGGCGGAGTCCGATGCGGCGTACAGGGTGTTTGCGTCAGTCGGGTGGGCGGTCAGAGCGCCCAAAGCGCTGAAGCCCAGTTCGGACTTATCAGCCACGATTGAGGGCTGAGGGTCCTTCTTATCGGACAGCTGGTAGACGTTGACGGCGGAGCGCACACCGTTCTCAGCTTCGTCGACCTCGCTGGAGACCAGCAGCATGTTGCGGTTTTCAACCGGCAGGATGCCCTCGGGGCCGTTGGTGCTGAACAGCAGCTGCACGAATTCGGGCTTGGCAGGTTTGTCGACGTTGTACACGGCGACGAAGTTCGAACGCTCCGAACCGACGAAGGCATAGCGGGTGCCGTTCATGGTGGCCGTTGCAATGCCCTCGATTTCCGGGCCC
>CABTZE010000257.1 GCA_902489215.1 uncultured Brevibacterium sp.
GACCCTGCCCTCGAACGCGGGGGTGATGACGCACATGTCAGGCAGGTGCGAACCGCCCAGGTAGGGGTTGTTGGTGATGAGAACGTCACCGGGTTTGATGTTGTCGAGCCCGTATTCTGCGATTGCGTTCTCAATGAGCGTGGGCATGAGCCCCAGGTGCAGTGGAATGTGCTCTGCCTGCGTGATCAGGTGGCCTTCCGCATCGTAGATGCCAGCTGAACAGTCACGCCTGTCTTTGATGTTGGGGGAGTACGAGGTGCGGATCAGTGCCGTACCCACCTCCTCTGACACCGAGGTCAGGCGATTGCGCGCAATCTCAAGTTCAACGGCGTTGAGCTGTGTGGATTCACTTGTCATCGTCATCACTCTTTCGGGTGCGCAGGTGCAGGAAGCCGCGGTCGTCGCAGAAGCACGTCAGGCTGGGGTGGACAAAGGTTGTCGTGTCGAACTGGTCGATGATGATGGGCCCGGGGATCGAGGTGCCGGCCGGGATGTCATCACGGTCGTATATGTCGACGTCGGTCCAGCTGCCGTCGATGTAGACCTTGCGGGTGGTCTTGGGTTCAGGGGCGCCGGTGCCCGCTTTTGCCTGGGCTTCGCGGGTTCGTTCGGATTCGATGGTGGCCCGCAGGCGCACCACGATGATTTCCATGGCGGCATCGTCATCGCTGTAGCCGTATCGTTCAGCGTGAGCTTCGTCGAAAGCCCGGCGCTGTTCGTGCCAGCTGTCTTCCAACGGCAGTGTCAGCTCATAGCTTTGGCCCACATAGCGGGCATCGACCAGCCATTCGCGGTCGAACTCGTCGGTTTCCATTTCCCGGCGGGCCTGATCCTGCAGGTCACCGAAGGCAGCTTCCAGCGGTTCGAGCCTGGTCCATTCGTTTGCCTGCACGGGGTGGGCGAAGTCGTGGCGGATGGGGGCATCGAGCATGCCGACTGCAGACGCAATGCCCGGGTGCGGGGGAATGACCGCGGATTCCATACCCAGTTCCACCGCGAGGTCAGCACCGTGAAGCGGACCGGCACCTCCAAACGACATGAGGTTGCACGACCGGATGTCCACACCGCGCTCAACCGACACCTTGCGCACACCGCGGGCCATGGTCGCCGTGATGACCTTGATGATGCCCTCGGCGCACTCCTCGGCTGACAGTCCCAGCGTCTTGCCGAACTCTTCCATGCGGGCGCGTGCGGCATCAATGTCGAGTTCAAAACGACCGCCGAGCAGCTCACCGCCCAGCCGACCCAAGACCGCATGAGCGTCCGTCACGGTCAGCTCAGTTCCACCTCGTCGGTAGCTGATGGGGCCGGGAACGGCCCCGGCGCTGTGCGGTCCCACCCGCAGACTTCCACCGGAGTCGAGCCAGGCGATCGAACCTCCGCCTGCGCCGATTGTGTGCACGTCCACGCTCGGCAGGCGCAGCGGCATCGAATCGATTTCAGTGAAGTTCGTTTCATCCGGCACGCCGTCGCGAATGAGCGCAATGTCGGTGCTCGTGCCGCCGATGTCGAAGCTGACGACGTTCTTCAATTCCAGTGAACGCGCCCAGTTGGCCGCTC
>CABTZE010000258.1 GCA_902489215.1 uncultured Brevibacterium sp.
ATGAGGGCGATGCCCGTCAGCACGGACGTGATGGTCAGGATCAGGGTGCGCTGAGAGAACTCCATCGAGCGAACCCGCTTGAGCGGCAGGAAACTGCCGATGCCCAAAAGCACGATGACCGCCAAGTACGCGGGGTTAGCGAAATTGCGGTTGAAATCGCCATCAGCTTCGCGCTGCACAACAGCGGCGAGCGCTCCCCCGCGGGCCGAAGATGCAAAGCCCACGACACCGGCCAGCGAGTATGTGAGCAAAGCCGAGGACATAACGGCCAGCCACGTTGCGGCTTCGAGAACCGCATGCCCGATGACACCGCGCTGCGGGCTGATGGCCGCAATCCGGTCAGAGGTGTCTGCGTTCGGGCCGCCGAAGGGCTGTTTGGCCGAAAGCCTCTTGTCATTGCTCATCTGATGACCTCCTGTGTCCTGACCATCCCAGCCTACGTTGGCCCTCTGACACGAAGCTGAACACACACCGGGCAGATCCATCCGGCTACAGTGTTTTCGTGTCGACACTCCACTTTCTGCCTCGTGGCCATGACGATCCGCTGACCACGCTGTCCTTGGCCCGCGTGCTTCTCGATTCGGTCCGAGCAGGTCGCAGGCCAGGTGCGCTGCGCATTTACCGGCCCGAACCGACGGTTGTGTTCGGCGGGCGCGACAGGTTCCTCACCGGGTTCGACAACGCAGTGGTCAAGGCACGCGAAGCCGGGTTCACTCCGCTCCTGCGCACACTGGGAGGACGAGTTGCGGCCTACCACCACGGCAGCCTCGTGATCGACCACGTGGAGCCCGCAGACCAGATGTTCACGGGCACTCAGGCGCGCTTCACCTCGTTCGGTGACATGTACGTCCGCGCCCTGCAGTCAGTGGGGATCGACGCGCGGCTTGGGGAAATCCCCGGCGAGTACTGCCCCGGCGAGCACAGCGTCAACGTTGCCGGAAAGATCAAGGCGATCGGCACGGCACAGCGGGTGACGAAGACGGGATGGCTGTTCTCATCGTCGGTCATCATCACCGACCCGTACCCCATCCGATCCGTGCTGACGGATGTCGAGGCGGCACTCAGGGTCGACTGGGATCCCGCGACCGGCGGGTCGATCAGCGAAATCCATCCGAACGTCACTGTCGATGCGGTCGAGCAGGCCTTTCTGGCGGAATATGCGCGGGGCTACGACCTCGAACCGTCGGAGTTCTCAGCCGAGGAAATTGCGGCGGCCGGCGCATACAACTCGATCAGCGATCTCAGCTCCACGCAGTAATGCAGATTCACGCTTTATTGCAGCGCATCAGCGCGTAAATCTGCATTAAAGCGTGAGAACGGCTCGACGCGGTGCCCGACGCGCTCCCCGAAGCGTCCCGACACAGCTGCGCACCCTCCCCGTTCACGCAGTTTTATCTTCGGCGAAACAGTGAGTTCACCGGCAAGTACGACGGTGAATAGGTTCGATTTCGGCCTGCAGAAAGTTCATCCGTGAAGCTCACTCGCCTTGCCCCCGCAGTCCTCGCCGCCGGTTTGGTCGCCGGCATCGGCATCACCCCCGCCGTTCTCAGCG
>CABTZE010000259.1 GCA_902489215.1 uncultured Brevibacterium sp.
GGAGCCGTTCGAGCCGAGGGCCTCCGACACCTGGCGGATGGCGTAGGGGAATTCTTCACGGCTGGGCAGGACCGGCACGAGCGCGCGCTCGGCAAGGGCACCATGGCCGATTTCGCGGCGCTTGGGGCTTCCCACGCGGCCGGTTTCACCGGTCGAGTACGGCGGGAAGTTGTAGTGGTGCATGTAGCGCTTGGAGGTTTCCGGCGCCAGCGAGTCGATCTGCTGCTCCATCTTGAGCATGTTGAGGGTCGAAACGCCGAGGATCTGGGTTTCGCCGCGCTCGAACAGAGCCGAGCCGTGCACGCGGGGCAGAACATCAACATTGGCCGACAGCGGACGGATGTCCTTCAGACCACGACCGTCGATGCGCACCTGTTCGGTGAGGATGCGCTGGCGGATGATGTCCTTCGTAATCGCGTTGAGGGCGCCTGCGATTTCAGCTTCGCGGCCTTCGAACTTTTCGCCCAGCTGTTCGTAGAGGTCGTACAGCAGAGCGTCAGCTGCGGCTTCGCGCTCCTGCTTGTCGGCGATCTGGAAGTTCTTGGCCTGCTTGTCGAAGGCGGCTTCCTTCACAGCGTCGTAGACGTCGTCTTCGTAGGCCTTGAAGATGGGGAACTCGGCAACCGGCTTGGCGGCCTTTTCAGCGAGTTCTTCCTGTGCGCGAACAAGTTCGCGGATGAAGGGCTTAGCGGCTTCCAGACCGGCTGCCACAACTTCTTCCGTGGGCTTCTGGCCACCGGCCTTGATGAGGTCCCACGCCTGTTCGCCGGCCTCGGCTTCAACCATCATGATGGCCACGTCACCGTCGACCACGCGACCGGCAACAGCCATGTTGAAGACAGCGTCCTTCAGCTGAGAGTGGTTGGGGAACGCAACCCACTGGTCTTCGATGAGCGCGATGCGCACACCGCCGATGGGGCCGGAGAACGGCAGGCCGCCCAGCTGGGTGGACATGGAGGCCGCGTTGATGGCCAGGGTGTCGTAGATGTGGTCGGGGTTGATCGACATGACCGTAACGACCACCTGGACTTCGTTGCGCAGGCCCTTGACGAAGGACGGGCGCAAAGGGCGGTCAATCAGACGGCACGCGAGGATCGCGTCGGTGGTGGGACGGCCTTCACGGCGGAAGAACGAACCGGGGATCTTGCCGGCGGCGTACTGGCGCTCTTCGACGTCAACGGTCAGCGGGAAGAAGTCAAAGCCTTCGCGCGGGTTCTTGCTGGCGGTCGTGGTCGACAGCAGCATGGTGTCGTCGTCGAGGTAGGCAACGGCCGAACCGCTGGCCTGCTTGGCCAAACGGCCCGTTTCGAAGCGCACCGTGTGCGAACCGAAGCGCCCGTTGTCAATGTGGGCAACTGAGGAATAAGGGTGAATACCCAAAAGAGTCTCCGTTCATAGGGGATGACTGTATGCGTCCCCGCACCCGGTGCTCGATCGAAGCCCACGCACGCTCTCTGTTGCGGAGGCCACTGTCGATCACCGGCAGAATGCGGGATTGGACACTGTCGAGTGTACCAAGCACAACGGCCCCCCCCC
>CABTZE010000260.1 GCA_902489215.1 uncultured Brevibacterium sp.
CGGGTCAAGACCCATTTCCAGTGCCAGCGGAATGTAGATCGGGGCGAGGATCGGCACGCTGGCGAACGAATCGCCGAAGCCGATCGTGATGAAAAGGCCCACGAACAACATGAGGAAAACTCCGAGTGCCGTGTTGTCGCCGATGAACCCGCCGACTGCGGCAATGAGCGGGTCGATCTCGCCGGTTGCGTTCAGCAGACCGGCAAAACCGGAGGCAACCGTGATGATGATTGCGATGTGGCTCATCATGAGCACACCCTGGGTGAAGACATCGTCTTGTTCCCTCCACCGGAATACGCCGGCGAGAGTCAAGATGAGAAAGCCGATCATCCCACCCACGAGCAGCGAGTCGAATGCAATCTGGAAGACGAGGGCCGCGGCTAGGGCAACGAGCGTCATCATCAGCTGGAACGGGTGAAGAGACACTGCATTCTCAGATCCAGCGCTCCCCCGCGCAGCAGAAAGCCGGTCTGTCTGCTGTGTCTGAGGGTAGTCCCGAGGTTTGCGGTAGCTGAAGAGAACAGCGGTCAGCATTCCCGCGACCAGACCCATGACGGGCCAGAACATCGCTTTCCACGCCATGTCGGGGGTTGCTGTCAGCCCCCGCGGGCCGCCGAACTCATTGACGTTGGTCAGCAGAATTTCATTGAGGTAGATGGCACCGAAGCCCGTGGGCAGCAGAAGATAGCTGGCGCTCATGGAGCAAGCGAGCACAACTGCGACGGCACGGCGGTCAATGCGCAGGCGGTTGAGAACGCCCAAGAGCGGCGGGAGCAGGATGGGGATGAAGGCGATGTGCACGGGAACGAGGTTCTGGCTGAGCACCGCAGCACCGGCGAACAGGCCGAAAAGCCCCCATTTTGCGCCCTGACTCATTGCGCGCTCATCTGCGGTGGTCTTCTTTGCAATCCACTGAGCGAAGAGCTCAAGGAGACCGGACCGAGACAGTGCCACCGCGAGGGCGCCGATCATGACGTAGGTCAGTCCTACCTGAGCACCGGAGAGCAGGTTGTCGTTGAAGCCCGCGAGCGTCTCCTCCATGGTCAAGCCAGCCTGCAGGCCACCGAGAATGGCTGATGACAGCAGCGCGATGATGACCGGGACCTTCACAAGGCACAGGGTCACCATGACCAGAATTGCGAACACGACCGCATTGATCGGGTGGCCCGTCACCTGACCCAGAAGCCACACGGCGGTCAGGCCGCCGACCGCAGCCAATACCGAGGGCGGGAGGACTTCAAAGAATGTCGGCCGGGCAGCCGTTCGGGATACCGCTTTTCGTTTCACCGCGGTAGGGCCCTGCGGTTTGTTCTCAATGTGCATGACCGGCAGTGTACTGAACGGTATACAACGTGATGAACACCACCTCGACAACTGCGATCCCGCGTGCCTACCGTGCACACAAAAAATCTCGGGACACTGCGCAAACAGTGTCCCCAGATTTTAACCGAGGGGATGATGGGGATCGAACCCGCACTATCAGGTTGGGAGACGTAGGGTCTAACCTTTAGCTATATCCC
>CABTZE010000261.1 GCA_902489215.1 uncultured Brevibacterium sp.
CTGCACGCGCCCGCCGATCTCAACGCCGAACCAGTTGAGCGCAAACATGAGAAGGGTGAGGATGACGCCGACTGCCAGCACCGGCAGGTACACGGTTTCGCCGTTGATGGTGTACAGCGGCATCGTCTTCATGGCCGGCACGAAGTTGCTCAGCAGGAAGCCGAAAGCCGTGACGTAGAACGCCAGGGACGACACGTAGGCGCCCAACAGCATCCAGCCGGTGAAGAAGGCCGGGCCGCGGCCCATCGTGGTGTAGGAGAAGACGACCTCACCGCCGGCGCGGGGAAAAGCCGAGGTCAGCTCTGAATAGGCCAGGGCGACAAAAGAGGCCAGCAGAACGCCGAGCAGCAGGCCGAAGACCATACCGCCGGCGCCGTAGGCGTCCATGAGCTTCGAGTTGGTGTAGATCCAGCTGGTTCCGATGACGCCGGCCACGCCGAACGCCAGAAGCTGGAAAAGACCGAGCGACTTTTTGAGTTCAGCCACGATGTCCTTCCGGGGAAGAGCGCCGGGCTCTCAGTGCCGCAGCGCCAGACGATTGATTCGCCTCATGATACGACGTGCGGTGTGACCTGCGTCAGTGTGTCTCACGCCGGTGGAAGGACAGGGTCCGAGGCGGCTGGGTGCAAGGTGTCGGGGGCACGAGGTGCCTGCCCGGCTTTGTTCCAGGTGTTGGGCTCGTTCCGGGTTTGGGCTGAGGGTGGGGGTGCGGTTCAGCTGTCGCTGCGGGCAAGCCCCTGAACCGGCTCGACTCCCAGGAGCCTGTGCAGGCGCCCCAGGTTCAGCGAGCGGGACTGGGAGAGCTTGCGCACGGCGTAGCGATCGAGGCCGTCTTTTGGCTTGCGGCCGGTCTTTTCGCGCATCCACGCGGTTGTGAGGGCGAGGTCTGCTGCGCGTTCGTCGAAGCGGAACGGCACGAGCCCCGCGCGTGCCATGAACGTGTTGATGGCGTCACGCAGCACATAGGGTTCGAGGTCGGCCACATTGATCGGACCGTAGGCCTCTGGACGCTGCAGGCCGGCGAGCACGGCGGCGGCCACATTGTCGGAACTGGCCAGCGCTGTTTTCTGGCGGCCGCCGCCGGGAAGTTCGACGACGCCCTTTTTGGTCGCAAGCGACTTGAGGAACGGGAAATTGCGCCTGTCGCCGGGTCCGTAGACGGGGGCGGGACGCAGAATGAGGGCGTCCGGGCGCAGACGGGTGACGACGTTCTCGGCTTCGACCTTGGAACGTTCGTACTCGGTGGTGAAGCAGTCGAGTTCCGCGGGGCCGCGCTCTTCGTACACGTCCTTGTAACCGCGACGGGGATCGTAGACATCGGCGCACGACAGGTAGATGAAGCGCGTCCGGGGAAAGGCATCAAGCACATTCCGGGTGCCGGTGACATTGGCGCCGTGGGCATCATCCCGCGACAGGTGAGCGCCGCTCACTCCGGCGGCGTGGACAACAGCGGTGAAGTCGCGCCCGGCGAAGCGGCCATCGGCGGGGGGGGGGGGGGGCCCC